>CAYYBO010000031.1:0-19835 GCA_964470125.1 uncultured Planctomycetaceae bacterium | reverse complement strand
TTGCATGTCTTAGCCACGCCGCCAGCGTTCGTTCTGAGCCAGGATCAAACTCTTCGCTTTTTTATTCGTTGAACAACCGAGACGGTCGCCCGCCCCGAAGGTTCTGCGAATTGACGCGTGCCCCGACCAACGTCGGAACACGACAAAGGCTCAAACGCTCGTCTGCATACGAGAATGTTCGAGCTTGCCGACTCGCCGAAGGCGAGCCGGCAATCACACCATGCGGTCCGGCGATCTATGTCGCTTCGACCGCTTGGATCGAGTTCTCCGTGGATTGCAGCCAACGGCGAACCCCACATTCTCGCGGCGATCTCTGTTCACTTGTCAAAGAACCGGGCAGGCCTGCTAACCGCCGTGCCCATCGTGTCCCGCCTCAAGACTCAACCCGAGGCGAGCAACGTAGCATAGCTTACTCATCGGCGCTGTCAAGTGGAAACTTGCCCCGCCTGTTACATTGGTGACAGCTTCTGGCGGAGCCCCCGCCGCCGCGTGGCAGCTCAGGCGACGATGAATGTAATCTGGGTTTCTGGACCGTCAAGTAGACGCCCTGCTGCGAATGTAACCAGCACTTGATAAACCACTTACAGTCAACCATCTACACCGCATTGGTCCCATAATTACTAGGCGGCGAGCCCGGGCATTCCTCCCCGCCGCGGTTGACGCGTCTTCCATAGTCGGCACCTTCTGACGGTCGCCCAAAAGACGCCGGCTTGCAGCGCGTCGCCGAATCCGACCTCCGCCCGCATGGTGCGGCGCGGGCAAGTCGGAGCATCGGCGCAGACGGTGACTCATCGAACGAAGAAGGCCTTGAGAATCGAACACTACTAAACGGTAACAGGTTCAAGCGAATCGTTGAGCGTCGGCGACTCGAAATGATCCGCGCCCGGCAGCGAACCGCTCCAAGTGTGAATCTTGCGGCTGCCGGCATTCTCGGCCTTGGTAACGGCGTCGGCTAGCGCCGCCTTGGCTTGGGGAGTGTCGCGCATGAGCACGACCATCTCGCCGCCCGCGCCGCCGGCGGTGACCTTGGCGCCGTATAGCCCGTCGGCGGGGCCGTGCTTGCGGATGGCCCCGGCGAGTAGATCGGGCTCCACTCCGCCGATGCCGCAGCGCTGGCTGTGGCTCCAATGCGAGGCGTACATCAATTCGCCGGCGTGTACCAAGGCTTCGGTAGCTCCGTTGCGTCTGGCCCGAACGATGTCGGCGGCGAACTCGTGGACCCGACGGTTTTCATAGATATGGTGCTCGGCGCGAGACCTGACCTTGTATACCTCGTCGGGCTCCAGCCGCCCGTCGAGGCCGCGAACCTCGCCGAACCTGGCCAGGAATGCCTTGCCGGTGATCTTCGAAGGCATGCGATCTCGATAGCGCTCCACGTATTCCGTCGGTGTGACCGCGGAGAGGCGGGCGGTCTGGTCGTCCACGGGCAGCCCGTCGAGCCGCTGAAGATCCAGAATCATGCGTCTGCCCATCTCGCTGCACGTCCGTGTTTCGATGAGACGTTGGAGCGTCGTCGGCCTGGCCAGGCGCGTCCGGGCGCCTACGATGAGGATGCCCGGGGGTAGTTCGAGCGGCTGGCAGATCAATTGCGGCTGGAAGCGGAGCTGCAGCAAAGCGCCGCCGGCGGGGGCGCATAGCGTCGTCATGGCGGTGCGGAGGGAGCGGAGACCCGTGAGACGCCCCACGGCGTCGGCGCAGACGCGGGCCTGGCGCAAGCGGTCCGTCTGCACATTGTGGAGCTTGCCGACGACGTCCAGCGTGGCGGCGGCCTGGACGCACGTTTGGCCGAAGTCGGCGTCCGGGGGGAAGTCGGATTGGAGCAAGATCATCAAACCGGCGGCAGGACGGGGGAGCAGCCCATCGGCGACCGCCTGTTGGAGCACCGCGCAGGAAGGGGCCGCCCACTCGCAGTTCATTTGGCGGCAGCCGTCCGCCGTCGGCGGTCCCTGCTCAAGAGCGCTCAGCGGGAGCTCGAAATCATGAACCGGCCCGTGTCCCCCCTCGGTGGCCAGCCGCAAACGAACACCGGAGTCCGCGATTTGCCAGGCAGACACGGTGAAAGAGATGGCCAGCGTGGCGGTAAGGACCAGCGAGCCGCTGTCTTCTCCGATGCCGCCGATGACGTCGATGACGCCGGGGCAGCGAGTCGTGCCGATGGCGCCGCCGGTGCAAGGGTATGATCGGATGGCCTCCCGCAAATGATCCGGGAAACGAGGTGCGATGCCGAACCGGTCGTTCGCCTGAGTCATTTTCCTTCCGAACCTGTATGCGGCTTGCCTCGCTTCCGGTCGGCCGCTCGCCGCTAGCGGCAAACCTCTCGCAAAACGTGCTCGTTGACGAAAATGGCGGTTTCCGCGCTGGCCACGCCCAGGGCAATCGCATCCGACGGGCGAGAGTCGATCTCGACGATTTCCCCGTTTCGGCAACGGAGGACGAGTTTGGCGTAGAAGGTGCCGTCTTTCAAGTCGGTAACGACAATTTTCTCGACCTCGGCGCCCAGTTTCTGGATGACGTCCGCCATCAAATCGTGGGTCATGGGACGAGCCCGTTTGTACCCTTTGAGCCGGCGATCAATGGCCAGGGCTTCGGCGTCTCCGATGACGATAGGAAACTCCCGTTCGCCGTCGCGTTCCCGCAGGAAGATGATCTGCTGCTCGCTGGTATCGTGTATCACGATCCTGGCCAGATCCATGCGCACTTCCATCAGCGAGCACCTCCCCGCACACCGGGCGTTGAGCCTACTACCGCGCTTCCAGAAAAGCAACCGGCCCGGAAACCCGCTTCCACACGGCGTTTACGTGAGGTCAACGAGGTGCTGCTCGATCATCGTGATCTGGCTTGACAATTCTTTCGCCCTCTGCTGCGTGGCCGCGACCACTTCCGGATCGGCCCGCTCGACAAAACTTGGATTGGCCAACTGCCTCTCCGCCCGCTCGATCGCCTGACGCAAGTCGATCAGCTTGGCCTCCTCCGACTTCTTTACCGCCGAGAGGTCTATCAACTCGCTCACCGGTACGAAGACCTGCACCGAACCGGTGACGCGGCTCATCGCCCCGTGAGGCTTGTCCTTTTCCGGCCCGGACTCCACGGCGTCGCACCCGCCGAGCAGGGTGATGAAGCCGCGATGAGTGTCAAGGATATGGCACGTCGCGGCGTCGGCCCGGATGGTTACCGAAGGCAGCGTGCGCATGGAGGGCAGCCTGGCCTTGCCGCGGTAGTCGTTGACCACGGTGCGGATGTCGCGGACGGCGCGGACGATCGCTTGCAGCGTCTCCATCTCCGCCTCGACGGTCTGGTCGCGAAGGGCGGCGTCGAGCGCCGGCCACTCGGCGACGACCAGGGCGGGGCCCGGCGTCGCCACGGTCCGCAGGCCGCGCTGCGGGGCCGCCTGGTTCAACTCCTGCCAGAGGGCCTCGGTGACGAACGGCGTCAGCGGGTGCAGCATCCGCACAAGCTGGTCGAGGACGTGGACGAGGACCTGCTGTGCCGCAGCCTTGTCACTGCCGGCCAGCCGCGGCTTGCTCATCTCGATGTACCAACTGCAATACTCGTCCCACATGAACGAGTAGAGCGTCCCCGCGGCGGCGCTGAACTGATAGCCGCCGAGGGCCTGGTCCAGCTTCTCCAGACAGGCCGTCATCCGGGAGAGAATCCAACGGTCCTCCAGGGCCAACTTGGCGGGGTCCAACGGGGCCGGGGCGTAGCCCTCCAGGTTCCGCATGACGAAGCCGGTGGCCGCCTGCCAGAGCTTGTTGCAGAAGTTGCGGCCTTTCTCGAACTTCTCGCTGATATTGATCTTACGACCGTCGGGCAGCTTCTTGGGCTTGACCGGAAGGCGGATATCCTGCGTCTCGGTAGCCAGATCGGCCAGGGTGAATCGCAGGGCGTCGGCGCCGTACTCGTCGATGATGTCCTGCGGGTCCACGCCGTTGCCCAGGGTCTTGCTCATCTTGCGGCCTTGGCCGTCCTGGATGACGGAGTGGATGACCACGTCGCTGAACGGCACCTTCCCTAGGTTGTACAGCCCGGTCATCACCATCCGCGCCACCCACAGCGTGATGATCTCCCGCGCCGTAATCAGCACGTTGGTCGGATACCAGTACCTCAACAAAGAGCCACGGCCTTCAGGCCGTGCGGCCGCCCGATCACCATCGGCGTCCCACTCGTATTCCGCATCCGGCCAGCCGAGCGTCGAGTGCGGCCAGAGGGCGGAGGAGAACCAGGTGTCGAGGACGTCGGGGTCCTGAACGAAGCCTTCATCCTGTAGTTTCTTCTCGATCTCTGGATTGCCAGGCGCGATGCAGCACTCCAAGAACAGAGCTTCCTGTTCTGGATCTGGTCGCCATTGATATGCAACGGCTCGTTTCTCCGCCTCGCTAAAGAGCTCGGCACCTCCTCGAAAGACAGGCTCAACTCCAGCCCAGGCGAGCGAGTCACCAGGAGGTCCACCTTCTTGAAGATCGAGGACTCGGTTTCGCCAAATCGGTATCCGGTGTCCCCACCAGAGCTGGCGGCTGATGCACCAGTCGCGCTTCTCGCTGAGCCAGTCGATGTAGGCGCTCTCGTAACGAGCGGGGAAGAAGCGAACCTCGCCGCGCTTCACGGCGTCGATGGCGAGTTGATTCAAGCCGCTGGCACCGCGCAGGCCCTCGATCTTCGCCGCGTGCTTCGGCGGCAGATCGCCCATCTTCACGAACCACTGATCGCTGAGGAACGGCTCGATCTGCGTCTTGCTGCGGTCGCTGTGACCGATGTCGATCAGGCGGTCCTCGATTCGCTCGATCAGGCCGGCGGCCTGCATGTCCTCGACGACTTTCTCCCGCCCCTTGGTGGCGAAACGCAGGCCCTCGTATCTCGCGGAATTGGCGTTGACCGTGCCGTCCGGCTCGACCACGCGGGCAACCTTGCCGTCCTCGGTCATCACGCTGACCATCGGCAGTTTGTGCCGCAGGCCGACCTCGTAGTCGTTTGGATCGTGGGCTGGCGTGATCTTCACGCAGCCGCTGCCGAGTTCCGGCTTGGCCCATTCGTCGCAGATCAGCGGGATCGGGCGGTTGACCAGGGGCAGCATCACCATCCGCCCGGCTTTGGCCATGTCGCGGAGCTTGAGCAGCGTCGGCAGGACCGTCGTCCGTCGCTCGGCGATGTTGTCGAGTTGAGCCTGGAGATCGGGCTTCTCCTTGGCGGGGGCATCGGCCAACCGCTGCTTGAGTTCCGCCTCGGCCGCGTCCATCGCCTTGTCCGGCTCCGGGTGTACCGCCACGGCGGTATCGCCGAGCATCGTCTCGGGACGGGTCGTCGCCAGATGGACGAACTGCGGCTCTCCGGACACCGGCGAGACGCCGGTGCTACCCTGAGGAATCACCGGGTACTTGAAGTGATAGAAGTGGCCCTTGACCTCTTCGTGATAGACCTCGTCGTCGGCGACGGCGGTCTTTAGCTGCGTGTCCCAGTTGACCAGGCGCTTGCCGCGGTAGATCAGGCCGTCCTTGAAGAGCTTGAAGAAGGTGTGCCGCACGGCCTTGGCGCAGCCTTCGTCGAGGGTGAAGCGCTCGCGCTGATAGTCGCCGGAGCAGCCCATCAACTTGAGCTGCTCGATGATCCTGCCGCCGAACTTGTTCTTCCACTCCCAAATCCGGCGGACCATCTCGTCGCGGCCGAGATCGTGACGGTTCTTCTTCTCCTGTTCGAAGATGGTCTTCTCGACCATGGCCTGGGTGGCGATGCCGGCGTGATCGGTGCCGAGCATCCAGAGGGTGTTGCAGCCCTGCATCCGCTTGTATCGCGTCAGAATATCTTGCAGCGTATTGTTGAGGGCGTGGCCGAGGTGCAACGCGGCGGTCACGTTGGGCAGCGGGATCATGATGCAGAATCGCCGCTCTCGCGGGCGGCCGTCGGGCTGCGGATGAAAGTAGCCGCCATCCTCCCAAAACTTGAAGATCCGCTCCTGCACGGAAGCGGGGTCGTACGATTTCGATTCGCCTTTGGCCATCGGTGAGGTTCTTTCGTCCAGAAGTTCAACGGTGAACGAAGATTATTGTCGACGAGCGAGGTGTTCTGCAAGCGAGGCGGCCGCCAAGCGACAAAGGCACGGGCGAGCGCCTCAAGTAGCGCCGGCCGGCCCTCGCCAAAGTGTCGCCAGTCCGCGCCGCCACGCCGCGAGCGACGGCCTTACGCGCCGGGAGCTTTCACCGTTGGCTGAGCGAGGGCTCTCTCTATGACGGGCAGCAGACGCGGGGCAACATCCGACTGGGCGCCGCGCTCCTTGTGGACGATCTTGCCGTCTCGGCCGATCACGTACATCGTCGGATAACCTTGCACCTGGTACGCATCGGCGACGCTGTCACCGTTCAGGAGCACGCTGTACGCAGCTCCCTGCTCCTTGAGGAATGCAACGGGATCGGGATTGTTCGGACGCTGCCTGCAGTTCACGCCGTAAATCACAACGTCGGGTTTGTCCTTGACCGCCTCGTGGAGCTTCTGTATCTCGGGCACGGCCTTTCTGCAGTAGCCGCACCACGTCGCCCAGAATTGCAGAACAACCACCTTCCCATGCAGGCTTTCCAGAGAAACCGCCTTGCCGTCCTGCCCCTTCAGTTCAAACGGCGGGGCCTTGTAGCCCACCTCGGGCAGCGCCCGGGGATCCTTTCTCTCCGGCGGTTGAAAGCCGGCCTTCTCCGCCTTGGCGGTCTGTTCGATGGAGGCAATCGCCTCAATGCGGCCGAGATATTCGTCATTCAGCTTGTTCAAGGCCGTCTTTAGCCCGTCACGGAGCTTGTCCTCAAGGCCGGGCTCCCCGCTCTGCCGAGCTTCCTGGAGATCCGTCTGGCACCGCTCTCGTCGGCTAGCAGCGCGCGCCAGGCAACTTCGCAGGACGGCCTCCGCTGACGCTGTCTGGGCTTCGCTGAAGCCGTAATTAGCTACCGCGTCCTCATAGAATTTTTGCCATTGGTCCTCGTAGTTTGCCTGATCGAGTGGATCAACCTTGGCCGGCTGAGCCGATCCGACAGCCTTGCCTCCTACGCCGCCGCACGCCGTCACGCCCGCCAGTAGGCCCGCCAAAAACACACAAGCCGTCTTTTTCCACAATCGAGAGGAAAACATAGTATCTCCAGGGGCAACAGGGCCAATTGGGTCAGCCGGCTGGCAACCGCCGCCGGACTCGATAGCCGGCCCACCTGGTCCGCCAACACCCATCATATTAACCATCGGATGCCCCCTATGTCCACGTATTGCCCCCGGCGCGGAACAGCACAACCGCTGGTCGACGAAACCGCGCCCTTCACGCCGGCTGCCGAGCCGGCGTCTGATCGAGCGCCAACGCCGCGTGTACCGCTTGCAGTGCCCGCTCGCCTTCCTCCTCCTTGATGACGCAGCTTATGACGATCTCGCTGGTGCAGATGTTCTCGATGTTGATTCCTGCCTGATGCAGGGCCTCGAACATCCGGGAGGCGACGCCGGTGTGCGAACGCATCCCCACGCCGACGACGGATACCTTTGCCCGGCCGGTCTTGAGCCGCACGGCCACGCCGGGAAGCCCCGCGCTGATTTCCTGCGCCGCCGCCCGCGCCGCCTCGATGTCCGCGGCGTCGATGGTGAAACTGATATCCGCTCCGCCGCCGCCCTCGTGGATGACCTGGATGATGTCGTCGACGACGATGTCTCGGTCGGCGACGCGGGTGAAGATCATTCCGGCGATGCCCGGACAGTTGGGCACGCCCGCGAACTCCACCCGGGCCAGGCTGCTCTTGAGAGCCGCTCCGCGGACGATCACCTGATCCATGTCCACGGACTCTTGCACGATCTCCGTTCCTTCAGCTTCGCTGAAACTGCTGCGGACCACCATCCGCACGCCGTAGTTCTTGCCCAGCTCGATGCTCCGCGAGTGCATCACCTGGGCGCCCAGGGAGGCAAGCTCCAGCATTTCATCGTAACAAATGTAGTCAAGCTTGCGGGCCTCGGAAACTATCCGCGGATCAGCGGAGAAGATCCCCTCGACATCGGTGTATATTTCGCAGACATCCGCGCCCAACGAGGCCGCCAGGGCTACCGCCGTCGTGTCCGAGCCGCCGCGGCCCAGCGTGGTCACATTACTCGACTCATCCACTCCTTGAAAGCCGGCGACGATGACGATGCTGCCCTGATCCAACAGCGAGACAAGTCGCCTCCGCTCGGTGATCTGCCGGATGCGGGCCCGGCCGAAGGAACGATCGGTCCGCAGGCCGATCTGTCCGCCGGTCAGGCTGATCGCGTCGTGACCGGCGTGGTGGATGGCCATGGCCATCAGAGCTATGGAAACTTGCTCCCCGGTGGCGATAAGCTGGTCCATTTCCCGGCGGCTGGGACGGTCGGTGATGCGGTAGGCCAGGTCCATCAAGTGGTCGGTGGTGTCGCCCATCGCGGAGACGACAACGACGACCCGGTTGTCTTGCAGCTTGGCTCGGACGGCCCGGGAGGCGGCGCGGTGAATCTTCTGAGGGTCCGCCAGGCTCGAACCGCCGAATTTTTGAACGATGAGGCCCATCGAAAAGCTGTCAGCTCTTAGCTCTTGGCCGTTAGCTGTTAGCCGAGCGTGCCGGTACCAACACCCTGTCTGGCTGGTTGCCGGCAGCCGACAGCCAATAGCTAGTACTTCACGACTCCCATACCAACTTGCCAGTTCCCGCGCGGATTGAGCCAATCTGAAAGACCGTCTCCCCCAGCCGGGTCAACTGCTCGGTCACGCTATGGGCGAATGCGGGTCGGACCACCAGCACAAGACCGATGCCCATGTTGAACACTCGATACATCTCCTCATCGTCCACGCCGATCCGCTGGAGCACGCGGAATACCGCCGGCACGGCCCAGGCCGTTCGTGAGAGGCAAACGTCGCAGTTCGTCGGCACCACGCGAGGGACGTTACCCTCCAAGCCGCCGCCGGTGATGTGGGCCATCGCCCGCACGACCCTCTTTCGGCGATACTGCTTCAGCACTTGCAGGACCGGCTTGGAGTAAATACGAGTCGGACAGAGCAGCCGTTCGATGAAGTCGCTCCGCTTCGAGATCGGCGGCTCGGCAGGAGCCTCGCCCTCCCGTCGGCCACTGGGGGCCGACGCTAGGGGAGTTTCACCATCCCGAAGCTCGACAGGCAGCGCCCCGTCGTCCGGCAAGCGCTCGAGCAAGCGGCGCACGAGGGCGAAGCCGTTGGAATGTACGCCGTCGGAGGCCAGGCCGAGCACCACATCGCCCGGCTCAACGTCCGTTCCGTTGATGATCCGCCGCTTCTCCACCACGCCCACGCAGAAACCGGCAAGGTCAAATTGCCCCGGCGCGTACAGGTCCGGCATCTCCGCCGTCTCGCCGCCGAGGAGCGAGCAGCCCGCTTCCGTACAGCCGCGGGCGACGCCGTCCACAATCTCCGCGACCCATTCCGGCTTGAGTTGATGGCAGGCGACGTAGTCCAGGAAGAACAGCGGCTCCGCCCCCATGGTGAGCACGTCGTTGACACTCATGGCCACCAGGTCGATGCCCAGATCGCCAATCCGACCGGCCTCCGTTGCCAAGAGCAGCTTCGATCCCACGCCGTCGGTGCCGGCGACCAGCACCGGCTCGCGATAGTTTCGCCGAAGCAGCTTCTGCGGATAATCAAGGCAGAACAGACCAGCAAACGAATCCCCCGACCACAACACGCGCGGATCGTGCGTCCGCCGCAGCGCCGCCTGGATGGCGTCCACCATCCGGTCGTTGGCCTCGATGTCCACGCCCGAGGCGAGGTAGGTCAGGTTCTGGCGAGCGGTGGATTTCTCCTCAGCCATCGCTATCCTTAATTGGAGGGCGCTGTTGCCTTTTCGGCCCAACAGGCTACCGCCGCCCCGGCGGCCTGTCGACGGACCGCGCGGCTCGGTCGTCCGCGCAATCGGCCGACCGTCGGCAGCGATCCGTAGCGGCATCCGGAGCCGGCTCGACCGTCGTTACCTCACCCTCTTCGGCCCCGGCTCCGGCCCAGGCTTTGCCGTTTGGCGGCCGTCGCTGCAGTCCCACGCCTCGCCTCACGAAAGACTCCTCAACACGCCCAATCCTCAACTTCCGACCCCTCCGCTCGGTCTTCGACACCCACGTCTCTGTCTTTGATTCCCGCCTTCGGATTTTCGACTTGTGGCTTTCCACGTTTCGGGCTTCTCCTCGCTTGGTTGTGCCTGCCTTGCAGTCTCGCTACCATACGCCCCCAATTCGCCATGCCACGAACCGCGGCGATCATCCTGTTCGTTAGTCTTGCGGCCACGACGCTCTTGCTGGTGCCGATGTGTGTATACTCTGCGCGCACCGAGCCACAGCCAGTGGAGGCCGAGGAGGTGATCGTCATGGGAAAGGAACTGGCGATCACGGATCAGGAACGGCTGCAGGCCGCCGGCTGGCAGGCTTGGGTGGGCGACAACATGGGCCTCTGGGTCAGCGTCGCCCGTCAGCAGCTTGTCGGCATCCAGGCGGGCCGCGTTCTGTTCCAGTACCCCTGTTCAACCGCGGCCGCCGGCTCCGGCAACCGCCTCGGCTCACGCCGGACGCCGCTCGGCTGGCATGTCATTGATGAGCGCTTCGGCGACGGCCTGCCGCTTGGAGCCGTCTTCAAAGAGCGCAGGTTCACCGGCCGCGTGTACGACCCGGCGAAGCCGACCAGTGACGACCTCGTCCTCACGCGGATCATGTGGCTCCGCGGGCTGGAGCAAGGCATCAATCTCGGCAGCGGCATCGACTCGCACGCGAGGTTCATCTACATCCACGGCACGCCCGAAGAAGACAGGCTCGGCACGCCCGCCTCAATGGGCTGCGTCCGCCTCTCCAACCAGCACGCCGCCGATCTCTATGAGCAGGCCCCCACCGGCACGCTGGTGCTCATCACCGAGTGGTAACGCAAGACACGGCGGCATCCCTCGCCCGGGGCAAGCATCGTTGGCCCTGCCGGGCCGGACTTGTGTCGATACCTCTGACTTGCATCGTGGGTTTTGACGGCGATCGCCCCGGAACCTACGCCGAGCGCTCCCGCATGGCATGGACAATTCGGGGTTTGTTCTATACACTCCCGAACATGCCAACGGTGGACACGACCAAACCGCCCGTTCTGTCCCGCATTCTCGATGTCGTTCAGCGGTACTGGGGCTACAAGTCTTTGCGCCCCTTGCAGGAACAGGCCATGCGGGCGGGCCTCGACGGGCGAGACTCGCTGGTGGTCCTGCCCACCGGCGGCGGAAAGTCGCTGTGCTACCAGGTTCCGCCAGTAATCGCCAATCGCACTGATATCGTCGTCTCGCCGCTGATCGCGTTGATGAAGGACCAGAGCGACGGGCTGCGGCGATGCGGGTATCCCGCCGCGGCCTTGCACAGCAACATGACGCTGGCGGCGTTGCGGGAGACGGAGCAGCAAGTCGCCGCCGGCGCCGTGAGGCTCCTGTTCGTCGCCCCGGAGCGGCTGGTCACGCCTCGATTCCTGGGCGTGCTCGACAGGCTCGGCGTCGGGGCCTTTGCTATCGACGAGGCCCACTGCATCAGCCATTGGGGACACGACTTCCGGCCGGAGTATCGCCGGCTTGCCGTCCTCAAGCAGCGATTCCCCAAGGCCGGCCTTCACGCCTATACGGCCACGGCCACGCCGCGGGTTCAGCAGGACATCGTCGAGCAGCTTCGCTTGGTCAGCCCGACCATCCTCATCGGTACGTTCGACCGGCCCAATCTTGTCTACCGCGTCATGCCCAGGGTCGATGTGTACGCCCAGACGTTGGCCGCAATCCGTCGGCACGCCGGTCAGGCCGTCATCGTCTATTGCATCAGCCGCAAGGACACCGAGGCCATGGCCGGATGGCTGACGGACAACAAGATGCGAGCCGCCCACTACCACGCCGGCGAAGATGCGGACTATCGCCGCCGTACGCAGGAGGCCTTCGCCGAGGAGAAGCTCGATGTCATTGTGGCCACCGTCGCCTTCGGCATGGGCATCGACCGGGGAGACGTGCGTTGCGTGATCCACGCCGCCATGCCCAAGAGCATCGAGCACTATCAGCAGGAGACCGGCCGGGCGGGGCGAGACGGGCTGGAGGCGGAGTGCATCCTGTTCTACTCCGCCGCGGACTCCATGCGGTGGGAATCGCTCATCAACAAGAGCGTCGAGGAGGCCGAGGCCCCGCCCGAAGTGGCTGCGGCTGCCCGTCAGTTGCTGCGCGAGATGCAGGCGGTGGCCGGCACCGCGACTTGCCGCCACCGGACGATCAGCGAGCACTTCGGCCAGAAGTACGAGCGTGACAACTGCGGGGCATGCGACATATGCCTTGACGAGACGGAGACCGTCGCGGACGGCGCGGTGGTCGCCCAGAAGATTCTCTCTTGCGTTGCACGGGTCGAGGAGAGATTCGGCGTCGGCCACGTCATCGACGTTCTGCGTGGAGCGGAGACGGAGATGATCCAACGCTGCCACCACGAACGTCTCAGCACCTACGGCTTGCTGAAGGACATGGATCGCAAGACGCTGACGAACTTGGTCTATCAACTGCTCGATCAGGGTCTGCTGAGCCGCACGCCCGGCGACCGCCCCGTCCTGAAGCTCAACAGCGCTTCCTGGCAGGTTCTTCGCGACGGACGGCAGGTTAGGTTGGTCAAGCCGGCGGCAGCCGCGCCGAAGCGGACCAGGACCGACGTGGAGTCTTGGGATGGCGTTGATTTAGGCCTCTTCGAGAGCCTGCGAGCCTTGCGGCGCGAACTGGCCGAGAAGGAGCGAGTGCCGGCGTACATCATTTTCGGCGACGTGACGCTGCTGGAGTTGGCCCGCATCCGCCCGACGACAATCGCGGGCCTCGGCGTGGTTCGCGGGATCGGCCACAGGAAGCTAGCGGACTACGGCGTTCTGTTCACCGAGCACATCCGCGCCTACTGCCTTGCCCACGGCCTCGCCTCCGATCAACCCGGCGCCGAGGAAGCGCCCCGCCTGCCGCAGCGACCGATGAGCGCCGCTCGAAGAAAGGCCTTTGAGCTCTTCGCCCGTCGCGCGCCTGTCGAGGAAGTAATGAAGAGTTTGGACCGCGCCCGCAGCACGACGACGCAGTACCTGGTCGAGTACATTGCCGCGGAGCGTCCCGCGAAGATTGACTGCTGGGTTTCTCCCGAGACGTACCTCCTGGTGGCGGAGGCCGCTCGCCGCCTGGGCACCGCGCCGCTCAGGCCGATCTTTGACGATCTCGGCGGCCGCGTTCCTTACGACGCCATCCGCTTGGTTGCCAGACATTTGGACGCCCTCGGCCACGCCGCGGGCGCCAAGGATTCAATGCCGGAGGAGTGATCGGTGTGTGAGCCATTGTTTCCCGAGAAGTCGACCAAACCCGACGACGCGGCGCTGGCTCAGGCCCTCGGCGGCGCGAAGCGACATTGGGATGCCTTGGCGACGCACATCGCGACTGCGGCGCCGTTGGCCAGGCCGGAGTGGAAGCACTACGGCAAGAAACACGGCTGGGTCTTCGTAGTGCGCGGCAAGCGCCACAATTTGCTGTACCTGATCCCGCACGAGAAGCACTTCATGGCCAGCTTCGCCTTTGGCGAGAGAGTGGTGCGAGCGGCCATCCAGTCCGACCTGCCCGCCCAAGTCATTGAGCTGATCCGGCAGTCGCCAAAATATCCGGAGGGGCGGGCGGTTCGCGTGGCGGTGGAATCCGCGGCCGGCGTCAAGGTCGTGAAGCGCTTGTTGGCGATCAAACTGGAGGGGGCGGCGGCGAAGTGAGCAGGCCGACGGGGCGCTGCTGCAACCAAGGCGAGGTCGGCGCCCGGATCGGCCTTTCTCTCGCGAAGTGACGCCAGGCCGTGTGGGGCCGGCTCAGCCCGTCGATGCGCTCCGGGCAGCGCCCTGCCCGTTCTTTCACCGTTTTCAATCTGTCATTCGACTCCGTCGCAGCCGGCGACCCCGGCGAACGAGGCCCGCGATGCCTGCCAGCGACAGCGCCATGCCCGTGCCCACGCCGCAGGCTTTGATTTCGGGTCTGACGAATTGTTTGCCCGTGGTCGGCCCCATCAGCGTGACTTTGCCGAGGATCGCCCCCTGCCGGCAGCCGGACTCCGGGGTGACGCGGTACATGAACGTCGTCGTTCCACTGAAGCCCTCGTCGGGGACGAAGGTGAACTCGAGCGGCTCCGACGGCGACTGCTCCAGGCTGCCGCCGTAAGGGTATTGAAAGATGCTGATGTGCCCACTGCCCAGGTTGTCGACGTCCACGTCAAACGTCGTCGTCTGGCCTCGCGAGACGCTGATCGTTTGGTCCTTGACCGTCGGGCACGTCGGTTGATTGAACTGCGCCTCCGCAGAGGCGGTGCAAACCATGACGACCGCCGCGCACAGCATCGGCGCGGCCCAGGCAAGTGTGCTTCTCATCTCCCTCCCCCAAAACACACGACAAGATCCCCCCTCCTGGCGGGATCTGCCATGCCTCTCTAGTCAACTATAGGCAGGGTGAGCGCGAGGCTCGTTTGAGCAGGTGCTGTT
The DNA here is from genome assembly GCA_964470125.1 of uncultured Planctomycetaceae bacterium. Classification (GTDB taxonomy): domain Bacteria; phylum Planctomycetota; class Phycisphaerae; order UBA1845; family UTPLA1; genus DATKKX01. Next base: position 5,344 of record CAYYBO010000031.1, on the reverse strand, counting down.
TCGGCAGTTCGCGGCGATTATCGGAACGAACGAGATACTCGGCGGCGTGGTGAGTGGGTGAGGACACTGGCAGCGTGGTTCATCTCCGTCAATCGTCGCCGGCTGTGGCATGGCCGCGGCTTGGGGCGGCCGAGCCTTCGACGGTGGCCAGGGCATGTCACGGCTGTCTGTAGCGTCGGCCTCCCGGGGCGCGGCCGGCAGCCGTGGCGCACAGTTCCATTAAGGATTTCCAGTTCGAACCCAGCGCGGTTCTCTGCTCCCTTTCGAGAGGCCGCTCGGAGTGAAGTCCGGGGCTCCTGTTGTCAGACGCTCCTAGCGCTTCGGCTGCGCCACTTCGTCCTTGATTCGCTTGACGTGGCCGCGGCCGAGGCCTTTGACCTCGCAGCCCAGCTCGAAGTAGCGCCGAATCTTCGCGTCGTCGAGGACGGCGAAGCAGTCGATGATCGCCGCCGGCCGGCCGACCATCTTGACTACTTCGTCCGGCGACAGCTCCAGGTACGGCTTGTGCCGCACGGCGAAGACCACTGCGTCCACGCCTTTCAAGGCTGTCCCCAGGTCCTGTTGCACGCGGAGGTCCTTCAGCCGCTCCTGGTTGCGGAAGAACCGCGCCCAACTGTAGCCAGGCGTGGGGTAGGTGTCCTGTTGCTCGAACTCCCACCAGTGCTGTAAGTATGGATCGTGCACGTGCATCTCGGCGCCCATCTCGGTCAACTTGCGGACGACCAGCTCGCTTCCGCTGTAGCGGGTGTCGCCGACGTCCTCGCGATAGGCGGCCCCCAGCAGCGTCACTCTCGCCGCGGCGACGATCTTGCCCATGTTGCGGAGGGCGTCACGAGTCAACTCCGCGACGTGCAGCGCCCGCGTGTCGTTCACGTTGATGGCCGTGGGGGTGATCTTGAAGATGTCATCCTCGAAGCCCATCAGGTGCCGATAGGCCCACATGCCCAGGCCGCCGTCCTTGGGCAGGCAGTAGCCGCCGATGCCGGGGCCGGGGAAGATCATGTTGCTGTGGGTGGGGCGGACCTTGATGGCGTTGACCACCTTGACCAGGTCCACGCCGTTCCGCTCGGCGAAGAGGCTCCACTCGTCAAGGAAGGCCAGCATCGTGGCCCGGAAGCTGTTCTCCACGATCTTTGTGGTCTCGCTCTCCAGCGGCCGATCCAACACGGTCAGCGGGAACTTCTCGGTGTTGAGCACGTCGGTGAGGAACTTCTCGACTCGGCGGCGGCTCTCGGCGTTCACCCCGCTGCACACCCGCCAGAAGTCACGGATGCTGGCGACGTAGTTCCGGCCGGGCATTACTCGCTCGAAGCTGTGGGCCAGCAGCGGCTCGGAGGTGATGCCGCGAGCCTCGAACGCCCGCTTGAGAATCGGGAAGGCGACGTACTCCGTCGTGCCGGGGGCGACGGTAGTCTCGATCAGCACCATGCAATTCGGCTGGATCAGCTTGCCGATGACCTCGAAGCTCTTCTCCAGCGCCGCCATGTCCGCCCGCCCGGTGACCAGGTTGCCCAGGTCCTCCTTGATGTAGTCGCACTGCACGTCGACCACGACGGTGTCGGCGAGCTTCAGAACTTCGTTGGTGAAGGTGGCGATGAGCGTTTTCTTCTCGTTGACGCAGCGGGGGATGATGCGGTCCACCTCGGGGTCCTCGGCCTTGACCGGGGCGACGCCCTTGTTCAGATAGGCGATCTTCCAGAAGCTCCGCGGGCTGGGCCGCTGCATTCCGATGACGAACTTGTTGGGCTTGCCGGTCTTCTTGTCCACGCTGTCGGCGACGACCGCGGCCATGACCGCCCCGACGAAGCCGACCCCGACGACCACGACGATCTCGCGACCCTGCTGCCGCTGATCGGCGACGATCTTTTCCACCCGTTTGAATTCCGCCGCATAGTCCGCCTCGCTGGGCAACGGATACTTCTCGCCGTCGGGACTGATCGAGTATTCCATGAATCGTGCTCCTACAGGATAATTTCTATCACCGGACTTGGGCCTTTCCCGCTGACCAGAGTAGGTTCGGACGACGAGGCCGTCAAGCTGACGGCTGAAGATGCCTCGCGTGCCGGCACGTTCCCGATCAGAGCCGCGGCCGTGAGGGAGCGGTTGCGCCCCGAACGTGGCGGCCATTGGAATCGTGAAGTGGCCGCTCGCGCATCTGCCGCCGCGCAGGCCCCCGGTTGCCTGTCAACCTCGCCCGCGCGGTTGATGCCGTCGATAGACCTCTCTGGCTGCGGGGAACGGCGCGAGGGCACGCTCGAAAATGCCGAGTGAATACGCAATGCACAAGCCGTAGTTCGTAACCGGCACGCCCGCCCGGCGACACTTGATGATCCGCGAGAGCATCTCCCGGCGGTTCTGCACGCAGGCTCCGCAGTGTACGACCAGCTTGTATGACGCCAAATCCGGCGGGAAGTCGTGCCCCTGGGTCATGCGGATCTCCAGCTTGCCGCCGACGTACTGCGTAAGCCATCGCGGTATCTTCACCCGCCCGATGTCCTCGGTGATCGGGTGATGGCTGCACGCCTCGGCGACGAGCACGCGGTCCCCAGGCCGCAGACTGTCGATGGCCAAAGCCCCGCGAGTCAACTCGCAGAGGTCCCCCTTGTATCTGGCAAACAGAATGGAAAACGAGGTCATCGGCACTTCGTTCGGCGTGTCAGCGGCGACTTTCAAGAACGCTTGCGAGTCGGTAACCACTAAGGCCGGCGGCTGCTTCAGCCGCAACAGGGCGTCGCGCAGCTCCCGCTCCTTCACGACCATGCAGTACGCGTCGCCGTCCAGAAGATCGCGAATCGTCTGCACCTGCGGCAGGATCAGCCGTCCCTTTGGCGCCTCCTTGTCAATCGGCACGACGAGCACGACCAGTTCGCCCGGCGGCACCAGGTCGCCGATGATCGCCGGGGCGTTGATGAAGTCCTCCGGCGCCGCCCTCACCAGGGCCTCGCGAAGGTCGGCCAGCCCTTCGCCGCGGCTGGCGACGGTCTTCACAAACGGCGTCTTCTGTTCACTCAACTTCTCGACGATCTGGGAACCCGGCTGGGCCAGGTCGATCTTGTTGAAGACGACGACGACCGGCAGTTTCCGCTGCGATAGTTCCGCCAGCAGGCCCTCTTCGAACTCGCCCCATTGGCCCGCCTCGGCGACGATCAGCCCGACGTCGGTCCTGTCGAACACCCTCCGCGTCCGTTCGACCCGTTGTTCGCCGAGCGCCCCCACGTCGTCGATGCCGGCCGTGTCAATGAACAGCACTGGTCCGACCGGCAGCATCTCCATCGGCTTCTCGACGGGATCGGTCGTTGTCCCCGCTGTGGCGGAGACGATCGACACCTCCTGCCGGGTCAGGGCGTTAAGCAGCGACGACTTCCCCACGTTCCGCCTGCCGAACAGGCCGATGTGCAGCCTCATGCCTTTAGGAGTTCCCTGCATCAGTTGCTTTCCTTCGCGGAGTTCCCAGCCGCAGGACGGCCTCGGGCGAGATCAACTCAATAAACTGCTCGGGTGTCAGCAGGCCGCGCTCCAGCACGACGGCGCGGACGGTCTTGCCTTCCAAGCGGGCGGCTTCGGCGACGGTTTGGGCCGCTTCGTAATCAATGGCCGAAACCAGCGCCGTCACGCATGCAGTAGCCCCCTCGACGTTCCGGCGGCAACGGGACTCGTCGGCCTTCATGCCCTCGACGCAGAATCGCCGGAGGATCGAACAGGACCCGGCGAGCAAGTCGAGGCTGCCCAGCAGGGCGTCGGCCACCAGCGGCAGAAAGGCGTTCAACTCCAAGTTGCCCAGCGAGCAGGCTTGGGTGATCGCTTGGTCGTTCGCCATGACCATCATCGCCGCCTGCGTGACCGCTTCCGGAATGACCGGGTTGACCTTGCCGGGCATGATCGACGAGCCGGCCTGCCGTGATGGGAGGACGATCTCGCCGAAACCCGCGTCCGGGCCGGAGGAGAGCAGCCGCAGGTCGGAGGCGATCTTGACGAGGTTGCAGGCGCAGGCCTTGAGGATGCCGCTGACCTCGACGAAAACGTCGGCGTTTTGCGTGGCTTCGACGAGGTTCTCCGCACGGGCCAGGCCCAGGCCGGTGATTTCACGAAGCTCATCGACGACGCGGAAGATGTATTCTCGCGGGGCGGCGAGGCCGGTGCCGATGGCCGTGCCGCCGAGATTGACGACGCGGAGCCGCTCCTCGCACTTGTAGATTCGCCAGCGGTCGCGGCCGAGGGCTTCGGCATAGGCGGATATCTCTCGGCCGAGCGTGGTCAGGACGGCGTCCTGGAGCTGCGTGCGGCCGACTTTGACGACGTGGGCGAACTCCTTCTCCTTAACCTGAAACGCCTCGACCAGGGCGACGACTTCTCGTTCCAGGCTCCGCAGCCCCCAGATGCCGGCGACACGCAACGCCGTCGGGTAGGTGTCGTTGGTCGATTGGTGCAGGTTCACGTCGTCCAGCGGACTGATCGTCGCGTAATCGCCCAGCGGTTTGCCTAGGAGTTGCAGGGCCCGGTTGGCCAGGACTTCGTTGACGTTCATGTTGGTGGAGGTGCCGGCCCCGCCCTGGAGGGCATCCACGACGGCGTGTTCGTCGAGCCGTCCGTCCATCATCTCGCGGCAGGCGGCTTCGACGGCCTCGGCCTTGGCGTCCGGCAGGCGGCCGAGCCTGCGGTTAGTCCTGGCGCAGGCCAATTTGACCGCGCCGTAGGCGTGAATCAGCGCGCGATGTACGGCCCGCCCGGCCAAGGGAAAGTTCTCAATCGCCCTGACGGTGGAGATGCCGTACAGGGCGCCGGCTGGGACGGCGAGTTCGCCGAGTAGATCGGATTCTCTTCGTGATGCATCCATCTTGTGTGAGGCAGGGTGGGTTCTCAGGACACCAAAGTCAAGATGCTCGCTGGACAGTTTTCCCCGCTGCAGCATTGCCGCTCACCTGGCGGCCGCCCGAACTGAAGTCCGGGGTGCGTTTTACGTGTAGTGTTGCCCCGCTTGGGGCGACGTAGAACGCGAGTGAACGTCAACTCCCGTTCCGCGTCGGCCACGGGGGCCGGCGCTACGTTGGCGGCCTGCACCCACGCCATGTACAGACGGCGTTCGGGGCTCCTCGCCAGCGGCTCCTTGCAGGAGATCAGAAGTACAAATCCCGCTCGTCCGTCTCGCGGATGCGGCGGAGGCGGTCCTGCAGCAGCGTTTTCAGGCTGCCGTCCTCGATCTTCTCCACTTCGCTGGCGATCAGCTTTTCGCCGGCGGCGCGGACCTCCGGCGCGGCGTAATCGACCAGATACTCCATCGCCGTCAGCAAAGCGTTGGGCGTGCAGAACCGCTTGATGAAGCCGGGGATGGCGAACTCCATGAAGT
>CAYYBO010000030.1:0-19916 GCA_964470125.1 uncultured Planctomycetaceae bacterium | reverse complement strand
CCCGTGCTACCCGGAGGACTTGGCGGCTCTGGGTTGTCCGCTGTAGAGTACCATCGACGATGCGGGACCAGGGGAGCATCGAGCACGCCGGCCAACGATGGTACGCCAAAGAGGTCTGCAAGCGATTGCGCGTCATAGGTTGCCTACAGGTCCTGACGGCCGCCCGTTCTGTGGTGTGGCAACCCGCCCGTGCTCAAGTGAGAATCCCTGGACGCGACCAGCTGGCCGCACCCAGGTTCGGGAGGCGTTGTCGTGACGCCGACATCTGAATGCCCAAACTGCCGGACCCCCCTCCCCATCAGGCACAGGCTCCGCAGGACCTGGACCTGCCGACAGTGCGGGTCCTCTCTGGCCTTCAACAGGAGCCGACCCGTCCTGCCCCTGCTTCTGGCGGGTGCGGCTTACCTCCTGATCGTCTATCCGCTATTGACGCTGCTGGTCGCGTTGGCCATTCCCACAGACCTCGCTCCGCGATCGCTCTATTTCAATCTGGTCTTTGCTTTGCCCCTTGTGTACTTCATTGTGAGAATCCTCGACAGGTTCCTGCGTCGAACAGTCATTGCCGCAGGCTCGCCGCCTGTCGCGATCCGCGAACCACCAGAGCCCCCCGGCCGGCTAGCCAGGGCTGGGTTGTTCGAGTGTCCGAATTGCCGAACCGCTCTCCCTTTCAAGCGCAGGTTCCACAAGACCTGGACCTGCGAGCAATGCGGCTCGACCCTGACCTTCGGCGGTGTCAAACCTCTGCTGCCCAGGTTTGCAGCGTTTGCGATCTGCGTTGTGGTCGTCTTTCCGCTGTTGTCGGCGTTGATCGCGGCGGTTTCCCACGTTCATCGAACTCCACGCTGGTTCTACTTTCAACTGCCGCTTTTCTTGCTGGTCGCTTATCCCTTCGTCAAGCTTGTGGACAGGTTCATGCATCGAACGGTCGTGATCCTCGACCGCACCGGCGTGCATTGCCGTCAATGCGGCTACGACCTGGAAGGCAACGTCAGCGGCAAGTGCCCGGAATGCGGAACGGCTGCGGAGCTCTCGCAGTCAAAGTGAGCAATGGTGGTCATGTCCGGCCAGAGACCAGGACTTCCGCGACGTGGAGGGCTCGCAGGGACAGGCCCTCGCGGTGGATCAGGCCGTCGAGTTGCATCAGGCAGCTTGCCTCGGGAGAGAGCACGTAGTCCAGGCCGGCCTGCCGGGCTTGCATGAGCTTTCGCCGGCCCATCGCGGCCGAGAGCTCGGGGTATTTCACGCTGAACGTCCCGCCGAACCCGCAGCACCATTCATCCGACGGCAGGTTGACGATCTCCAGGCCGCGGACGTGCGACAAGATGCGCCGGACCGGCCGGTCGCCATCCAGGCCGCGGAGCATGTGGCAAGGCACGTGCAGCGCTGCCCGGCCGGGGAGCGACGCCCCCAGATCATCCACGCCCAGTTGAGCCGTCAGGAACTCGCATAGCTCGTGAACGCGTTTCGAGATCGGCTCCTCGCGGCCCAGGAGTTCGGCGTAATGATTGCGCACCATCGCCACGCATGAGCCGCCGGGCGCGACGACGGCGTCGTAGGGGTCGAAGACGCGGACGAAATGCTCGGCGACCTTAGCCGCTTCCTCCCAATAGCCGCTGTTGAACGCGGGTTGGCCGCAGCAGGTCTGCGCGCGCGGAAACTCACAGCGGACGCCGAGGCGTTCCAGGATGCTCACCGTCGCGCGGGCAACGCCCGGATAGCACTGATCCACGTAGCAGGGAATGAACAGTCCGACGCGCTGGGCCATCGGTGAGCACTATACCGGCTCAATGGCGAGGGTTGAACCGCGATCGCCCCTGCGGGAGAGTTCAGGACCATCGCGTGCCTTTGAACAGAGCCGCGGCCGTGAGGGAGCGGTCCCTTCGCTATTTCCAGGGCCGGCGCGATCTTCGCGGAACCGCTCCCTTACGGTCGCGGCTCTGATAGCGGCCGCCGACGTTGCCGGAAGGGGCCTCCGCACGGCAAGTCGAAGAGTGGAAGGCGGGCCGGTATGATGTGCCGACTGACTCAGACTGTAAGGCGGGATCACTCACCGCTTCGCGAAAGGGCATCATGGCAGAACTGACTCCACGAGAAATCGTCGCGGCGCTGGACAGGCACATCATCGGACAGACCGACGCCAAGCGGGCCGTGGCCGTGGCCATCCGCAATCGCTGGCGGCGGCTGCAACTGCCGGAGGCCATGCGCGAGGAGATCGGCCCGAAGAACATCCTGATGATCGGCCCGACCGGCGTAGGCAAGACGGAGATCGCCCGGCGGCTGGCCCAGTTGGTTAACGCTCCCTTCCTCAAGGTCGAGGCGACGAAGTTCACCGAGGTGGGCTACGTCGGCCGCGACGTGGACTCCATGATCCGCGATCTTTTGGAACTGTCCATCGCCATGGTCCACAAGGAGCAGACCGAGGTCGTGCGCCAGCGGGCCGAAGAGCTAGTCGAGGAACGCATACTGGACGAGCTGTTGCCCAAGGGCGGCAGCGCACCGGCGGAGTCCGAAGACGAGATCGCCGCCCGTCGGCAGCGGACACGCGAGAAGCTCCGCCTGCAGCTTCGCGACGGCGAGCTCGAAGACCGCATGGTCGAGCTGCGCGTGGAACAGAAGACGCCGCCGATGGGGATGTTCGCGACGACCATCACGCCGGACCAGATGGGGCCGGAGTTCCAGGACATCATGGACCGCCTGATGCCCAGCCAGCCGAAGGACCGAAAAGTCACAATCCGCGAGGCCCGGCGGGTCGTCTTTAACCAGGAATGCGACAAGCTGATCGACCGCGACAAGACCATCGAGATGGCCGTGCACCGGATGCAGAACAGCGGGATCGTCTTCCTGGATGAGTTGGACAAGCTCTGCGCCGCCCCCTCGGCTCACGGGCCGGACGTGAGCCGCCAGGGCGTGCAGCGGGACTTGCTGCCGATCGTCGAGGGCACCAGCGTCAATACGCGCCACGGCCCGGTGCGGACGGATCATATTCTGTTCATCGCCGCCGGGGCGTTTCACTCGGCCAAGCCGAGCGACTTGATGCCGGAGTTGCAGGGCCGCCTGCCGATCCGCGTCGAGTTGAACGACCTGACCAAGGACGACTTCGTGCGGATATTGACCGAGCCGGAGAGCGCCCTGATCAAGCAGCAGGTCGCCTTGATGCTGACCGAGGGGCTGCGGGTCGACTTCAGCCGCGACGCCATCGAGGAGATCGCCGGGATCGCCAGCCAGGTGAACCGCACGACGGAGAACATCGGCGCCCGGCGGTTGCAGACCATCATGGAGAAGGTGATGGAGACGCTGTCCTTCGAGGCCCCGGAGCTGTCCGGCCAGGAGCAACGCATCGACGGGGCCTACGTGCGGTCGAAGCTGGCGGAGATCGTGAAGGACGAGGACTTGAGCAAGTTCATCTTATGAGGGTCGAGCAAGACGAGCCCCGGACTTCAGTCCGGGCGGCCGTCCCCAAGAGCAGGCGTGCGATTCGGCAAGCTCCGGCACCGCCCGGACTGAAGTCCGGGGCTCGTCGGAAGTCCGGGCGGCCGCCAGAGTCAGAGCACAGAAGCGACGCGTGGCTATATTTGGAGTTCCATAGGAACAGCAATCAGTGGCATGGCCGCGGCTTGGGGCGGCCAGGCTGGTCTGCCCGGTTGCGTCAAGAGCGGCCAAAAGGACGAGCCGAATGTCGAAGCCGATTGAAGATGCTCCCACCGCGAGCGCCTTCATCTCGCACGACGTGCCCTGTCACCGCTGCGCATACAACCTCCGCGGCCTGCCGCGTGACGGCCGCTGCCCGGAGTGCGGCGCGCCTACCAGAGTATCGCTACAGGGTGATCTGCTGCGGTTCGCCGATCCAGCGTGGCTGAGGAAGCTGCTGCTGGGGGCGAAACTACCCTATTATGCCTTGTACACGCTCTTCATTACGGTGTTTGTCGGCCAACTCAGCAGCGTGGCCCTGCGTTCATACCTCGGGCGATCCGATCTTGGGGTATTCCCAGCGGTCTATATAACGACTTCGATCTATCTGGGTGGTGGAGTTCTCCTATGGAGCCTCTGGCTCATCTCTGCCCCTGAGCCAGCCAATCGCGAGCGTGAGAACTGGCACGCGCCACGGCGCGTGCTGCGGGTCGCCGCTCTGGTTGCCGGATTGGGGCTTGGCCCGGCCGTCCTTCTACCCTTACTAGCCTCGAAAGGCGCGACGTGGCTTCTTGCGACGCTGATACTGTCGCCCTTTGGTCTCGCGGGACTAGTCGGTGCATGGGCGATGTGTCGGTACATGGCTCAACTCGCCGATCGCGCTCTCGATGCATTTACACGAGGCAAGGCAGAGACATACATGATCGGGACTTTTGCCTCGTGGCCGCTGTTCGCCATGGGCGCGTTAACAGCTGTCCTGAGAATCCACGCCATCGGAGTTCTCCTCCTGCTGCTCGGCGCCGTTGGTCTTCTCTCCTTTGGCGTCCTGAGTTTCGCTCTGCCATCTTACCTCACAAAGAAGCTCAAGGAGGAGATGGAGAAGGCCCAAACGACCTGGACAGAGGCAGACAAGGCGGCTGACGGCACCCATGCCAGCGGAGTACAATCTCCCCCTGCTAACATCCAACGAGCACAGCGCGATTCGGAGGCAATACCATGACGCGAAAAGTGATGATGATCGTGGTTGTCCTGGTGAGCGTTTCTCTCGCCCTTGGGCAGACCGGGCAAGGGCAGACGCCGAAGCAGGATCAGCCCAAGGCGGCGGGCGGGAAGCAGGTTGTCACGTTTGACACCAGCGACGGCGTGAAGATCGCCGCGGACTTCTACGCGCCGACGCCGCCGGCGGACAAGATGGCGTCGCAGGCCCAGAAGGCCCCGGTCGCGATCCTCGTCCACATGTTCCCGGCGGATCGGACGAGTTGGGAACCGCTGGTGCCAGAGCTGACCGAGGCCGGCTTCGCCGTTTTGGCCTACGACATCCGCGGCAAGGGCGGCAGCACCGAGCCGGCCGACAAGAACCTCGCCAACCGATACCAGGAGCAAAGCCCGGACTTGTTCAAGGACGCCTGGAAGGACGCCGAGGCGGCCAAGAAGTGGCTGGCCGGCCAGCCGACCTGCGACGTGGGCCGCACGGTCATGATCGGGGCCAGCATCGGGTGCAGCATCTCGCTGGACTACGCCGGCCGCGATGAGGCGGTCAAGGCGGTCGTCTGCCTGTCGCCGGGGACGAACTACTTCGGCGTGGATTCGATCGCCCACATCAAGAAGTGCGGCAAGCGGCCGATCCTGCTGATAGCGTCGGACTTGGAGTACAGCGCGGTTGAGAAGCTGATAGAAGCATCTGGCGGCGCGGCGAAGGGCACGAAGTTCCACCAGCGGCCGAGTCCGGGCGGCAGCGGTCGCGAACAACACGGCACCAAGATGTTCACGGCCGCCTACGGCGACAGGGTCAAGAAGAAGACCGTGGAGTTCGTCATCAAGGCGGTGGAGCCGACCGAGGCGAAGAAAGACAAGCCTGATGCGGCGGGCAAGGAGCCCGGCGGTGCCGGAACTGCGCCCTAGTACTACAATGCTACGTTCGCTCTTGCCCCGACGGGGCAAAGGACTGTAGCCCCCGTGGCGCAGCACGGCGGCCCCGCAGCCTGTACAAGCCCCCGCATTCATGCGGGGCGGAGGAAAGACGCGGCACGAATGCCGCGGCCGGCTGGTGCGAGAATCCTTTCTCGCACCCATTCTCTCGGGATTCCATCCCGCTTGCACCGGAAAGGATTCCGGTGAGGTGACGAACGAGAAGGGATTCTCGTTCGAGCGAATACATGCTCTCCATCGGCGGGATCAAGCTTGATGTACCCATCATGCAGGCGGCTCTGGCCGGCTACAGCGACGCCGCCATGCGCCGGCTGGGCCGCGAGTATGGCTGCCCCTACGCCTTGAACGAGGTCATCCTTGACCGATTGATCTCGGTTCGCGGCAAGCGGATGCGACGGATGCTGACCCTGCCGCCGGACGATCACCCCGTCGGCGGGCAACTCATGGGCAGCGAGCCGGAGCAGTTTGCCGCCGCCGCCGACCATCTCGTCGCTCTCGGCTACGACACGGTGGACATCAACTTCGGATGCCCGGTCAAGAAAGTCCTCGGCCGATGCCGCGGCGGCTTTCTGTTGTCCACGCCGGATCGCGCGACGGAGATCATCCGCCGGGTCCACGATGCCGTGGCCGGGCGATTGCCGGTGACGTTGAAGATGCGTCGCGGCATGGATGACAGCGCGAAAAGCGAGCGGGACTTCTTCGTTATTCTGGACGACGCCTTCGAGGCCGGCGTCGCCGCGGTAACCGTACACGGCAGGACGGTCAAGCAGCGTTACGTCGGCCCCAGCAATTGGGCGTTCCTGGAGAGGGTGAAACGGCACGCAGGCAGCCAGACGGTCATCGGCAGCGGAGACCTGTTCAACGCCAAAGATTGCCGACGGATGTTGAACGAGACGGGCGTGGACGGCTGCTCGCTGGCCCGCGGGGCGATAGGAAATCCGTTCATCTTCAGCGAGGCCCAGGCGGTTTTGAGCGGCGAAGCGATGCCGCCGCCGCCGTCGATAGACGCCCAGCGACGGGCGATCGAGCGGCACTTGCAGTTGCTCACGGAGTTGTACGGCGAGGCCAGAGCCCGGCAGGTGTTCCGCAAGTTCGGCGTGCGTTACAGCGAATTGCACCCTTGCGCCGCCGAGGTCAAAATGGCCTTCCTCGCGGTGCGGGCGGCGAATGACTGGCGACACCTTGTCGACCGCTGGTACGGCGACGAGAGCCGTTATCCGCCGGTCGTGCGGAGAGCTCGCCCGGAAGCCCTGATCGCCGCCGGCGCCAGGCGATGAGAGGACTGATCCGAGGTCCCGGCTGCGAAACCGCAGGTGATGGATGGACTTCCTGCAACTCGTATTCCTGGAAAGCCCCTTCCGCCTGGCGGTCTTGTGCTTCCTGCTGCTGGCAGCCGTGCTGTTGCTGAGGCGGCGCTGGACGGGCCCAATGCGGCGCCACGCCCTGCCGGCGGTACTGGTCTGCATCCTAGTCTTGTTCACGGTTCAGAGCGCCGTTGTAACCCAGCGTGAGCGGATCCTCTCCGCCTGCGACGACTTTGTTGAGGCCATCAGCCGCGAGCATCTCGGCCACATCGCCGCCGCCATCGGTGAAGGTTTTGAAAGCGAGGGCATGGACCGGCCGGCAATCATCAAGTACCTCAGCGCGTGCCTGGAAGGCGTGGATGTATTCGACACGCGATTCCGCCGACGCGATATCACCATCACCGGCGACAAGGCGGAAATGCTCATCGTGGCCCTGGCCACGGTTCGCCTCGGCGGAGGAGCCGGAGAATACCACACCGGCAGGTGGCGTCTCGGATGGGCGCTGGAAGACGGCGAGTGGAAGATCACCTCGCTGCGCGTGGAGGCTATCGATGGTGTTCCGCTGGATAGCCTCTACCGTCTTAAGTCCTACGTGCCTTGAGTCTGACGAGAACGACGTCGCTGGCGAGTTTCCTCCCCCTCAAGATTCCTGGACACCCAATGGGCGCCGCCCTTGTCGGTCTGTGTCGCCGACGGGCGCGGGGCGCTGCCATCCGGGCAGTCCGATCTTTCCGTGTTTGGACTACCCTCGGAAGGATCACCGACTATACTACGCCTTTTCACCGCCGCCTTCGGACCGGCGGTGGATCGACCGCGACCTGAGCGACTAGAGCGGTTTGCGGTTGCGTGCGCCCATGTGGTAGGCCGCGGCCGAGCACCCGTTGGGCCGGGCCTGTGGACAAAGGCCGACCAGGAGGTCGGCGGCTACGGACTGGGGACGTAACCGACCGTGAGTCCTCTAACCTCCGCCGGACACCGCGGTCAATTCGGGAAGTGGAGGGCGTAACCTATGACGTGCAGCAATAGGACCCCTGCGGTCCCCGACAACCTGGAACGCTGGGGGAGGCAGCACCCGCCCTACCTGCAGCACGAATCGAAGCCGGCGGCGACGCAGGACCGGGCGGCCAGCGCCTTGGACCTCTATCGCCTCTCGCTGCGACGCTACGACCCCAAGCAGGCGTCGCTGCCCTACGAGATGCTCTGCGAGTGCCCAACCTGCGACGCGGTGGCGCCGTCGACGTTCTCCATGGTTGATGACCAGCTCGTGCTCGCAATCCGCTGCCCCCGCTGTGGTGACGCCCGACAGGCCCACCATGACACGCTCTGGCACAAGGACACGCCCAACCCCCATGCCGGCCGCGCCGAGGCCACCTACACCGGCGCGCCGATCAACCCGGTCCTCGAAGGCCTGCCGCGGACGGTCGACACCCTCTGCCCGACCTGCTGCTGCAACGTCGTCGGCCGCTACTATGAGAAGAACGGCCGGGTCATGATCGAAAAGACCTGCCCGGAGCACGGCTACTTCCGCGACTGCGTCAGCAGCGACGTGAAGATGTATCTGCGGGCCGCCTCCTGGACATTCGAGGAAGGGCCGGGTCTGACCAATCCGTTCGTGAAGGGGGCCTCGCATTGCCCCTCGGACTGCGGCCTGTGCAACCAGCACCAGTCGCACGGCATGCTGGCCCAGATCGACCTGACCAACCGGTGCAATTTGACGTGCCCGGTGTGCTTCGCCAGCGCCAACGGCTCCGGCCGGGTGTACGAACCGACGTTCGAGGAGGTCGAGGAGCGGGTCAAGCGGCTGCTGGATTTCCGCCCGATCCCCTGTAACAGCCTCCAGTTCACCGGCGGGGAGCCGACCATCCACCCGCGATTCCACGACATTGTCCGCCGGACGCGCGAACTGGGCATGAGCAACATCCAGATCGCCACCAACGGCATCACCCACGCCAACCTGGAGTTCGCCGAGCGATCCAAGGCGGCGGGGCTGCACACGTTGTACATGCAGTTCGACGGGCTGGACGACAAGATATACCGCAAGCTCCGCGGTCGGCCGCTCCTGGAAGTCAAATTGCAGGCCATCGAGAACTGCCGCAAGGTGGGCATGAAGGTCTGCCTCGTGCCGACGGTCATCAAGGGCGAGAGCAGCGGCCAAGTCCCTCTGCTGCTCGACTTCGCCGCCGACAATGCCGACGTCATCAGCGGCATCTCCTTCCAGCCGGTCTCCTTCACCGGCCGCATCAGCCACCGCGAGCTGGCCGAGCGGCGATACACCCTCGGCGATCTGGCCCACGACATCGCTGACCACGTCGGGGCCGAGCCGGATCGGGACTTCTTTCCGCTGTCCTTCATGACACCGCTGAGCAACATCCTGGCGGCGGTGGAGAAGAAGCCGAAGATCACCTGCACCTGCCACCCGGACTGCTCGTTCGGCACGTATTTCTTCGTCGCACCGAAGGCCTACCCCGGCCAGCCGACGCGCGAGCGGCTGGTGCCGATCCCCCGCGTGTTCGACATCCCGGCGGTCTTCACCGCCCTCAACGAGATGTCGAAAAAGATCATCGCCAAGGGAACATTCACCTGGTGGGACAAGGCCAAGTTCGTGTGGATGGTCTGGAAGAACTTCAACCGCAAAGAGGCCCCGCCGGGTATGACGGCGATGAAGTTCATCCAGGCGATCTCCGGCTGCGTGAGCAAGGTCAAGGGGCGGACGGATAACGCCCAGAAGGAGAACTATCGCACTCTGATGGCCGCGGGCATGCACTTCATGGATCGCTACAACTTCGATGTCGAGCGGGCCAGGCGGTGCGTGATCCCGTACAGCACGCCAGAGGGCTTCTATCCGTTCTGCACGCACAACTGCGGGCCGGAGTTCCGCAAGTACACCGAGGCCATGCACAGCGTGCCGATCAAGGAATGGGTGGAACGATATCCGGGCTTGCGCGTCGCCCCGCCGAGCAGCCCGAACGCGGTGCTGCCGTGGAAGGGCCGTTTCGGCGCCGAGCCGGACGAGGATGAAAGCTGGCGGACCCTCCGCCGCAGCCGCAGCAACCTGGCGGAACTGCTGCCGACGGTGTCGTCCGGCGACAACGGCAAGGGGCAACACGCGGGGGGAGACAACGGTAAGGGGCGAGGTGTTTGAGATGTCGAGCGAGCAGCGATCCAACCCAACGCCGGAAGGATTGATGCCGAGGGCGGAGATTCTCGCCCTGCTGCAAGCGCATTGGTGTGGCTTCGGACCGAAGAGGTTCAAGGACCCGGAATCCACTCGCATCGACTATTACTTGGGCTTCTGGAACGACTCTGTAAGCAAACGTGACGAGTTCTTTGACTACGTGCGGACGGTCGCCATGTTCTTCACATGCACGATCTCCGAACAAGAAATAGAGCGGCTATACAAAACGAAGGCCAAAGTCTCGGACCTCATCGACATCCTGGCCGAACAGGCCCCTCGCAGAGAGTTGCGACCCAAGATGGCCTTCTCCAAGCCATGTACGCCGGCTGCCGTCTTCGATGAACTTGTGCGAGCGGCGTCGGCAATCAAAGGTCAGACCATTGAGGCAGCCCCAAGCACGCCGCTTATGACGGTCCTGAGCCCTCCTCAGCTTCGGATGCTTGTCTCGATGGCAGGCTTTCACTTTCCCGAGGTTTGGGACAAATGGAAGCAAATCGAGAGGCCATGGTTGGGCGGCTTTGCGACAGTCGGGTACCACGTAAGAAACGCGTCAGTGTTCGTAGGGCTAGCTGCGTTGCTCGTGGGCCTCGTGTGTGTGTGGTCCCGAGCGGCCGATCTTGGCTTGTGGCTGCTCTTGCTGGGAACGGTGTGCGCAACGATAGCCCACCTCACGGCTGCGGCGTTGTCCAAGCGTGCAAAGCGTCTTGACGAGACGGAAAGCCCATTTGTTGATCGCATTAAGACGTTCCGCGATCTGGTCAACTATCTGCTCGCCGAGGGCGGAGCGAGGTACGTCGACTCGACTCGGTGGTGACGGTTCGTGCTGAGCGGCTGAAGAGGATACAGCATGACTGATAACGGCGAACCGCGAGTTGCGTGTGGCACAGGCTAATACTACAACGCTATGAGTTGCACTGTGATCTACGTCAACTACTGCCTAGCCCCGGAGGGGCAAAATCGATGAACATGGCGTTGCAATATTAAGGAAGCGGTGAACCAGGGCGGTTGCCCCACACGGGAGTCTTGAATGGGCGACAATGGTAAACAACTCGGCGGGGACACGAACGTTGTCTGCTCGCGCGATAGCGGCGAATACGACTCCCGTACCGAGGCTCAGCGCTGGTCCACCGCGGCGCGGATCGGCAAGGAGTACGCCCACGATGCGCCCGTCAGCGACAACGCCGACAAATCCGCCGACCGGCCGGACGACGGGTACGTGAGTTCGCACCAATACGCCCAGGCGGCCAAGGCTCGCCAACAACGACGAGCCCCGGACCTCAGTCCGGGCGGCCGTCCCCTAGAGCAGGCGTGCGATTCGGCAGGCTCCGGCGCCGCCCGGACTGGAAGTCCGGGGCTCCTCCAGGAGGAGGCTGGTCAGACTCCTTCCGGCGCCGCCCGGACTGGAAGCCCGAGGCTCCTCCAGGAGGAGGCTGGTCAGACTCCTTCCGGCGCCGCCCGGACTGAAGTCCGGGGCTCCTCGGATCAGGGCTGCTCGGATCAGAGTTCCTCGGCTTCGCCCAAGTTCGCGGAACTCGACTACCACCACCCGTTGGAGGACTGGCTCGGCCGCTGGTGGATGCGGAAGATCCTCGGCTACGTCAGCAAGCGGCGGCCCGGCGGCTCCTCCATCATGGAGGACATCATCAAGACCTACGCCGCGCCGGGCGTGCCGCTGGGTAAGCGGCTCAAGTATTGGCCGTTTCACGCCTTCATCCGCTGGCTGAAAGGCAGCAAGACCGACGAGTCCTTCCGCCTCCGCGTCGCCGAGCACACCTCGACGCTCCGCGGGCTGGTGGCCACGGCCCAGAGCGTCGCCGAGTTCGGCCTGACCATCCCGCAGCGATGGTCCGTCCCGCTGTTCTCCGTCTGGAACTTCACCAACCAGTGCAACCTGAGCTGCCGCCACTGCTACCAGGACTCGGCCCACAAGGCCCTGCCCAACGAGCTGTCCCTGGAGGAGAAGCTGGACGTCATCGACCAGATGGGCGAGATGTACGTGGCCATGCTGGCCATCGCCGGCGGTGAGCCGACGCTCTCGCCGCACTTGATCCCGGTGTTGAAGCGGTGCCATCACCACGGCATTCATACGTCCATCGCCACCAACGGCACGACCATGACGCCGAAGATGGCCGCGGACCTGGCCGAGACCGGCCTGAAGTACGTGGAAATCTCGCTCGACTCGGTGGACCCGAAGAAGCACGACGCCTTTCGCGGCCAGCCGGGCATGTGGCAGCGGGCCGTCGCCGGCATGAAGAACGTCGTCGCCCAGGACGGCATCCGCCTGGGCGTGGCCATGTGCATTCACCAGGGCAACGTCGATGAATTCGAGGACATGCTGAAGTTCGCCCTGGATATCGGGGCCTCCTGCTTCGCCCACTTCAATTTCATCCCCGTCGGCCGCGGACTCGAGATGGTCGAGGGCGACATCACACCGAAGCAGCGAGAGCACATCCTCCGCACGTTGAACGACTGCCTGCAGACCGGCAAGATGGGCGTCATGTCCACGGCGCCGTATCTGGGCCGCGTCTGCCTGACGCACTCGCCGCTGGACGGCCTGCAATCGTGCAGCCACACCGGCTCGGGCGGCGGCCTCAAGGCCAAGGTGGTGGCCAAGTACCTCGGCGGCTGCGGGGCCGGGCGGACCTACATCGCCATCGAGCCGGACGGGACGGTCACGCCGTGCGTGTACATACCGCACCGCGTCCTCGGAAACGTCCGCCAGCGAAAGCTGTACGACATCTTCCGCCACAACGAGTTTTGGGAGCTGCTCTGCGACCGCGACCGCCGCTTGCACCATTGCGAGGTCTGCGAGTTCAAGAGCTATTGCGGCGGCTGCCGGGCCAGGGCCGACGCTTACTACGGCGAACTCAACGCCGGCGACCCCGGCTGCATCTTCAACGAGAAGCACTGGGACGCGCTGGTCGCCCGCGGCGTGGCAGTCGGTTCCCAGCCGGCGTCGGGGAGCAAGAAGACGACAACCGAGCAACCGGCCGGTACAATGATATGAACGCGGCGGCCCCAGCCAGCCTGAGATGCGAGCGAGGGTGTGGCCCGCATCTGCGGTCTCGCCCTCGCTGGCGCTTCGGGCTGGTTGGCCGAGATAGAAGCTCTGAACGAAGCCGCACGCCGCTCCGGGAGACGATTGAGCGATGAAGATATTCCTTGACACCGCGAACCTGAACGAACTGCGTGCCGGCGCCGAGATGGGCATTGTTGACGGCGTGACCACCAATCCCAGCCTTGTCGCCAAGGAGGGGATGGACTTCCGCACGCTGGTCGCGGAAATCTGCAAGATTATCCCGGGACCGGTCTCGGCGGAGGTGCTGTCCACCACGCGAGACGCGATGGTCAAGGAGGCTCGCGAGCTAGCGAAGATATCGGAGAACGTCGTGGTCAAGCTGCCGACGATTCCCGAGGGCTTGAAGGCCCTGAAGATCTGCGCAGCCGAGGGGATCAAGACCAACCTGACGCTGATCTTCCAGCCCTTGCAGGCCCTGGCGGTGGCCAAGGCGGGGGCGACGTACTGCTCACCGTTCCTCGGCCGGCTGGACGACATCGGCCACGACGGCATGGCCTTGATCGACGAGATCCGCCTGATCTACGACAACTACGACTTCCACACGCAAATCCTCGCCGCCAGCCTGCGGCATCCGCTGCACGTTGTTCAGGCCGCCAAGGCCGGAGCCGACGTCGGCACCATGCCCTACAAAGTCTTCCAGCAGATGCTGGCCCACCCGCTGACCGACATCGGCCTGGAGAAGTTCCTGGCGGACTTCAAGAAGGCGCAGAAGTAGGCGGCCCCTCAGAACCCACGACGCGAGTCAACGGCATCTACACAAGTCCGGCCCGGCAGGGCCAACGATGTTTGTCAGGGACGAGCAAAGGGAACCCCTGGTCACCGGCCACCGACCATTTTCGGCCCGAAGGGCAGAGGAAGCTCTCGTCCGCCGGGCGAGGCGGTGCTGCTATGCCCGCTCGACCAACCGGTCGATCAGGAAGCTCGACTGCTCCATGGCCTGTTCGGTGAACGGGCCGAAGAAATCATGCACCTCGCGGAACATGCGGATGAAGGCTGTTCGGTCCTGGGCGGCGGCGATTTGCCGCAGGTGTTCCGCCGCCTGAGTGAACGCAGCCGTCACCTGCGGCGTCGCCGGGTTGGACATCTGGATCGAGGCGTACAGCTCCGGCGACTGGGCGAAGTGCCGGGCGGTCATCAACATCTCCATCAGATAGACCGGCGAGGTGAACGCCAGCGTATCGCTGACGGACACGCCGAGCCGGGCCAGCGTCCGCCCCATTGCCTCCGTGGAGAAATGCGTGAGCACCTGCACGATCGACATGGCCCGGTCGTGGTCCTCGGGCGTACTTTCCATGGTCACCAGACCGCGGGCGTGGAACATGGTCTGCAGCCAGTCCCGCCACCCGTCGCCCCGGCCGGGGCACAGCACGACTCGCTGCCCCTGGAGCGAGTGCACCGACGGCCCGAAGAGCGGATGCGTGCCCACAACATCGGCCTTGGTCGCCTCCAACATTGCCGCCATCGGCGAGCCTTTGATCGAGGTCACGTCCGTCATCAGCGAGTCTTGCCTGACGAGAGGCCCCAACCTCCTGATCACCTCCACGGTCACATCGATGGGCACACTGATGAGCACGACGTCGGCGGTGGCGGCGGCCTCCTCCGGAGTGAGCGGCGTGTCCAAGTCGGCGATCATTACCGCGTGGCCCAGGTCGGCGAACATCTCCGCCATGCAGCGGCCCATCGCCCCCTTGCCGCCAATCACCGCCACGGATCGCGGCTCGATGTCCGGCGGCACCTCCGCCTTCATGGCCGCCTGGAGATCGCGGCTGGCCCAGAGCACCAGGCGGAAGAGGCTCTCCACGAGTTGCGGCGACAGGCCCAGGGGGGCGGCGTGCTCGCGGCGGTCGTCGAGTATCTCCCGCTCTCGCTGGAAATCGCGGATTGGCAAGCGGTGTCCGCGCTTGTACTCGGCGATCTCGCCGACCAAGGCGTACCGCCGGGCCAGCATCCGAAGCAGGTCGCGGTCGACTGCGTCGATCATCGCTCGCAGGACCGGCAAGGGCCGCGCCCGCTCAACGCCTTGATTCTGGCTACTTGGTTTCATGGCGACGGCATCCCTTCACAACGAATGGCGCGATCCCGAACGACCAGCGCGGATGACCCCTCTTGTGTTTCGGCATAGTATACATCTGCTCTTCCACTGAGCCATCGCGCCGCCACGATATCGCCGGCCTTTCGAGAACGCCATGAGCACGCTGCGGATCAACGACGAGTTGAGCATCCAAGACGACGAGATCGTCTTGACCGCCGTTCGCAGCGCCGGCCCAGGCGGCCAGAACGTCAACAAACTGGCCACCAAGGTGGCGCTGACTTTCAACGTACGCGACAGCCGGTCACTCAACGATCGTCAGCGGGGGCTTCTGGTTCATCGCCTGGCCTCGCGTATCGCCGCCGACGGCAGCATCCGCATCACCAGCGGGCGCCACCGCACACAGACCGCCAACCGCCGTGAGGTGCTCGTTCGCTTCGTCGAATTGTTGCGCGAAGCCCTGCGGCCCGTTCGTGTGCGACGGCCTAGCAAACCGACGGGGGCGAGCATAGCGCGCCGACTGTCGGCCAAGGCGCAGCGAGCCCAACTGAAACAGCACCGCCGCCCTCCCCGTGATGACAGCTTGGAATAGCCAGGCGGTCCAGCGCCCCTCAGGGCTTTAGCCGACGAAGTCCGGCGGCGGGCTATGTCCTTGCCGGCCGCAGCGTATTCGCTGAGGTTGCCCAACACGGCCACTGTCCGGCGTGGAACTCAAGAAGTGTCCGGGGATCGCAACGGAATCGACCGCCGGCTGCACCGAACCGACAAGTCGAGTGAGCAGCGGCAGTTATAGGTCCATCGGCGATGTTGGCACTGCCGCGCGGCGATTATAGAATAACTGGAGTATTGTGGTGCGCGCCTGCGGCGCGGAGAGGCCGTATCGCCATTACTCACGCGAGGGAAATACCAAGCCGCCCGCCGGCATGGCGGGTAAGCTACGGTAAACCCCAAGCCGATACAACAGAGGGACAACCGCAGGGCCAAATTGGCCGAGATGATTATGGCGACGAGGCAACGCCTATCCTTATTGCTGCTGGCCGGAGCGCTTCTGGCGCCGACGGGCTGCGCCGTTCCGCAGCCCCGCGGCCAAGGACAATACCGCCTCCTTCAGGAGCCGGCCACCAAGACCTGGTACCACCTTTATCTGCCGGTGGATTACGTTCGCAACAACGGGCAACATCCGGACCTGAGCGTCAAGCGCTGGCCGCTGGTAATGACCTTTCACGGCATGAAGCCCTATGACAACGCCCTGCCGCAAGAGCGCGAGTGGGAGCAGGAGGCCGACAACTACGGTTACATTGTTTGCGCCCCGCAACTCGAGACCTCCGACTCCTTCATGGAGTACCCGCTCACCAAGGAACACTCCTACGTGCTCCGCGATAAGCGAAACGTCATCGCCGTCATGGATCACGTGTTCGCCACCACCCTCGCCGACCCCCAACGCGTTCTGTCGACGAGTTGGTCTTGCGGCGGCTACCTTGCCCACTACTTCCCCAACCGCTTCCCGAATCGCTTTTCGTGCATCGCCACGCGGCTCTCCAATTTCTCGTCCAAGCTGATGATCGAGGAGACAGTCCCGCAATACAAAGACAGAGTGCCGGTCATGATCTTCCTGGGAGATTCCGACTTCCCCGCGTGCAAGTACGAATCGGAGGAAGCGGTCGCCTGGTACAAAGCCCGCGGGTTCAAGGTGGCTGGCGGGAAGCAGATTGACAACATGGGCCACCAACGGATACCGCAAACCGCCGCCGCTTTCTTCGCCGAACAACTCAACATCAAGCCGCTGCGGCCGATTGAAGCCGCCCGAACGCTGGCCTACGTGAGGATGACCGACTATCAACCTCCGCCGGCGCTGATAGCCAAGATGTCGCCGGCGGCATCGCCTTTCCGGGATGCCTTAGCCAGGGGAAATTCTGCCCGATCAGGCCCGATCGCCGCTACGGCCGCGAGCCCGCCGGCCGGCTTATCCGGGGCGTCGCCCAGGCGGCAAGGTGAGTCCTACGCTGCGGTAAACCCCGGGCGAAACTACCCGGCCGGTCAGTCACCGGCCTACGATTCGAAGCCAGAACGCAGAGAGCCCGGCGGTTCCGAGTCACGGGCTTCAACAAAGGACGCACCGCCATCGGTTCCGCCCAGCGGCGCGGGGGCCACCAGGGTGGCGCAGGCGACGCCACGATCGTCCAACTGGCTGACGCCTCCCAACGCGCCGCCCGCCGGTGTAGGCGCCGGCACTGCGGCGTCGGCTCAGGATGGCAAGACCAGGAATGCCCCGTCAGTCGACAAGCCTCCGCCCTCTGCAAAGGAGCAGACTCCACCGAAGCCTCCGGCGCGGCAGTTCAGTCCGCAGTACGCGGGGTCCAGTCGCTATGACGCCGAGGAGGCCCGCCGAAACCTGACTCCGAGGAATCCATCTCCTTCCAACCAGTCCCAACCGGTGTTAGCGAGGGATACCTCGTCGCCGCCCCCGGTGATGCTGACGGACGCGGGAACCTCCGCCGCTCCGGCTCCGATCACTTCCCGGAAGCCGGCCTCGCCGCACGCACCCAAACCCGAGACGCCCGTGACTAAGGCCAAACCGGTGACCATCAGGCTGAGCGGCCCCTCGATCGGACGGGCGCCGTACTGGCTCAGCTATCGTGTCGAGCTGCCGCGGTCGCTCACTCAGGGAGCGGATTTCCTGTGGATGGACAACGGCGTGTGGATCGGCGATGAGCCCACCGGCATGAAGATTCTCGAAACGGCCGGGCGGCACGAAATCACCGTTTTGATGGTCGCCAAGAACAACGAGGAATTCCGCGGCTCTGCGGTTGTCGATGTGCTTGAGTCCTATCCTTCCGGCCGCGGATCGAACTAGACCCTTTCCTGAGACCCGCGCCGCATCCGCCGGCGGCCGCATCGCATTCGGGTTTCGGGATACATGCTTTTGTGGGCCGCAGCCTGGCGCCCCCCGGAGGTACTCTGATGAGCGACGCGCCTGCAACCATCACGTTTGATGATTTCGTCAAGTTGGATCTCAGGATCGCCCGAATCGTCGACGCCCAAGCCCATCCCAACGCCGACAAGCTCCTGGTCCTCCAGGTCGACATGGGCAGCGAACAGCGGCAACTGGTGGCCGGCATCCGGGGTCACTACGAACCGGCGGATTTGATCGGCAAGCTCATCGCCGTCGTGGCCAATCTGGCTCCCCGGAAGATGCGCGGCGAGGAAAGCCGCGGCATGTTGCTGGCTGCCTCGACCGACGATCACTCCAAGGTGATCTTGCTCACGCCGATGTCCGAGATCAACCCTGGCTCCAAGATCTCCTGAGACTCCCCTGTTTCGCGACAGTCGCTCCACGCGTCTCTACGATGAGGCGAGCCGGGGTATTTCCATGAAGCCCGCCTCCGGCCTGCGGTGCGTTGCGGCGCCTCACGCCGACGCCCTGGCGGGAGCCGAGCCGGAGACCAACTCCATCATCCACATCTTGAGCCAGCGGATTTTCTCGTCTTTGTAAAGCCAGGGGGGATAGGCCCGAGTGGGCTCGGCGGCCTTGTGGGCGTGGGCCAGGATGAAGGCGTTCCAATAGGGCTCGTCGAGGCCGAAGCCCTCGCGCAGGTCGCCCACGAAACGCTTGAAGAGCCAGCGTTTCCACCAACGCCAATAGATCGGCGGATCGGGCACGATCGAGGTCAGTACGTCCACCTGCCAGCCGGTACCCTGGAGCAGTTGCTTGACCTCGCACGGCGTGTATAGCCGCCAATGCCCTTCCGACGGCGGCCAGTGCAACCGCATCGGCATGGGGGCGCCGCGCAAAAGCGAGTGCGTCGCCTGGAAACTGATAGCATTGTCGGTCACCAGGCTGATGGTTGCGCCTGGCCTGCAAACGCGGTTGATCTCATAAAACGAGAACTCGGGATCATGTCGCAGGTGTTCCAGGCAGCCCCAGAAGACCACTAAGCTGAATGTGTTCGCCTCGAAAGGCAGCGGCCCGTCCTCGACGTCATGCTCGATCAGCGTGAAGGCGTAGCCGTGATCTTCGTTGGGATGCCGCCGGATCTGTCGGCGAGGCCGTCCGCGTTGGCCGTTGGGCGCGCAGAGACAAGTCACCTCCTCCCAGCCGAGCCGGTCGCACAGATACGGCACCTCCAGCCCCCAAGAGCCCACCACCAGGCATCGTGGGTTTTCGCCCGCCGCAGGCAGCCGACTCAAGGAGGCGTGCAGGCGTTCGGCATGGCACAGGAGGTAGCGGGCCTCGCCGGTCGCTTCCAGCGGCCGATCCACCCAGTGATCGGCAACCAGCCAGTGGAGCGTTTCTCGCGTCGGCCGGGAATAACTCGTCGGGGGCTTCATCGCCATCGGGACCACTGCTCCACATCGAAGCCGTTGTCACCCGTTGCCGGGCCAACGCACCCATCCAGTCACTTCTTCGGATGCAGCCTTCGCGGCGTGCCACTGCTTTTGAACAATGCCCAGCGTCGAAGGATCATTGCCCAAGGGCAACGGCACACCCACGGATTCAAACGCGGCCGGACACCAGAAGAAGGTCGGGGCGCAACTATTGCGCCTTCTAGTCAAGGCTGCACTCACCGATCATCGACCGAGTGCAAGCCCAAACCTGAAGCCTGAAGCCTTAGCGCGTGAGCAGGACGTAGTCTCGGCCCCAGTGGTCGACATGGAACAACACAAATACCGAATTCCTGCCGGCGTTCCAATAGTGAGGCGGTGGGTGCCGCCAAGAAGTAAGGTTGGCGTCATCTGCCAAGACCTGCCTGGACGCCGTGCATTTCTCTCTTG
>CAYYBO010000029.1:0-20289 GCA_964470125.1 uncultured Planctomycetaceae bacterium | reverse complement strand
AACGGTGTCGTCCCGAACGCTCCAGCCCCCCGTTGACCCCGCGGTGCCGCCCCGGTTTCATCCGCCTGCGGCGAGCCGACCTCCGCCGCCCCTCAACTCCTCCGCGGCTTGGGTTTGGGCGAGCCGTAAAGCTCGTCCTTGTGGTCTGACTTGCCGGCCCCCTCGTGCTGCGCCGCCGCCTCCTTGCTGCTTCGCGGGATCATCAACCGCCACTCCTTGGCCTCCTGCGGCACCAGAACCTTGGCCACGTCGTCGCTGGTCAGAGCCTTGGCATAAACTTCATCCAAGAACCGCGACATGAAGATCCCGGGGTTGGCCAAATACTCGGGCAGAACTTCCTGGAAGCGGGCATAGTCTCCCGCCGCCTCCTTGACGATGGCGTCGCGCTCGATCTTGGCGTTGTTAATGACCGTCTGCACCTCGCCGCTGCACATTGCCAACAAGTCTTCGACAAGCTGTCGCTGCTGCTGAAGCTGGGCGCGGAGCGACTGGACATCCCCCGGAGCAGCACCGCCCGCCGCCGGCGATCCCCCCGCGTTGGCAAGGCGCCCCTCCCCTTCGGCGGCGCCGAGGGCCACCAGCAAATCGAATTCCTTCTGGATGGCTGCGGCGACCTCCTCGTGGTTTGTGCCCGCGGTTGTCAGCAGCATGGATTCGGCTTCCGAGGCGGCCTTGGTGATGGCCGCGGATTTCTCGTTTTGGGCTGCAAAGGTGCGGTCGAAGATTTCCTGCACCTGTCTTGGGGCCATGATGGCCTCCACCGCCCCTCTCTGGGGCGATGTGATTCCGTTGACGGGATCAACCTCGATTCCCAGGCTCAGGCCTGCGGCTTCCAGAGCTTGTAGCTTTGCGATGACCACCCCGCCCACCGCCGCAAGGAACTCCCTCTGCCCGGGGCCGCGGATGTGCAGGGCGTCCTGTCGCGCCGCCATCTCAATGACCGCGTTGCGGACCAAGTCGGTCATCACCGTGTACTCGGGATATCGCCGGTAGGCCTCCGAGCGGACCGTTGCTGCGGGGTCCGGCATCGGAGAAACGTTGGTCAGGTAGGCCACGGCGTCCTTGATGTTGTACTTCACCAACACCGACACGTGCAAAATGTTCACGTCGCCGGTGATGACGTAGTCATCCCGCGCCGGGCTGAGATTGTTGTGCTTGTAGCCTTTGATGCCGCTGATCCGCTCCTCGTCGCTGAGCTCGAAGAGGAACTCAACGGGTATCTCTCGTTCCTTGGTGGACACCGTCTCCCATCGCTCGAAGGGATAGGGCCACGACCAGTGCCATCCCGGAGGCAACGCCGCCTTGACCGTCTCCTCGCCCTCGCCTGCGCCCACCACCCGGCCGAACCGTAAGATGAGCCCGACCTCGTTTGGTTTGACGCTGAACCATCCGCTGAGGAAATACAGCACGACGAGCACCAGCATGAGCAGCTTGAGGATGCGGAAGCTCATGCGCAAGGCCTCGGCCAGCGACTGGTTCGCCGGATCGAGACTGTCGTCGTTGAGCGCCGCCGATGAGCCGTTCGGCCGTCCACCGCTTTGTGCCGGGAAGCTGGTCATGACCGCACCGTCCTATTTATCCGCCGCCTGGCCTGCTTCCTTCACCTTGGAGTCCGTGGTGTTGGCGCTGACCGAGCCGCTCGGTTGAGCCTGGCCGGTCGAGGGCCCCTCGGCGGGCCGGGCCGAGGGCGCGTCCGCCGGCATCTCCTGCATCCTTCCGGCTTTGGCCGCCTCCTTGATCAGGTCGAAAGGAGCGATCTTGGCGGCGTCGAGCACAAGAGTGATCTGGCCCGCCTTGAAGATCCGCTCCACCGTTTCCAGCTTCTTGAGAAAATCGCTTAGATGGGGGTTTCGGGCGAACGCCTCGTAGTACTTGGCTGCTAAGGCGTCGCCCTGCCCCTCGATCGTCTTGGCATACGCCTCCGCCCGGGCCATTATTCGCTTGGCCTTCTCATCCGCGTCCGCGCGAAGCTGCTTTGCCGTCGCTTCGCCCTCGGCGGTAAGTTGTTTGATCTCCTTCAGGCGGTCTTCCTTCATGCGGGCGAACACCTCGTTGGTGACCGATTCGGGGATGCCCAGCCTCTTAATGCCCACGCTGACCACCTGGATGCCGTAGTTGGCCTCGGCGGCGTCCTTGATGCCGTCCAGAAACGCCGCCTCGATCTCGTTGAACTTCATCTGCTCCTCGTCGGTGTTGACCAGATGACTGAGCGGATGGGCCCGCAGCACGATGGAGACCTGGTTCTCCAGCAAGTCCCTGATCTTCCTCGCCGCCGCATCCTCGCGGCCGATGGCCTCCAGAAACTTGCGAGCATCCGTGATCCGCCACTGGGCGTAAGCGGTAAGGATCACCGTCCTCTGATCCTTCGTGCCCACCTGGCGGAAGTCAGTCTCGAAAGAGTGTAGCCGGGCGTCGTAGCGGTGAACGCGGTCGATCGGCCAAGGCAGTTTCCAGTGGAAGCCGGCTTGATTGGGTTCGATGACCTTGTGGACGTTGTCCAGACGCGTGACCACCGCGGTTTCGGTGAAGCGCACCTGGAAGGCGCACATCATCAGCAGGATCACCACCACGATCAGCACGGCGACGAGTATGGTCGGAACGTTCTTGGGCATGACTGATGCCTCCGCCTCTCGGTTGACTTCCGTTGCGATCTCACCGGCAACGGCCCATCACTTCTGCAACGCTTCCATGGCGCTCAACTCGGCGCCGACCGCCTAGAACTCCGCCGGCGGCTTGAGATCAAAGAAATACACAACCTTGTCGGGCTCCTCCAGGGCGATGATGTATTTCTGCACACCCTCCAGCCCCTCTTGCAGCATGCGCAAGTACACGCGCAGGGCATACGTGTGCGGAGCGGACTCAAAGGCCGTCAACTGCGTGGCATACCGCTCGGCGCTCGACAACTCTCCGAAAACCCGTTCGATGGCCCGTTTCTGGGCCTCGGCCGCCGTCTTCCTGGCGTCCCCGCCCACCGCGCCGTCTTGGGCGCGGAGGATGTTCTCCACTTCCTGGCTTCTGGCGGGGTAATCGTCGCTGCCCGCTTCACGGGCTTGGTCCTCCAATACGATTGCCTCGTAGAGCTGCTCCCAGTTCGGGCCGGCGCTCTCCACGCGAATCCGGGCCGCGTCGCCCTCGGCCGCCTTCTGCGCCGCCTCGCGCTTCTCCCAGGCCCCGACCACGTCCTCGTAGCTCTTGGCCACGTCTCCGTCCGGCGGCGGGTGGATCCCCCCGATGCCCAGGTGGACGATCTGCACCCCCAAGCCTTGGCCGCCGAGACCTGCACGGTCGCACGCCGCCTGAAGCCGCTGCTCCAACTCCTTGGCCGCCTTGATGCCGTTCGCTCCCAACAAATCGAGCAGGTCCGCATGAGCGGCGTACTGAGTCAACTCGCGGTAGGCCAGCGCATCCACGATGCCGGCGACGTCCTCCGATTGAGCGTGGTAGCGAACTACCTCGGCGTCGTCGTCCTTCACCCGCCATTGGACCGGCATGTTGATGGCCAGCAGATTAACCGGAACCTTGGCAACCTCCGTCGCCCTCCTGTCGGCGACGAGAAGATGATACTCCTCTTGGTAGTGACGCTTGGTCCACAAGATCGGCCCGACGATCGTATCCTCGGGCTTCTTTTCATCCACCTTGTAGCCGATGGCTGCCCGCTGAATCCTCTGAACGGGAATGATGCTCGCCCGGTCGATGGGCCACGGCCAGGCCAGATGCGTGCCGGGGGCGGCCACCCAGACTTTGTGCGCAAAAGGTCCGCAGTGCTCAACCACCGCCTTGTGGCCCGGCGGAACCACCAGAACGCAGGTCAGCGCCAGGATCACCACCGCCTGCACCAGCAGCAGGGGAATGATGGCTCGGCCGACCAGCTTGTAGAACCAGGTCTCGCTGACCTTGAATCCGAATTGGTAGTCCACCGCGTTGGCCATACTGCGGAGGATGCCGCCCGGCTCGCTGAAAATGCCCAACAGGCGGCTGTCATAAAACGGCCGGTGAACCTGCCCGGGCACGCGCGGCCGGTAGAAGTCCAAAACGAAGTTTATAATTGTCTCAACGGCCAGGAAGATGAGCAGCAGGCCGACAATCCGGGCCAGCCAGATATCCAGCCATTCAACGCCGCTGATCACCGCAAGAAGCACAAGCGAGTTCGCCAGGCAGATCGCGCTGGAGCCGAACATGAAGTCGCCGCCCGCCCGCAATGCACCCCAGTCCGGAAGACGGCTCATCCCCAGCGTGTAACGCGAACCCATGAAACAGATAAACGCAATCCCGCCGGCAAAGAAAAGCAGGAACCGGCTCTTGTCGGCCAGGACTCTCGGGTCGGCCTCGGCAATCGGTGGAAACTGCCATATCCAGGTGAAGACCGACAAACCGACGGCCAGGTGATAACCGGCGATCATCAGGGCGGCGACGGGAATCAGGTAACGCTCGATGGTGCGAAGCCGGCGCCCCATCGCCAACTGCTCCATCTGGTCGAGGTCCTCCTCCTGGAAGATGGTTTGGGCGCCGCCGAGCTTCTCCGCGCGGAGCCGCTCAAGGTTGGCTACCTCGAATTGCTCCTCCTTCACCAGCCGCTGCTGGTGGAGTTGAATCAAGACCAGCAACCAGATTCCCAGGGCCCCGAGCATCTGGAACGCCGCCGTCCAGACCCCGGCGCTCTCGCTCAAGATGGCCAGGAACGCAAGAACAACGGCCCCCACGAGGCTTAAGATTGCCCCGAAAAGAGCCGCCACCTCTCCGCGTCGGTCTATGGCAGTCATGATGGCACTATTCACTCCCGTCAACGGGAAAGATTCGAGCGGGCCGCCCGTCTTCCGTCCGTCGCCGACGGCCGCCAGCCTCCGCACTCCGCTCGTCAGCCCCCGCCAGGCCTCTAGCAAGAGGCCGGACGGCGGTTCGCGGCTATTGTAGGTCCCGTATGATCCCTGCCAAGGGCCTCCCCCAAGGCCCGGCGAGGCTTGACCTCGTGACGCCCCCGCCTTACATGGGGCCACTGGGCGTCGTCTAACTCGGTCCCGGGCAAACCACGCCGCCCAGCGAGCGTATTGACCAATACGCAGGCGCTCAAGCTAAGGCGTGCGGCGAACCAGCCATGAGCCAAGTTGTCGCCATCACCAAGAATACTTTCCTCCAAACCGTCCGCCAGCCGGTCTACGGCATCATCCTGCTGGCGACCCTGGGCGGGCTGGCCCTGGCCCCCTCCCTTACCGGGTGGACGCTCGACGACGACAATAAGCTGCTCCGCGACATAGGGTTGTCTACGCTGCTCATCCAGGGTTTGTTCCTGGCCTGCTTTGCCGCATCAACAGTTCTCGACACGGAAATCGACGACAAGACTGTCCTGACCGTCGCCGCCAAGCCGGTTCTCCGTTGGCGGTTCATCCTGGGAAAGTACCTCGGCGTCCTCGGGGCACTCACCGCCGCCCATTATCTGGCCGGGATAGCCTTCTTTATGACCATGCGTCACGGCGTCCTCCAGACCGCCCGCGACACCTCCGACCCCACCGTTCTTGTGCTCGGTCCGGGAGTCATGCTGCTGGTGCTGCTGGCCGCGGGCGCCCTGAATTACGTTTACGACTGGCGCTTCCTGCCGACGGTCTTCACCCTTGTTTTCCCCCTGTGGACCGTCAGCGCGATCATTCTGTTGGTCGTCGACCGCGACTGGAAAATCAGGAGCTTCGCGATCACACAGACAATGGACGACCTGCCGCCGGAGGTGACCGATCCGGCGGTGTTCAAGGGCATCATCACCTTCCGTCCCCTGCCGGGCGACGCCCAGATCGAGGGCCACCGCGGACTACTCCTTCGCAGTGAGTGGCAGGGGCCCATAAACGAAGCGGACCACCAGTACCTGGTGGACCTCAGTGATTCCCGGCGGTGGAAGAAGGATATCGACTTTCTCGTGCTGGAGACGCGCAAGCTTCAGGGGACCGAGATTTTCAAGGCGGGCCTGCTGGTTCTCGCGGCCTTGGCGATCCTCTCGAGCATCGCCGTCGCAGTGGCGACACGGTTGGGCATGATCGCCACCTTCGTCATTTCCTTCGCCGCAATCGTGGCCGGCTTCGCCGCGGATCAAATCCTCAAACCCCTTGCCGATGAAGGCGAATGGTGGGCAGCGCTGCTGTATCGCGCCATCCCCAACTTCCAGTGTTTCTGGATGATCGACGCCCTCAGCGACAACCGCGTCATCCCCTGGAGCTACCTGGCCTCCGCCGGCGCCTACGGCCTCCTCTATGCCCTCGCCATTTTGTTGCTCGGCATGGCCCTCTTCGAAACCCGCGAGGTTGGCTGAGCGGCCATTCTGAAGTTGAGCGTCGATTGAAATCCACTTTGCCGACTCCCGCGGCACATGCCTTGACGCCTTCTCCCCCTCCGGCGGACGCTCGCGATAGACGTTTGCGCCCTCTCACTTCTTCTATAGAATCGCACCAAGCTTGCCGCCCCATGTGCCCTGCTCTGGCCGGCGTTCGGCCGCTTGGGAAGGCGCACGGCGGTAGTTCAACGCATCACGGGAGAGAGGAAATGACCATGACCCGAGTGTGTCGGATGTGCTCGTTGTGCGCGCTGGGCCTCAGCGCCAGCGCATATGCCGACCCGCTGTTGCCCCCGCAAGCATGGTACTCATACGGAGGTGACACACTGGTGGCATACATGAGGTGTTGCGAGGGTGGGTGCGGCAACGACCCAATAGCGCCTTGTGCGGAATTCGATTTTAATAACGACAGCTACGGGGAAGTCTCGTCGGACTTCTTCACGCTTCCAGCCCTGCCGGCCTGGACACGGATCTCCGACGACGGCTATTCAGGCTATCCGGCCGCCCTCTGGCACGATGCGACGTTGTTTTATCCACCGGAGGGCGAACCGTGTTGGGAGCGCAGTCTCACGTATTCCGAGAAGGCGATACGGGCGAACTCCAGCGCCTCTGCTCGATTCAGTTGGCTCTCGATGATCAGCAACGTGTCAGCTTCGGGGATCGGCGCCGGGCCCGACAATCCTATGTTCTGCGACCTGAGCATCCCTTCGTGCTCGAGCTTGCCCGACGATCTGGGAGCCGCCACCAACAGTCATGCCCGAATGGGAGCGAAACTCAAAGGATCAATGAAGGTCTTCAAGAAGCTCTTGCCGACCGAAGTTGAACCTGTGCCGGGTCCAGGTCTCGGTTCCGACCACGGTTCTCTGGGGGGCACTATCGGCGGGAACCTCCCTCCGGACCTGGGAGGCGGCGCGGGCACGGTCAACGCCTCGGGAACCATCGTTCTTCGTTGGAGTGTGCCGGGCCCGGCGGTCGCTGATTCCTGCGGCCAGTGTGGCGGATTCGGGGGAATGTACGAAGGGACCACATTTGCCTATGGACGAGTCCACGATCACGAGAGCGGCGGCGGCTTGTATGACTCGCAGTTTTGGGCCGCTCAATACGAAAACGGCGTCCGGGTGGAGCGAAGGCTGAATGACGGCCCGGTGACCACGACTTTCTATCCGTGGTCGTCTGGGGAGTGCCCAATCTCGGTAAGATTCCCCGGGCCACAAGGAAGCCACCTGCAGTACTACTTCGAGACGTGCATCGCCGTCGACGCGCAGTCGTTTGCGAACCGACTGGCCGCGACCGACGCCTCGGTAACCGTCGAGTGGAGCGCGTTGTCTCTCAACGGCCTCAGCGTGTATCGCTGAGCCAGCATGACGACGGCGCCGGTCATGGACGTGTGCCCCTGCTCTCGAGCAGTGTCCTTGCGAGAAGGGCGCCGGCCTGTCCGAGGGGTATGGGTATGCGCCCGATTGCGGCCGCCGACGTCGATCAACTCCGGGCCCGTGCCGTTGTGGTACTTCGTTCGCACATCGTCCGCGAAGTCCGCCCTGCTCAGCCGGTCGCCGCATTGGCCGGAAAGGCGGGCCAAATGGTGCCGCCCCAGCGGCTCGCCCCGGACGGCAACCGACACTTGATTTGAATGGCCCGGTGGCGGTAGAATTGCGGACCAAGGTCCGGTAAACGGGCGATCCCGACGTGCGGCGAGGACTCGGCATTGGTACTCGCGCAGTCTACTGGCGTTTCGCTTTGGTCGTTGGCTCCGCGACCGCCACGGGGAAGCTTGGTCCTGGTGGCAGTCACATCTGCAAAGATCGCCCGCGTCAGGTCGGCTGAGTGCGTGCCGCGGGCCTTTTGTCAACGAGTGGGCTCAGCAGTTCGTGGTAGGAGGGGACTGGCTCCGAGCGAAGCGGGGCCGCCGATTGCGAAGACCTCGCTCCGCGAGATGCCCTTCCCCTCTTGCCGCGGGTAGTGTGTTCGCGGCTCATGTTCTCTAAGTTCATGTTTCTAGTTTCAATCTCGAAGGGGAACACAAATGTTGCAGGAACCATGTAGGGCGTCGTCTCGTGCCGGCCTCGGCGCGGGGATCTGGGTTGCGTTCATGACGAGCGTGGCCGTGGCTCAAACGCAGTTGTCACTTCAGGAGACCAGCCTGAACGTGACGGCCAACCACTCGGGCAACCAAGTGGTCAACATTCACCTGAACTCGGTCGGGCCCAATGCGGCGGTGTATGGGATTGTGGGCCGCCCGAGCGAGCAGAGGGCCTCCGCCCCGGCGGGCAGGGCGCCGCGCGTGCCTGTGGTACCCGCCATCGTGCATCATGAAGGGGAAGTCAATTGGAGCGCCCCTCACGCGCCGGACGAGTTGATTGTCTGCTACAACCAACAGTGGCTTGGCGGCATCAAGCAGTCAAATCTCGCCCCGGCCATGCGCCAACAGAAGAATGCCCTTCACGCCGGGATGGGGGCGACACTCAGAAAGGAACTGCGGTTGATCAATGCCGACGTCATCACGGTGCCGCCGGGGATGGGTCTGGAGGAGGCGGCGCGGCGGTACGCCCTGCAGCCGGGCGTGAGCTTCGTTCAGCCGAACTACGTTTATCACGCCGTTGGTCTCCCCGACGACCCTTGCTTTCCGTTTGTTCCGAGTTCGTCGGGCCCTCCCAATGACCAGCTTCTCTGGGGTCTTCACACAACGGCGGAAGATGGCTCGCCCATCCCGCCGGACGCCGTGTTTGACATGGATATCGATGCGGCCGAAGCCTGGGAGGTCACGACGGGCAGCTCCAGCGTGGTGGTCGCCGTGATCGACACCGGCGTCGATTACACCCACCCGGACATCGCCGCCAACATGTGGACGAACCTCGGCGAGATCGCCGGCAACGGCATCGATGACGACGGAAACGGCCTCATTGACGACATCCACGGCTACGACTTCTACAACAACGACGGCGATCCGATGGACGACCACTACCACGGGACACACGTAGCCGGCACCATCGGGGCCGTCGGAAATAACGGCCTGGGCGTGGCCGGCGTCAACTGGAACGTCCGCATCATGGCGCTGAAGTTCCTCGGGGCCACGGGCTACGGCGTTACCGCCGACGCCATCGACTGCATCAACTACGCCGTGCTCATGGGGGCTCCTATTTCCAACAACTCCTGGGGCAGCATCTGGTTCGACGCCGCCCTGCGGACCGCGATCCAGAACGCCGCCAACGCCGACCATCTGTTCGTGGCCGCCGCCGGAAACTCCTCCAACAACAACGATGTCTTCCCGTTTTACCCGTGTACCTACGACGTGGACGAGATCATCTCCGTGGCCGCCTGGAACAAGACCGGCTGGCTTGCCGACTTCTCGAACTACGGGGCGACCACGGTGGACCTGGCCGCGCCAGGTGTGGGGATCTACTCGCTGCAACCCGGCGGCGGGATCCGCACGCTGAACGGCACGTCTATGGCATCGCCGCACGTCGCGGGCGTGGCGGCGCTGCTCAAGGCGGTCCGCCCAGACGCCGGGCCTCTGCAGCTCAAGCAATGGATCCTGAACGGCGCGACGCCCCACGCCAATCTCACCGGTAAAGTTTGCACCGGCGGGCGACTCAATGCTGTGGAACCGCTTCGCTTGGCAACCATGTCCTGGCTGAGCGTGGGCAATCGCGAAGGGATCATCGCCGCCGGCGGATCGCGGACCATTCCGGTTACGTTCATCACCCAGAACATGCCGGCAGGCTCGTACAGCGGTTCGCTGGTGGTTCTCGACCTTTCCTACGACGAGGCGGTGACGCCGCGGATCGAAATCCCCGTCAGCATGAACCTCGAGTACGTGGAATTTCCACCCATCGTCCAGAACTTGTCCTTGAACGTGGTGCGGAATTTCAATCGCACGGTGACGCTGCTGGGGCACGACGTGAACCCCGGCCAGTCGATCAGCTTCACCATCCAGACGCTGCCCGTGCGAGGCACGCTCATCGACCCGGCCACGAGCCTGCCGATCTCCTCCGTGCCCTATTCGCTGGCAGGCGGGGCGAACACGGTGGTATATTCGCCGCAGGCGGACCAGCTTTACATGGCGAGCTTCCAATACACCGCCACGGACGGCATCGGCACCTCTAACGTGGCAACGGTCACGCTCAACGTCATCGCGGGGCCGACCGCGCCGCAGGACGTGTCGTCCTACTCAGGGAATACCTACGTCGACCTGAACTGGCTGCCCAACGTGGAGGAGGGTTTGGTCGGATATCACGTATATGCGTCCTCAACGTCGGGCGGGCCGTACACCAAGGTGACTTCTGCGCCCTATACGGGAACGACGTACCGGCACTACCCAAGCTGGCAAGCGCCGACCTACTACGTGATCACCGCCGCACTGGACATCGGCGGCGAGGGCGAGATGAGCGCCGAGGTGACGGGCCAGCCGACGCACGCGAGCCGCTATGCTCCGGTCAACCTGCGGGGGACGGCCAGCAACGGTAGGGTCTATCTCAAGTGGGACGCGCCCTGGGAATTCAACGGGGCCTACCGCATCATTCGGGACCTGCAGGAAGGCGGCGCCGCGGAGATCATCTGGGAACTGACCACCAGCACGCAGACGTCGTACGTAGATGGGGAGGACGATTCATACTCGCCGCCCCCTGAGAACGACGTGACCTATACTTACTACATTGAAAATTACAGCTATTGGGACGGCTGGGGCTCCGGCAGCAACATGATTACCGTGACGCCTGCCGACTCCACCTGGCCGAGCATGCCGACCGGCGTGCAAGGGGTCTGCGGCGTGGTCTTCGTGGTCCTGACCTGGGACGCGAATCCGGAACTCGACATCGACGGGTACTGGGTGTTCCGATCCACGGACTTCAGCGGGCCGTACGAGTACCAAGGCACCGTGCCGGACCGCCGCTACTTCGACAGGGCGGTCGCTCCCTCAACCACGTACTACTACTTCATTGCCGCCCTCGACCTGGATGGCGAGGAAAGCGATTGGACTGAACCGGTCTCGGCGACGACGGGCACGGATACCACGCCGCCGGCGCCGCCGACCAACCTGACCGCCACGCCGGGCGACGGCGTCGTCTATCTGAATTGGGATGACAATGCCGAGCCGGACCTCGACGTCTACTTCATCTACCGGGCGACGACGAGCGGAGGCCCGTACGAGGAAGTCGACAACGACAACCCCAGCGAGTTCTCCGATCCCTATGTGGTTAACGGTACGACGTACTATTACGTGGTGACCGCGAAGGACGCCTACGGCAACGAAAGCGGGTGCAGCAACGAGGCATACGCCACGCCGCATGCGCCGGGGTCTTGCACGGTGGATGCGGAATGCGACGACGGTGTGTATTGCAACGGCGAGGAAGTGTGCGTCGCCGGCGAGTGCCAAACGGGGACGGCAGTGGATTGCGACGACGGCGTCCCCTGTACGGTCGATTCGTGCAACGAGACGACGGATTCGTGCGATCACATCGCCAACAACGCCTACTGCGATGACGGGTCGTTCTGTAATGGGGTGGAATCCTGCGACGTGGAGTTGGGTTGCCAGGCAGGCACGCCGGTGGACTGCAATGACGGCGTCTCTTGCACCAACGACTCGTGCAACGAGACAACGGATTCCTGCGACCACAATCCGGTTGACGCGCTCTGCGACGACGGTCAATTCTGCAACGGTGAGGAGGTTTGTCACGAGACGCTCGGGTGCCAGGCTGGCGCCGATCCGTGTGATCCGCTTTTGTGCCGCGAGAGCGACGATATGTGCGTCGAGTGTCTCAGCGCCTCGGACTGCGACGACGGGCTGTTCTGCAACGGCGAGGAAACCTGCGATGCCGCCGGCAATTGCCAGCCTGGAAGCGACCCCTGCCCAGGTCAGGATTGTGACGAGGCAACGGATGCCTGCGTGGGCGGGGCCGAAGTGTGGCTCACCTTCATCGACTCGGCCCTGGTTCCGGGCGTCGGTACGGTCGAAAACGAGGACATCGTCGCCTTCGACCTAACGACGGGCGCTTGGTCGTTGATCTTTGACGGCAGCGATGTGGGTCTCAGCGGCTTCACCATCGACGGCATGGCCCGCATGCCTGACGGCAGCATCCTCCTATCGTTCGCCGAGGCCGGCAGCGTCGCCGGGATGACCGGCGGACCGAGCGGCACGACGTTGGATGATTCCGACATTGTGCGGTTCATCCCCACCTCGCTCGGCCCCAACACCGCCGGCTCGTTCGTCTTCTACTTCGACGGCAGCGATGTTGGTTTGACCACGGACAATGAGGACATCGATGCCATCGCCCTGACCGCCTCCGGTCAACTTGTCATCTCCACTCTTGGATCGGTTTCGGCCAACGGTGCGAACGGCGCGGACACCGACCTACTGCTGTTCAATGCAACGAGTTTGGGATCGGTCACGGCCGGGACGTTCTCCATTTACTTCGACGGTAGCGACGTAGGCTTGAGCGACAACGGCAGCGAGGACGTCGACGCGGTTGCCTTCCATTCCAGCGGAGGAATCCTGCTGTCTACGCTGGGCAATGTCTCGGTTCCAGGAGTGACGGGGGCCGATGAGGACGTTCTACTATTCATGCCGACGCAACTCGGCTCGAAGACCTCGGGGACGTACTCGATGTACCTCGATCTGAGCACGTTGGGCATCGCGACATCCGAGAATGTCGGGGCCATTGAATACAAGCAATGAGCTTCGGTGTCGTCGCCTCGGTCTTGCCTTGCGGCGCGACGACCTCACAGTCTGGACTCCGTTACAGAGGGCGACCGCCGAGCGAAATGAATCCCCGGCGGTCGCTTTGCCTTGCCACGTGTTTTCGAGAAGGAGCCGCGCGGGGCCGGTGGTCGCCCAGGGAGCGGTAAGGGGATTTCCGAAACCGTGCGTGGGAGAAGGGACTCCTGCACCGGCGGGCGCTTCACAGGGTTCCGTCCAAGCCCGGGCCAAAACCGGGGAAATCGGCTTCGCCCGGCAGACGGTTGTGACTATACTGGGAGTGTTCCGGTCGAGCCGACGGCTCTCCTCCTGCCTGTGGGGGAAACGGGGAAGGTCTTCGATGAATATCAACCGGCGTGCACTCCCGGTCGTGGTATGGGCTTTGGTTTGGGCGCTGGCCGCGCCGGTAGGGGTCGTGGGGGCATCCCAAACCGCGGAGCGTGCCGCCGGCGCCCCGACTGGCGGCGCGGCCGCGCAAGCCGCCCCGCCCGTTTCCCAAACCAGCCGCGACGGCCTGGACGCCCGCGACGAGATCTTTTACCAGATCATGCCCATCGCCTGGCGCGACTCGAACAGCGACGCCTATCGCTTTGGCGACTTCGGCGGCTTGACCGCCTCGCTCGATTATCTCGAATCACTCGGCGTTACGGCTGTCTGGCTGAACCCCGTTTTTCCCTCGCCGGCCTATCACGGCTATCAGCACGGCCCGGCGGATCAGCTCAACTCCTGGTTCGGCACGCAGGCCGAGTTCCTCAGCTTCGTGCAGGCGGCCCACGCCCGGGGGATCAAGGTTCTTGTCGACTACGTGGTCTACGGCATCAGCCATGCCTCGGTGTACTACCAGAGCGCCTACGGCAACCCGTCCAGCCCGTACGATTCGTGGCTGGCCTTCACCAATCCCGCCAATACGCAGTACCAGGGCAGCATATACACATCGTGGAATGGAGCCAGCGTCGGTTTCATCCACTGGGACTTGCGCGATCCCAACCCCGTTGACTTGGTTACGCAATGGGCCCAGTACTGGCTGGACCCCAACGGCGACGGCGACCCATCCGACGGGATTGATGGTTATCGTCTCGACCACGTCTGGGAGCAGTACGGCTACGGCCCGGACGGCTGGGGCTACAACCTCGACGACTTCTGGATGCCTTGGAAGGCAGCGCTCCAGACGATCAACCCCGACGTGTTCATTTTCGCCGAGCAGGCCGACTGGGGTATCACGGGGGCGAACCTGCTGCCGGCGTTTGATGCGACGTTCACCATCCCATTCATGTTCTCGGCGCGGGATTCGCTCTCCAGCCAGACCAAGACGTCGCTCTACAACGCGACCGCCGCGGCCGTCGCCGCCCTGCCGGCGGGCAAGACATTCGTGGGGATCATCGGCAATCATGACGTGGATCGGCTGACCTCGGTAATCGGCGGCAGCCTGACCAAGGCCAGGGCGGCCGCGGCAATCCTGCTTACTCAGCCATTCCCGCCCAGCATCTACTACGGCGACGAGATCGGGATGCTCGGGGTCAAACGCGACTACGGCAGCGACGCCAACGACATCCCCATGCGCGAGCCGTTCAAGTGGCTTGCCGTCGCCGGGCCGCCGATGAGCAACTACTGGTTCCTCCATGCCCAGGCCTACGACAATCGCTACTCGCAGAACAACGACGGCCGGTCGGTTGAGGAGCAGAGCGGCGTCGGCGGGTCGTTGCTCGAGGCATACAAGCAACTCATCGCCGCCCGCAAGGCCAACGTCGCCCTGCGTCGCGGCGCCTACTATCCCATCACGAACTCCAACAGCCGCGTGTGGTCGTTCATTCGACAGGCCGACGGGCAGCAGACGCTGCTCGTGGCCATCAACCTATACAGCAGTTCGCGGAACTTCACCGTGAATCTTTCCGCGGCCCAGATCGCCGGCGGCTCCACCACTCCGGTTGATGTCATAACCGGCCAAACACTTTCCGATATCACCAACGCCAACAAAGCTTCCTACAGCATGACGCTGCCGGCATACGACTATCGCATCCTCTCGGTGAATCTGGTCATTCCGCCGCCGCCCCCCGCTGAGTTCGACGGCCTGGACATCCCCAACAAGCTCGGGCCGTGCAGCCTGGTGGCCACGCAGAACAACGCCACCGGCCTGGGCGACAACATCTCCGAGTTGAACCAGGTGTTTGTCCGGCCCAGGGCCGACGGCCTCCGCGTCGGCATTACCGGCAACCTGGCCACGGACGGCACGGGGCTGGTGTTGCTCCTGGATACGGTCGCCGGCGGGCAGAACGTGCTGAACCTCTCAGGCTACTCCCCGCCGCCGAGCGGGCCGAATCACCTCACCGGTACGCAGCTCGACAGTGGCTTCAGCCCGGATCACATGATTTATCTCAACACGGCCAGCGGCAATGTTTACGTGGATCAGTTCGTCCTGCTGACAGGCGGCGGGACGGTCAAGACCTATCGCGGGGCCGGGACGGTCAATGACGGAGACGGCGACCTTACCGGCGGCGACAACCCCAACGGGATGCAGGCGGCGATGAACAACACCAACGCCTTGGGCGTGACCGGCACGGATGCCTCGCAGGCCGCCACCGCCACAAGCGGCTTCGATTTGCTGATCCCCTACGCCGACGTGGGTATCTCCGGGCTGACCGGCGGCACCATCCGCGTCGCCGCCTTTATCATCCGATCCAACGGCGAGGTCAGCAATCAGTGGCTGCCCGGCCTGGGCGGCGGATACGCCAATCTCGGCACGACGCCGAACATGAGCGGGATACCCGGCAACCAGTTCGCCGCCGTGTCGCTCGTGCTGCTCGGCGACGCGAATCTCAGCGGCGGCGTCGACCTGAGCGACGTTGGCTCGCTCACCGACGTCCTGCTGGGCCTCGATACGAACCCTGCCCGTGTGGCCGCCTCTGATGTGAACTGCGATGGGTCCGTCGACGGCGGGGACATCGAGGCGTTTGTTGAGTTGGTGCTGTAGAGCGGCCTCCTGCCGTAGCGTCGTCCCATCGCGGCGCCGACGCACTCGCCGGCATTCTGCGGGAGCCGGCTCGAGACTCTCGAAGTGGAGGCGGCGCGAACCGCGCTCGCCTTGGACTGCCCCCCGTATTCGCTGAGACATTACGCGATTGGCCGTGGCGCCAGCCCCGTTCGCGAGCCCGCGGGACAAAGCTTCTGCTTACCGCCCATCGCCCTCAGGCCTGCATCGAGCGGCGCTCCTCTATCTGTTGCAGTTGCTTAGTGAGCCAGCGCCGGGCGCGACCGCTGGTCGGCACCTGCCACAACAGGGCGAGGAGCAGGATGGCCGCGACGACCAAGGCGACGGGCTTGCGGCCGAGCATGTAAGCGATGCACAGGAACAAGGCGGATCCCTCGTAGATCGCCGCGGAAAGGATTGTCTTGGTGAAGTACACAACGACCAGGCTGCTTGCTTCGCCCTGCAGCGCCGTTGGCGATGAGCGGATCGGGGCCTTTTGCGGCGTGGCAGAAAGGGGCCGGGCGATTCTCCGCCGGCCGACCGACACCACACCGGCGGACATAAAGGGGGCGGCTACCAACGCGAGTCCCCCATACCCCGCGGCAACGTAGGTCACGATTTGGCCTTGTCGCTCGGCCGCCAGCGGGCGTGCAAGGCCCGGTACTGTCAGGATGATCGTAAGAAAGCACACGATACCGGCCACCATCGCCAGGACAATAATCTGCAGCACCCGCACACGGCGGGCGGTGAACATCTGTTGCTCCCCGTTCAGCATGGTTGCTCCTTCACTCGTTAATGTGTACCGCCGGCGAGAAGACGTCTCACTCTTATCGCCGGCGCGAGGCGAACCGTCGCGGATCATAACGCGCCGCGGACGGCCGCACTCTCCTCCTCGGTGACCATCGTACGTCTTGGTGAATCGCTATGGTGTTCTTTCGGTCGCGGTGACACAATGACGTGGGGTGTTGAGGCCTGCACGGCGAGGAGACTGTTGGGTGGAACCGTTGACTCCAGCGAGCACGAATTGGGGCTTATGGGTGCTGATTGCCGTCGTGGGCGTGGTGCTTGCGAGCTGGGCGTCCTTCGCGCGGCGGCTCAGAGCGATCCTGTCAGCGAACACTCGCGGTGACCAGGGTAAGGCACTGGACCTTGCGCTGGCCTTGTCGCAGGGAAAGAGCCTCGCGGCCATCGCCGGACGGCTTCTGCTGCCCGGCAGCGCCGAGCTACACGTTGTGGCCCTGTATTGGGAGGCAGGCTACCCGAAGGAGTCTCTTTCTTGGGCGGCGAGGTCCCTCCGAATCGCCCGATCCCAGCAAAGGAGGTGGTTAGTCCACGCTGTTGCTGCTAGGGCTTGCGCCGAATTGGGTGATGTCGCCGGCAGCGAGCAACACTTGACCGAGTTGAGGCAGGGCAAGAGAGCGGCTTCGCCGTTGGGCTCCTCATATCACTCTGCTGCTATCCAGGCAGCGCATGCACTCGGACGCATCGACTGGGCGATGAGCCGGTTGCGAGAAGCGGTGGCCGTCCATCCACAAATAGTGCCGTTGGAGTTGGCAGGGCTGGCCTCGATGACACTGGCGACCGCAGGAGAGTCCGATAGCGTCTTCAAACTGACCGAAGTCGTCCTGTCTCGTCTGCAAGCTGGTGATCGGTCTGTTGCGGCATTTGATGCGACAGTTGCGGACCCGAGCCTGAAGCGCGCCAACCTCGCGGCAGTAAATGCCCGACAGATGATTTGCCTCGAAGCCGCGATGCAAGCTGCGGAGAATGTCAATCGCTGGGACATGTACGAGCGGTACCTTGCAGCGATGGAGGCCATTGCGCCAGCGAACCTCCAACTCCAGTTTCTCCTTCTGAGAAACCAAACGATCTGGGCCGCACATTGTGGCCGACGGGATATGGCCTTGGATGGCCTCCGATCGATCGAGCAGCTTGTCTCACAGCAGCCGCGAGATGCCAGATTGCAGAGAAGTGCGGCCTTCACAAGGATGAAGGTCTGCCAGTATCTTGGCGAGCACGGACAAGCGCTTATGATTGTCCATGCCTTGGTCGACTCCTCGTCACTCCCTCCTATCGATGCCGCTGAACTCGCCCACCGTGCAGCCAAGAGTCTCGCGGCGCTGGGGCGGAATGCCGAGGCCGCGGCGAAGCGAGAGGAAGCCGCGAGGCTGGCGCCAGGGGCGTTTTGGTCCAAGGACGCCGGCCAGGCTCCGCAAGGAGCGAGTGCGGAGGACCTCATTGGCCCCTGGATTCGCCCGACCGAGAGCGGCCCGCCGCAATTCGAGGCGTCGATCATCTCCTGCTCACCGGTGGCCCCGGTCGCCTCGGGCCTGGCCTTCGCCATTTGGATTCTCTCAGTGGCGGCGATGGTGCCGATCATCGGGAGCCTGCCGGCCACCGCGCTGGCCGCGCTCTCCATCGTCCTGCTGGCCGAGCGGCGACCGCTTCGGCACGACCGTCGCGTGGCCTGGGCGGGGCTGGCCTTCGCCGTCCTGTCCATCGGTACGACGATCGCATGGGCCGCGAATCTGGAACTGCACTCTCGAAGCCATGACGCGCCGAAGCTGTATTCGCCGACAGAGCAGTCTCTCGAAGAGACGGCCGATGACGGCGACGAGCCGGACGGGGCCGCCGAAGGCGACGACGATGAAGGCGAAGCCGACCACGACTCGGCAGTGGATGACGGATCAGCCTCCGACGCAATGGATGCACCGACGGATGAACAGAGCAAATCGATCGGCCTGAACATCTCCTGGCCCCAGACCGCGCTGATACTGGCGGTGCTGATCGTCTCGGTCATGCTGCACGAGATCGGGCACGCCGTGGCGGCGTTCTGGTCGGGCGATCCGACCGCTCGCGATCAGGGCCGGTTCAGCCTGAATCCGCTGCGTCATTTGAGCCTGCTCGGCAGCTTCTTGGTGCCCATGTTTCTGGCGCTAATGCCCGGCAGCGGCATCATTGGATGGGCCAAGCCCGTGCCGATCATGCCGCAACGCTTTCGCCATCAACGGCGCGGCTCGCTCGCCGTGTCGTTGGCGGGCGTCTCGCTCAATTTCCTGCTCGCCTTGATCGCGGCCGACGCGATGATTGTCATGCTGATCGCCCTCTCCCGGCTATATCCGCAGGCCATCATTGGAGGCTTGGTGCATCCTTTCATCGCTCCATGGATGGTGGGTGTGGAGCATTCGACCGTATGGGCCGCCGCGTTCTCGGTCTGCAAGACAGCAGTGTGGTTGAACGCGTTCCTGGCCTTCTTCAATCTGCTGCCGATTCCCCCGCTGGATGGCTTCGGCGTGCTGCGCTCGCTGCTGCCGGCTCGCCTGGGACAAGCGTTGGGCAAGCTCTCAGGCGTGGGGATGATCCTCCTGCTGGCCATGTTGGCGCTCAATCTGCTTCATTACCTCTTATTGCCCGGCGTGCTCCTGGGCTTGATGCTTCTGACCTTCGTTGGGATTCTGGGCGGTCAGTAGTAGGTCGCATCCGAGAAACGGGCGGCGAGTCTTGTTCCGCAGGGCGGTATCCGCCAAGCCCCGGCTTGGCAGAACTCACCAGGATGGCCGACCGAAACGTGGGCTGCCAGGTTGGTGCCGCCCTCCCTTGCGAAATCAACACCCCAAGTCCAAAGGGCTTGCGCCCCCCGATTGAGCCTGAGCCATTGGGCCGCGGGACTTGAAACGCACATCCGTCTACACTTGACGCTGTCGCACAACGCCAGGAGGCATTGGCATGATCGACTTCATCAAGAAGACTCTC
This sequence comes from uncultured Planctomycetaceae bacterium, assembly GCA_964470125.1. Lineage (GTDB taxonomy): Bacteria > Planctomycetota > Phycisphaerae > UBA1845 > UTPLA1 > DATKKX01. The sequence goes on along the minus strand of CAYYBO010000029.1, from coordinate 567 downwards.
GCCGGCCAGTTCGAGGCGTCGCTCTGCATGCTGAACGAGTGCGTCCGGATGTGCCCGCCGCGGCACTGGGAAGGCCGGATTGCCAACGACACATTCCGACAGGTTGCCTATCACACGCTCTTCTACGTGGACTACTATCTCTCGCCCAACGAGAACGCATTCACCCTGCGGGACTTCAACCATCGCGGCGGTGACGAGCGCTCCCCGGCCCTCAGCCCCGGCCTGACGCAGGACGACACGCTCGCCTACTTGGCGGCCTGCCGGCAGAAGGCCGTCGACACCCTCGCCGCCGAGACGCGAGAATCTTTAGAGGGTCCGTCCGGCTTCTCCTGGCGACCGATCTCCCGCGGAGAGCTCTACATCTACACGCTCCGCCACGTACAGCACCACGCCGGCGGCATGAGCTCCTACCTGCGGAGAATCGACGGCGCCTTGCCGGATCTAAAAGCCCTGCCCTGGGTCCCCACCGGCTGGCCCGGAGTGTGAAGCCCGGCCGGGTGGACCAGCCCGTTTCGAGTCTGTCGATTTAATCACCGCCGCAGCGTTGCCGAAAGTAACCCCGGGAAG
>CAYYBO010000028.1:0-20524 GCA_964470125.1 uncultured Planctomycetaceae bacterium | reverse complement strand
ACCGGCGTGTTGTTGCCGACCAGGTCCCAGTTGCCCTCCTCCGTGTAGAACTTCAGGGCGAAACCGCGGACGTCTCGCTCGGCGTCGGCGGCGCCGCGTTCGCCGGCAACGGTTGAGAAGCGGGCGAAGCACTCGGTCTTCTTGCCCACTCGCGCGAAGATGGCCGCTTTCGTGTAGTGCGTAATGTCCTTCGTGACCGTGAAGGTGCCGTAGGCGCCGGAACCCTTGGCATGGACCACGCGTTCCGGAATGCGTTCGCGATTGAAGTGGGCGTGCTTCTCGAAAAGCTGCCAGTCCTGCACGAGCAGGGGCCCGCGCGGCCCGGCGGTCAGGGCGTTCTGGTTGTCGCCGACGGGAATGCCGGCGGAGGTGGTGAGTTGCTGCTTTTCCATGACATTCTCCCTTTGCGTTCTCGCCGTATGTTAGACTACGTTTACACTTGGATTATGTCTAATCCAACAACAAAAACGAACATCGCGGCAGGCCTGAACCTAGTGCTTCCGTTTGCGGCCGCGCATGATCACCTGGTACTCGCACACCTCGAACTCGCGCAGGTCTTTCTCGCCTGTGACCCTCAATGCCTTCCAAGGCACGTCGTAGACTTTGCCGGTCTGCGTATCGATCAAATGGTGGTGCGGCTCGGTCAACGCATCGAACAAGACCAAGCCGCCTTTCAGCACCTGCGTCTTGAGCAAACCCTTATCCACAAACAAGTTGAGCGTGTTGTAAACCGTCGCGCGGGACAGTGTCGGCCAGCGCCGCCGAACCTGTCGCCAGACCTCCTCCGCCGACGGATGCGTCCTGGCCGACAGCACATACTGAGCGACGGCGATCCGCTGCGGAGTCGCCTGGATGCGGTGCCGGCGCAGGAGTTGGAGCAGTCGCTTCACGGAGTAAGAATAGGTCCAAGATAAGAATGTGTCAACCCGATTTCCCCAATCGCTCCAGACATCTTGCAAGCGGCGAGGGAGAAACGAATTACGATTCTGCTTCAGCGAGTCACTGGGAATATACATCGTCGAGGTCGCCAACGCTCAGCGAACGCATTCGAGAGACTGATCGAGAACACGCCGGCTCTCCTGTTAGAGCATTTCACGATTGGGTGTGGCATGAGGCGTCCCCTTGTCGGGGGGCAATCTTGCAAGGGGGCGCACATGGTGTTCCCGTCGGCCACGGGGGGCCGACGCTACGAGCAATCGTGAAATGCCCTAGCCACCGTGGACGAGCGACATGCAGGGGCCGGCCATGATGCGGGGCCCCAAGCTGCGTAATATCCGGCAGGGCAGGCCAGATTGGCGGCGGCCCGGTGAGCCGGCGGTCTGACCCGTCAGGCCGCCGCCGGCGGCGGGCCGGCGAGGGTTTCGAGCTCTTCGAGGACCGAGGTGTCGCCGCTGGTGATCAGCTCCACGTCGCGGCGGATGGTCGGCAGGTGCGACTCGACGAACCGCCGAGCAACGCGGCGCTTGCGCTCGTTAGCGACTCCATGGCGAAGGAAGAGGTGTCCGACAAGGATGGCGATCGCCGAGTCGACCAGCTTGCGGCCGTAAAGGTCCATATACTCCGGCCCGCGGGCCTTGACGTAAGTGATGCCCTTGAGCACCTCGGCCTTGGCCTCGGCGAGCTTCTGTTTGAGGCCGTGGAGCAGGCCGTCGGTGTACTCCTGCTGCTCGAGTTCCTCGATCCGCTTCTCGAAGGCCCCGCTGCACACGCCGCGCACTGCGGCGACGATCTGAAGCTGGCTGGTGCCTTCGTAGATGGTGGTGATTCGTGCGTCGCGGAGGATTCGCTCAACGGGGTAGTCCTTCATGTAGCCCGATCCGCCGAGGACCTGGACGGCATCGTTGGCCACGCGGATGCACATCTCCGAGGCGTAGTACTTGCACATGGGCGTGAGCATGCCGTTGAGCCGCTTGAGCGCGCGGCCGTCGTTCTTGCGGCGTTTGAGCTCATCCTTGTCCTCGGGGGTGAAGTGCTCCAGAATGCGGGTGTTGTTGTTCTCGAAATCGGCGAAGCGGCTGGCCTCATAAGTAAGGGCCCGCGCGGCCTCGATGGCCAGTTGCATCTCGCACAGCATCTCCGCCACGGCCGGCAACCGCTCGATGGACTGGCCGAACTGCTTGCGGGTGTGGGCGTATCGCCGGGCTACGCGGAAGGCGGCCTCGGCTATGCCCAGCGACTGGGCGGCAATACCGATGCGGGCGCCGTTCATCAAGGCCATGACATAGGTAATCAAGCCGCGTTGCCGCTCACCAATAAGCTTTGCGGGGGCGTCGTCGTAAACCAACTCGCAGGTCGGCGAGCCGTGGATGCCGAGTTTCTCCTCAAGGTGGCGGACCTTGATCCGCGGCCCGCGTTCCGTGAGGAACAGACTCAATCCGCGACCATCGCTGATGTCCGCCTCGCTACGAGCCAAAGTCAGCAGGATTTCGCCGCAGCCGTTGGTGATGAAACGCTTTACGCCGTTGAGCCGCCACTGGCCGTCGTCGTCCTGCCAAGCCCTAACGCTGATGGCCTGCAGGTCGCTCCCCGCGTCGGGCTCGGTGAGGACCATCGCCCCGGTGACCTTGCCGGAGGAGAACATGGGCAGGTATTGGTCGCGGATTTCCTGGCTGGCGAAGGCGTGGATGGTTTCGGCGATGCCTTGGAGACCGAAGATGTTCATCAGCGAGGCGTCGGCCCGACTGACCATCTCGGTGGCCATGGTGTACACCGTGGTCGGGCAGTTCAGGCCGCCGTACTTCCGCGGGAGGGTGAATCCCATTAGGTCGGCCTGGGTGAGGGCCTTGAGGTTCTCGCGGACGCCCTGGCCGAGGGTGACGGTGCCGTCGTCGTTGAGGATGTTGCCCTCGTGATCCACCTGCTCGGCGCGCGGGGCGATGTGGCTGGCTGCGATGTCGCCGACGATGGTGAGGACTCGACGGTAGTTGTCGACCGCGTCGGCGGCGTCGAGCGGAGCATATTCCTTGCCGGTCGGGTAGCGGTCCCAGCTTTCCTCCTGAATCCTGGCGAGCTCCGCCAGATTCAGGTGATCGAACAGGAACTGGATATCCGGATTGTCCAAGAAGAAGTTGGCCACGTAGATTCCTCTTGCCAGTCGATTGAGGGCTCTCTTATGCCCGCTCCTTGATGGCCTTGACCATCATGGGGATGACCTTGTTCAGATCGCCGACGATACCATAGTGTGCGACGCCGAAGATCGGGGCGTTCTTGTCCCAGTTGATGGCGATGATCTTGGCGGACTCTTCCATGCCCGCCCGATGCTGGACGGCCCCGCTGATGCCGCAGGCGATGTACAAGGCGGGCCGGACGGTCGTGCCGGTCTGACCGACCTGGTGATCCTTGCTGATGAAGCCGCTGTCGACTGCGGCGCGGCTGGCCCCGACGGAGCCGCCGATGGCCGAGGCCAAGTCGTGGATCAGCTTGAAGTTGTCCTTGCCGCCGACGCCGCCGCCGCCGGCGACAATCACACGGGCCGCCTTCAGGTTCACCTTACGAGGCTCGCGATGCCGCTCGATCAGCCGCACGGCAAGCTCGAAGTCGTTGAATTCGATCTGCTCGTCGATGATCTCGCCTTTTCGCTTCGGGTCCGGCGCCTCCATGCGCATGACGCCCTCGCGGACGGTGGCCATTTGGGGCCAGCGATCGTAGTTGATAATCGTGGCGATGATATTGCCGCCAAAGGCCGGGCGGATCTGGAGGAGCAGGTTCTTGTGAACCTCCTTGGTTTTGGCGTCCTTGTACTCGCCGAGGTCAAGATCGGTGCAGTCGGCGGTCAGGCCGGCCTTCATCTCCGAGGCGATTCGCGGGGCAAGGTCTCGGCCCAGCGGCGTGGCCCCGTAGATGACGATCTGCGGCTTGTGTTTCTGGATGAGCTGGCACATCACCCTCGCATACGGCAGCGTGCGATAGTGCTCGAGTTGCCTGCCATTTACCTGGTAAACCTTGTCGGCGCCGTGGGCGATGAGCCGATAGGCCAGCTCGCGGACGTTCCAGCCGGCCAGGACGGCGCCCATCTTGACGCCGAGGCGGTCAGCCAGTTCCCTCGCCTTGCCGCACAGCTCCAGCGAAACGTCGTTGAGGCTCTCATCTTCCTGTTCAGCGAAGACCCAGACTTCGCCTTTGCGATTGCACTCGATCATGAAGTAAGCTCTCAGCTTCTATCCCAGCGTGTGGTCCACGATGAGCTCGCGGATCATGTTGCGGACACCTTCGGCCGTCGGCTGGACTTCCGTGAATCCCTCCTTGGTGAGAACGATGGACTGCACGCGGTGAACCTTGGTCGGGGAACCGGTCAGACCGCACCACCGCATGTCGGCCTGGATCTGATCGAGGCTCCACTGCTCCATGAGCAGCCCACGCATCTTCAGTTGCTCGATCCGCCGGGCCTGCTCCGCCTCGCGCTCCGAGGCGGGGTCGTTGGGCATGGCCGCGGCGACCTGCCGGGCGACCTCGTCGGCCGTGGCGGCTCGCTTGCACTGCATCACTCGCTTGGCCGCCGGGGGCCTCGGTTCGTTGGCGAGGTCGAGCACCGTCAAGAGCACCGGCAACGGTGTCTCCAGAATCTCCCAGCCGTTGCCGACGTTTCGACGGACGCGGGCACGGCCGTCACTCAGATCAACCAAACGCTCAAAGTAAGTGATCTGCGGGATGCCAAGCTTCTCGGCGAGTTGGGGGCCGACCTGGGCGGTGTCTCCGTCGATGGCCTGTCGTCCGCAGAAGACGAAGTCGTACCGACCGATGGTCTTGATCGCCCGACTGAGAATGTAGCTGGTGGCCAACGTGTCGCTGCCCGCAGCCCGGCGGTCGGTCAAGAGGATGACCCGATCGGCGCCGCGATACAACGCTTCACGGAGAGCTTCACAGGCCGCGAGCGGTCCCATGGTGAGGACCGTCACGGTCCCCCCGTGCTGGTCGCGAAGCTGAAGCGCCGCCTCCAGGGCGTTGAGATCCTCGGGGTTGAAGATGGTCGGCAGTGCGGCCCGATTGACGGTACCGTCCTCGTTCATCACGTCGCCGTGGATATTGCCGGTGTCGGGCACCTGTTTTATGCAGACGATGGAGTCGTAGCCCAAGGTTCGCCTCCCCTTCGTTCGGCGCCGCCGTGTCCGGTCCGGCGGGTCCTTCGTCGGGATGCAGAACCCGATAAGCTACAGATTCTCCCAAATCGCGTCAAGCGAAGGTACGGGGCTACCAGCCCACGATGTTGTATCCGGCGTCCACGTAGTGAATCTCGCCGGTTACACCGCTGGAGAGGTCGCTGCAGAGGTAGAGGCCGGCCTTGCCGACCTCGGCGGAAGTGATGTTGCGGCGGAGCGGGGCCTTGGTCGGGTAGTGTTCGAGTATCTTGTCGAAACCGCCGATGCCTGCTGAGCTGAGCGTGCGGCAAGGGCCGGCGCTGATGGCGTTGACGCGGACTCGGCGCAGATCGCCGAGGTCCGCAGCGAGGTATCGGACGGCGCTCTCCAGGGCGGCCTTACAGAGCCCCATCACGTTGTAGCTGGGCATGAACTTCACCGCCCCGAGGTACGAAAGCGTGACCACCGAGGCCCCTTCATTGAACAGGTGGAACGCCTTCTGACACACGGCGATCAGGGAATACACGCTGATGTCCATGGCCTGCTTAAAGTCCTCGCGGCCGGTCTGCCAGAAGCGGTTGACCAGGGCGTCCCGCGAGGCAAAGGCGACGGAGTGAACGACGAAGTCGACTCGGTCGAAGGCCATTCGGACGCGTTCGTAGAAGGCGTGGATGTCGGCGTCCTTGGTGATGTCGCACGGATGAATGACGCGGGCCCCGATGGGCTCGGCAAGCAGGCGAACGCGGCGTTCCATCTTCTCGCCGGGCAGATGATTAAAGGCAATTTCCGCGCCCTCCTCATGCAGGCGCTTGGCGATAAGCCACGCCAGGCTGTAATCGTTGGCGACGCCGAAGACGACGCCTTTCTTGCCGGACATCAAACCCATCCGCAGGACCTCCTGCCGCTTCTTGGCAACCCACGTGGACGACGAATTGTTCGCGACCTGGGTCAAGTAATCTAGTAGTCCCCGCTTCAGAAGTCCAGTTGCACGGGCTTTCACCTCCGTTGCCTACCTGCGTCTTGTGACCCACGTTCCGACACCCTAAACTGCCCCAACCGAGCGGTTTTGAGGCGACAACGACGGTGGGCAACTACTCTCGCATCCTGGTCTCCATCCCCAACTGGGTCGGCGACGTGGTCATGGCGACGCCGGCGCTGCGGGCTGTTCGACGCCGATTCGGCGACGCGAGGATCACACTCCTGATGCGTCCCTACGTCGCGGACGTGCTTGCGGGGACCGCGTTCGGCGACGAGAACGCATTCTGGTTCACGCCGCCGCAGAGGCACGGACTGGCGGCGCACATCGGCTTGATCCGGCAACTCCGCCGACAGCGATTCGACCTGGCCATCCTGCTGACCAATTCGTTTCGCTCGGCTGCGGTCGTCAGACTTGCGGGCGCAAGGCGAGTGGCCGGATACGCCCGAGACGGACGAGGCTGGCTCTTGACCGACCGGCTGTATCCACCGCGAGCGGGTGGGCAATTCGCGCCGATCCCGGCACTCGACTACTACAACAATCTCGTCCGGCACGTAGGCTGCGACGCACCCGGGGACAAGCTGGAACTGGGCACGACACCGGCCGACGAAGCCGCCATCGACGCTCGCCTGGGCGGATCGGATTCGCGGCGACCGCTCGTCGTTCTCAATCCCGGGGCCAGTTACGGTTCGGCGAAGTGTTGGCCCGCGGAACACTATGCAGCCCTGTCCGACATGCTGGTGCGGCGTCACGGAGCAAGGGTCGTCGCCTCGCTCGGGCCGAAGGAGCGGGAAATCGCGGACAGGCTCAGGGCCGCGGCCCGCGACCCCATGGAGATCTTCAACGATCCGCCGTTGGGCCTGGGTCCGCTGAAAGCCCTTGTGCGGCGGTGCGATTTGTTGGTGACCAATGACACCGGTCCGCGGCACTTCGCTGCCGCTCTTGACGTGCCGGTCGTCACCGTGTTTGGTTCGAGCGATCCCGCGTGGACGGACACTCGCTTCTCCAGGGAGCGGATCGTCTCGCTCAAACTGGATTGCCAGCCGTGCATGCAGCGCACGTGTCCGCTGGGGCATCACCACTGCATGCGCACACTGCCGCCGGAGCGCGTCGCCGAGGAGGCGGCCGCGGCGCTGGCCGGTCAGCCGGTGCGGACGGCGGATTCATCGCCGGCGATGCGAGCGTAGAGGCCGCAACCCATGTTGACTCGCGACCGCATCTGGATCGACCCGCCTTTTCGCGAGCAGCTTCACCTTGCGGGCTTGGACACGGTGGAGTCCGTTCTCGCCCGCGCGGGCGATAGGCTTGCCGCATGGAGCCGCACCAGCGACGCCATCCGCTGTGACTTGCCCTCGGTTTCTTCGTCCGTGTATATCAAACGCTACCATTATCCCCGCTGGGCTCATCGACTGCGGGGAGCGTTTCGTGGTACGTTCCTGAGGGCCAGCCGGGCCCACAGTGAGTTTCGAGCCTTGGCGTTGATGCGCCAACTCGGCATTCAGGCGGTGCGGCCCATCGCCTTCGGCGAGCGCAGGATCGCCTGCTTCGTGCGAAGTTGCTTTCTGATTACTGAGACCGTGCCGGACGCCATGCCTCTGTCGTGGTTCATCAAGACCTTCAGCGACCGCCAAGCTTCGAGACGGGCCTTGGAGGCTCGCCGCGAGATTCTGACCATGCTGGCCCGTCAGGTTCGCCACATGCACGATGCGGGCTTCGTCCACCGCGACTTATTCTGGCGAAACGTGCTCATCCGCCTCTTGCCCGACAACCGTTTCGAGTTCTACTTCCTGGACGCCTCGGTGGGCAAGAGAATTCGAATGGCTCAGCGGCGCCGCGACAGCATCGTTTGGGACATGGCCGCAATGGGAGCTCTCGCTCCGGATTTCTGTTCCAAAGCCGATCAATTACGATTCCTGCTGGCCTACCTCGGTACGCCTCGGCTGGACCGGCAAGATCGCGATTGGCTGCGTCGCGTGCAGGCAAGGTCCGACATGTTTCGCGAGAGCGAGTGGAAGCGCATGCAGCGCATGGATGTTTTCGACCCGCCGATTGCTGCGGACGAAGGAGCGGCGTGAGAAACCTCGCCGCAGCACGGGACGAGCTACTCGAACGGCAACGGCCGCACGCTGGGCCAGATGAAAACAATCTTCGAAATTGAACCCGGGCATCAGGCGACCGTTCGGGCCGCTGACCTACTCGACTTTGACGCGTTCATGCGGGTGAAAGGCGGTGCGCCCGTTGGATGGCATCGCCATCGCGAGACGGTACCGTTGGAGTTGTCTATCGACAGTCAACGAGGGCGATTCTATCTCAAGCGCGTTTTCCGAGTCCCGCCGAAACACGCCTTCTGGCCACTGTTTCGCCTTCGCAAGGGTCAGTCGCAGCCGCGGCATGAATGGAACATCCTCGGCGAGCTTAGACTGGCCGGCATCCCCGCCATGCAGCGTATCGCTGTTGGAGAGCGTCGCCGCCTGGGCATGCCGGCTTGCGCGTTCCTCCTGGTCAAGGCTGTACCGATGTCGTACACACTGGAGCACTGGCTGGTGCCCGGGTTTCCCAAACCGCCGGGGCTCGAGCCGTCGGTTCTACGCAGGCTTCTCCACGACGTGGGAGTGCTGCTCGGCCGCCTGCATCATGCAGGTTTTCTGTGGCCTGATGTCCACGCCAAGCACATCTTCGCGAATCCGCCGAGGAGCGGCGATGCGGCGGACTCGTGGCATCTGTGCCTCATCGATGTCGAACGCATGCGGCGGCTGCCATCGGCTCCTTCGCGGGACCAAGCCGCCCGCGAGATCACGATCTTGCGAGACAGCCTCCGCCCGATGCCCTTCAGCGAGGAGGATCTATGCAGGCTCCTGACGGGCTATCGAGCGGGTAATCCTGCTTCGACGTTCAGCCTTGAGGCCTTCGAAGGAAAGGGGAAAGCGAGGCCGGCCCGTCTGGCGGATGCCGCGTCCTGCCCGAGATTGCCCGACGAATACCGGCATCCCGGCCTTTTTCGGCTCGTACAATCAAACGATCTACTTACAGACCCAGCCATCGTGCCGCTGCTCGACCGACAAGGTCTTCGGTGTTTCGAGGATGCGTTCACCGCGGTAGGAGGAGAGTCGCTTCGTAAAACGGCCTTGCGCACGTACCGCGAGCGAATCCGTTTCAGACTGGAGGATGAGGAGGGCGTCACAAGGACGTTTTATCTCAAACGCTATCACCGCCCGCCGTTGTGCGAACAACTTCGCCGCATCCGCGAGGCACGCCCCACATGCAGTACGGCTTGGCGCGAAATGCACTTGGCGAAGCGGTTGACTCGCCTCGGGATAGCGACCATTAGCGTAGTGGCCTTCGGCGAGAAGATGTGGGGTGTGTGGGAGAGAGGCAGTTTCGCGATAGCCGAGGAGATACCCGGCGAATCCCTGGAACGCCTGGCGGCTCGAGTGCTCGCGGGCCAAGCGTCGGCGCCATCGTGGCATGATCGCTTGGAGATCATCCGCCAGTTGGCTGCAATCGCCGCTCGGCTTCATTGCAACCGCCTGTTTCATCGCGACCTCTACCTCTCCCACGTTTTCTGGTCACGCAACGCGGATGACACGGTCGTCCTTTGGCTAATTGACCTGGCCCGAATGTTGGAGAGACCCCTCTGCCGAAAACGCTGGCGGATCAAGGACTTGGCCGCCCTGCACTACAGTGCGCCCGTCGGATTCGTGACGCGTGCCGATCGGCTGCGTTTTTTGTACTATTATCAGATCGCCCTGGGGCGGCCCGGCGAACCGGACCGCGGGTTGATCGCCGCCGTCAGCCGGCGAGCTCGGCGGATGGCCGTCCACGATGGGAAGCGAAGTCTGTACAGCTTAACACAAGCGTCGCCCCAATAGGCCGGCCGTGCAGCGCTCGGCCCGTATGTTCCGGCCAACAGCCGATGTTCGAGAGCAGTCTGAATGAGAATCGCGATCGTCATTGAGCGGATGGAAACCTGGCGAGGTGGAGCCGAGACTTCCACGTCGGAGCTGGCCCGACTGCTTGCCACTCGCGGCCACGACGTCCACTTTGTCACCACGACCAACGTGCCCTCCTTTCCTGACGCCGCGGTACACCCGATTCCCGTCTCCGCCTCTCTCCGCCCGCTGCGCACCTCCAGCTTCATTCGCAAGGCCACCGCTTTCCTGCAGCGGACCCCGTTTGACTTGGTTCACGCAATTGCTCCACTGCCTGCCGCGGACGTGTACCAGCCTCGTGGCGGCCTAGTACGCGAGACCGTGCAGCGCAACATCGCGACGAGGTCCTCCGCCGCCGGCAGGGCCATGAAGAGAGCCCTGATGGCCATGAATTTCAAACAGAGATCCCTTCTCGATCTTGAAAGAGAGGTTTTCAGCGAAGGCGGGCCGCTCATCCTGGCTGTCTCGCAATACGTCGCCGAGCAGTGCAGAAATTTCTACGGCGCCGGTCCTCCGCGAGTCCGCGTGGTCTTCAATGGCGTTTCCGTGGTCCCCACGCCGGCCGTCGAACGGGCCACGGCCCGCGCCTCGGTTCGCGCCGAACATCACATTGGCGAGGAAGTGATGCTGTTGCTGTTCGTGGCCCATAACTTTCGGCTCAAGGGCCTGGAGCCGCTGATGGAGACGCTCGGCCACCTGGTCCGTGGCGGCTTTGCCGGCTTCCATCTGCTCGTCGTTGGCCGCGACAACCCTATCCGATATCAGCGGCGGCTCGATGATCTCGGCTTGCGGCGGTTCATGACCTTCACCGGGGCGACCCAGCGCATGGCCGCGTTCTTCCACGCCGCAGACGTCTGTGTGCATCCGACTTATTATGACCCATGCAGTCGGGTTGTTCTTGAGGCCCTGTCGCACGGCCTGCCCTGCATCACCACCAAGTTCAACGGGGCGGCGGAGGTTATCACGGATGGGCGGCAAGGCTTCGTGTTGGATTCGCCCGACGATTTGAACGCCTGGGCAGACCGGATCAGGCAGTTGAGTTCATCGGCTGTTCGCCACAAGATGTCGGAAGAAGCTCAGTTGCTTCGCGAGCGCGTCAGCATGAGGCGACACACCGAGGAGTTGGAGTCGATCTTCACAGAGGTAGTTGACCGCAGGCAACGGTCGGGAAACGACCTGCGGCCTTGGGCGCAACGGGCGGGGTGAGACGCGGCTTACTCAAGGCGAGCACAACCCTGACAAGGGAGACGACAGTTTGACCGAGGAAGGCCGGGGACTATGGAGCCGTCTCTTCCGCAGGAGCGGGCCTTCCGCAAGCTTTGCCTTGGGGCAGAAACTGCCGGTTTCCGTGCCGACGGTCGGGCTTTGCTTCAACTACCAGCGGGGAGTCGCGTTCGACAGCGTTTACCTCTCCGACGTCGGTCTGGAGGCTGTTCTCAAGACGCTTGAGGGACACGCGCTGAAGGCGACTTTCAACTGTCCCGCCAAGGTCTGCGAGACTGCACCCGCCCGGATCAAGATGATCGCCGACGCCGGCCACGAGGTAGCCGTGCTGGGCTATGGCGACGAGGCGTGCCGCGAGTTGAGTGACGACGGCATCAAGCAATTGGTTTATACCTGCCGCAACACCTTCGCCAAGCTGAATCTTCGGCCTGTCGGCTTTGGCGCTCCCCGGTCGAGTTGGGACGAGCGGCTCTGCCGCGAACTTGCCAGACAACGCTTCCGCTACAGTGTCGAGCACGAACATACCAAGGAACCCTACATCGTTGATCCTGGCCCGCCGCCGCTGATCCGCATACCGGTTACCACTGACGACCGGGGCCTGCTGCGGAGCGAGGAGACGGCGGACAAGACCATCTCCAAGCATTATCGCCGGCTTCGACGGGCTGTGGACGAGAACCACTTTGTTTCCGTCTGTTTTCATCCCTGGATTCTCGCGGAGGAGAAGGACAGGATGCGGCACTGGGAGGAGTGGCTGCAAACGGCGATCAAGTTGGGCGCCCGCATCGGCCCGTTGAAGGATGCGCTCCCGCCGGAGCAGCCGACCGATCAGGCGGCGAGAGACTGACATGAGTCTTGCCTGGCAGATAACGGTTTTGCTCGTCGGCTGCCACCTGCTGGGCACCATCCCGTTCGGCCTTATCGTTTCCCGCCTCAAGGGCGTGGACATCCGCAAGCATGGCAGCGGCAACTTGGGGGCGACAAACGTAGGCCGCGTTCTGGGCCGAAAATGGGGGACGTTGGTCCTGGCCCTCGACGCCGGCAAGGGCGCGGCAGCATCCCTGGCCACCAGCGCGTTCGTCGGCCGGACGACCTCGCCGTGGTTGGCCGCCGATCCGGCCCGAGGAGACTGGCTCCTGCTCGGGGCCGGCCTTTGCTGTCTGCTGGGCAACGTGGCCCCCTTCTATATGGGCTTTCGCGGGGGCAAGGGAGTGGCCGTTTCGCTCGGTCTGGTTCTGGGCATCCACCCGTATCTGACCCTGCCGGGGGCGATCGCCGGCTTGGTTTGGATTTCGACTGTCAAGCTTTCCGGCTATGTCTCGCTGGCGTCCGTTTTTGCGGCCTGCGCCCTGCCGCTGGCCTTCGTCAGCACCGCCCGATTGTCGCATTGGGGCATCGCCGACCACTATCCCCTCTTCTGCCTCACCTTGGTGATGGCCCTCCTGGTCCTCCTACGGCATCGCGCTAATATTGGGCGTTTGCTGGCCGGGACCGAGAATCGCATCGGCGGCCATCGGGGCTAGGCGGCGCCTCGCCTCGAGGCGGCATTCCACGAAGCGGGAGCGTCCCATCTGTTTCTGTGGCATTCCGTTTTGCCCAGTTTACCCTGTCGCCAAGACTTGATCGGCGACCTCCATCGACGTAGACTGGTTTGTAACACTATCTCGTTTCGGCTGCGTACGGGGCCTGTCCATCGCGCCGCCGAACGGGGACACGTTACAGCAGATGATGCGATCATCGGGGGGGATGGTGAATCCTCGCAGCCTGACCAGAGAGTCTGACAAGACCTGTGGCACCAGTGTCCCGCCGTGGACGCACAGGCCAGAGGCCCGTGCCACAAGGGGGGCGTATTCGGGCGTTGTTCTAGCGGCCATCGCCAACAGCCGGCGGGCGGCCCGTTTTCGGGGGCTATTTAGTGAGGGGCGCGTGCGGGCGTCCATCCGCACGCGAAGGTTGGAGAGGAACGTATCATGCGTCATTCCAGAGCAGCATTCGCGGTATTGCTTAGCATCTTGTCGGTCTCGGCCGGGCTGGGTCTGCTATCCGGCTGTGATTCCTTCGGCGGAGGGTTAGCCGCCCTCCCGCTCGCGCGGGTCACAGCCGTTCAGTTGTTCGACCAGCCCAATTACACCCTTGCCTTCAGCGTCGAGGCAGCCTTGAACAACCCCGGCTTGATTTCAAGAATCAACTGGGTGTTCGGCGACGGCTCCGGCTTCGTGGAGGGGCTTGCCGGTCGGGCGACGATTACGCATCGTTATGCCGCCACCGGCATCTATGCGGTGAGCGCCTATGTGTTCCAGGGCGATACCTTCATCATCCGGGTTGACGGCACAGCCAACGTCGCCGCCAACGGGTCATCGGGCAACGGCCCGGCGTCCGGAGCACTGCCTGGCCAGATCAGCGGCCCGAACCCGCGAGACAAGTCAACGGACGTCGCGGTCAAGACCAAGCTGACCTGGACCGCCGACGCCAATGCAACGAGCCACGACGTGTATCTCGGCAAGGTGGAGGCCGATGTTGAGAATGGCGGCGTGAACGACGCGGTCTATCAAGGCACGCAAACCGGCACTTCGTTTGACCCCGGCGGCCTTGATCCTGAATCCGAGTACTTCTGGCGCATCGACGAGCGAAACGATGCCGGCGCCGCCAAGGGGGCGGTTCTCAGCTTCAAGACCGCCAAGGCCCCCAAGAAGGCGAAGAACTTCGTGCCGGCCGACGGTGTCTTGACCGCTCCCGTCGAACAGGTCGTGCAGTGGACATCCGGTGCGAACGCCACCAGCCACGACGTGTACTTTGGGAAGGACCTCGCTGCGGTAACGGATGCGACCAACGACACCGCAGATATCTTCAAGGGCAACCAGACGGGCACTTCCTACGATCCTTCAGACGAAGACGCGGACATTGTTGGACAGTTGCTTGCCGCCACCGATTACTACTGGCGAATCGACGAGGTCGGTCCCGGGGGCGTCGCCAAGGGCGATGTGCTTCACTTCCGAACGGCCGATCCGCCACCGGCCGTGACCAACCCGGTTCCAGCCGATGGCGCCGGGGACGTGGACGTTAACGCGAACCTCAGTTGGTCGGCGGTGCCTGCGGTGACCAGTTTTGACGTCTACTTCGGGACCGATCAGGTTTCGGTGGATGGCGCCGTCCGCAGCAGCCCCGAGTTCAAGGGCAACCGCACGTCCAAGGTTTTCAACGCCGGTGATCTGTCGGGGACGACAACCTACTACTGGCGCGTAGACACCCTCGGCCCGGGCGGTACTGCCAAGGGCGCAGTGTTCTCCTTCACCACCGCCGAACCCCCGGCCCAGGTTGTAGGGCCATTCACGCCGACGAACCACGCGACCAATGTCAGCACAGATGTTGTTCTTGCCTGGGCGATGGGCTTGGGCGGCGGCACCACGGTCAGCTTCGACGTGTATCTGAGCACTGACCAAGCCGCGGTGACCAACGGTTCAGCCTCCGCATTCAAGCGCAATCAGGATGTAGCCTTGCTCGAGTACGACCCACAGGGCCTCAGCTCAGCCGCTGCCTACTTCTGGCGGATCGACGCCATCGGTCCCGGGGGCAAGACCACCGGCTTGGTTCTTCGGTTCCAGACCGGCGCTCTCCCCGGCCCAGCCCGAAATCCCGCGCCGGCGAATGGCGCCAAGGGCGTGGCACTTGATGCTTTGCTGGAATGGACCGCCGGCAGCGGCGCCGCCAGCCACCATGTGTACTTCGGAACCGCCCAGACGGCCGTTCAGAACGCTGACCAGTTCAGCACGGAATACCAAGGCAGCCAAGCCGGTACAACGTTTGACCCCCTGGGCGCCGGCTTGATGGAGGGCAACACCACCTACTACTGGCGGATTGATGAAGGCGCTCCCGGCGGCGATACCAAAGGGCCGGTGTGGAACTTCACCACCGTCCCTGGCCGGGCAACCAACCCCGATCCGATGGATCAGGACACGGGCATCGCCCTGGACGTCCAATTGAGTTGGACCGCCGGCGCGGGCGCAGCCTCGCACGACGTCTACTTCGGCACCGTGGAGAACGACGTCCTCAACGCCACGAATGCCTCTGTTGGCATCTTCAGAGGCAACCAAACCGCCACCACCTGGACGCCGCCGGCCTTGCTCGCCGGCACGATTACCTACTACTGGCGAATCGACGAAATCGGCACGCCGCCAAACGGCTCATCCAAGGGCCTGGTGTGGCGGTTTACGACCGGCGCCGGCCAGGCAGCACTGCCGATCACGCCCGCGAACGGCGCTATTGGGGTCAGCGTTTCTCCATCCTTGACGTGGACCGCAGGAGCGGGCGCGGTCGCCCACGACATCTACTTCGGGACAACGCAGGCCGCGGTGCAGACCGCCAACAGAGGCAGCACCGAGTACCAGGGCAGCCAGCCCCTTGGCGCCGAATCCTTCGACGTGATCGGCCCGCTGCCTGGCAACACCAGCCACTTCTGGCGAATCGATGAACTCGACCCCGCGGACAACGCCACGAAAGGCGCAGTCTGGCAGTTCAAGACCGGTACCGGGCCTGCCACCAATCCAACGCCGGCGAACCTGGCGGAGGGCGTCGATATCAACGCTGACTTGAGTTGGACCGCCGGCTCAGCCGCCGCGAGTCGAAACGTTTACTTCGGCACTGATGAAGCGACTGTTGCCAGCGCCACCCCGGCCACGCCGGGCATCTACAAAGGCAATCAGGCCGCGACCACGTTTGATCCGGGCGAGTTGAACGCCGGCACGGTCTATTACTGGCGAATAGACGAAGTCGGGCCGGGCGGCACGACCAAGGGTGAAATCTGGCAGTTCGCAACGGGCGCGGGCCAAGCGAGCAATCCATCGCCGCCGAACGCTCAAGCGGGTGTGAACCTGAACCCGCTGCTTGCGTGGATACCCGGAGCGCTGACCGAAAGCCAGGACGTCTACTTCGGCACGGCCCTTGCCGCCGTCACCGATGCAAGCCGTATCAGCGCGGAGTTTCAGGGCAACCAGCTTGGCTCGACGTTTAATCCCGGTCCTCTGAGCGGCATGACCTTCTATTATTGGCGTATCGACTCAGTAACCGCGGACGGGACGACCAAGGGCAAGGTGTGGCAGTTCCGCACCGGTCCCGGTAAGGCGACGACGCCAATACCGCAGGACTTCGCAACGGATGTCGCAATCGGCACCTTGCTGAAATGGAATGCCGGTGTCGGCGGCATTTGGCACGACGTGTACTTCAGCACGTCTCTGGCCGACGTGACCAACGGCGCTCCCGCTGCTTACCAGGGACGCCAGTCCGGGACCATCTTCGCTCCGGCGCTGGCCAACAGCACGACGTACTACTGGCGAATCGACGAGGTGGCAGCCAATGGCATCACCGTGACTGCAGGCGATGTCTGGCGCTTCACAACGGAGCCGTGATGTGGTCTGACCAGACGATCGGCCGGCCGCCGGGATCACCGCGATCCCGGCGGCCGGTCTTGTTTTACGTTTTCGCGCTTAACCAGCCGCGCCAATCATGCGGCGCCATCCGCCCCATCGACCCGATCGCGCTGAAAACCGAAGGGGCCCGCGTCGTGTAGCTACATTTGTTCAGGCTCGTTCTCGACGGGCGCGGCCACGGGCGCTGCCGAGCCGCCGTCATCCATCGCTCGCCCTGCACCGGCCACTGCCTCCACCGGCGCTGGCGGAACATCGAGCATCGGCTCAACGGCGTGCCGACCGTCCATGACCTCATTGGCCAGGGCCGCTGTTTGCATGGTAGCGGACTCGCGCACCGTATCGTCCGTGTTACCCCCTCTGAGCGCCTCGACCTGAGGCAGTTCCTCCAACGACGGAAGGCCAAAGATCTCCAGGAAATGCTTTGTCGTTCCATACAGCAGCGGTCGCCCCAAGTCCTCCGCTCGTCCGACGATCTTCACCAGGTTCAGTTCGCGAAGGCGGTTGATCAACTCGCCGGCGGCGACGCCCCGGATGGCCTCCACATCCGCCCGCGTGCAGGGCTGCTTGTAGGCCAAGATGGCCAGTGTCTCCAAGGCGGCGGGCGAAAGTCGCGTCTCTTGCCTCGCCCGCATCAGCTTCTTGAGCCAGGGGTTGTAGGCCGGCAGAGTCAGCATCTGAAACCCGCCGGCGACCTCCTGAATCCGAAATGAAAACCCGTGGGAATCGTACTCGTCGTTCAGCTTCTGCACATGCTTGCGGACCTCCCGCGCGTCGCCCACGCCCATCAAAACTGCGATCTTTGCCGGAGGCATGGCTGACTCCGCGGCGAAGAGGATGGCTTCCACGAGCCTGTGCGGGTGGATTTCCAAATGCGGGTCGTCTGTTGCCGCCGCGTCCGGGAGGGTGGCATCCGCTCGCTCGGCTTGTGCCAAGTCACCGGTCTTGGCCAGGAGCGACGTTTCGTCGGACTGCGCCATTACTTGGCCGGCGTCACGGTCGAGCGTCTTCTCCTGAACTGGTGGATCCGTCGGCGCGGTTGGTGCTTCGCCTGGTGATGTGGGTTCCTGCGTCGCGAGAACACCCTCCATGGCGGGTATCTCCGAGTGGTCGGCTGGTTTTCGTCGTCGGCCCGCTTAGCGGGTATTGATGCACCCACCGGCCAAGCGGCGTCAAAGCAAGCATTATACAAGGCTCCGGCTTGTCTGCAAACCGCTTGGTTTCAGGGTGGCTTGCCCATGAGGCTTGAAAGATCGTGGTATAATTGTTGGGGAGGAGCGGGAGGTTCGGCCATGCGAATCGAACTGACCTCAAGCCAGCGGGACACGCTATTGGAGTTGGTGGAAGAGGCCCTCGGCGACATCGGCCCGGAAATCCGCCACGCCAAAACGTATTCCTACAAACAGGGTCTCCAAGAGTGCCGGCGTAACCTTTCGGTGTTGCGCGGTCTCCTCGGCGAAACGGAGTCGGCTGACCAGCCCGGCGGCATCGTTTCGCCAGGACTCGTTGGGTCGCCGTGACCGACCACCGGCGGCTTGGGCGCCTAGTCGACCCGCGTCACCACGGCCCTGCGGACGCCGCTGTACGGGGGCGTAGCCGCAATCCGGGCGCAAGGACTCTTGTAAGACGTTTTGATGCTTGGCGACTACTCGGCCTTTCTCCGGTCGAGCCTGTTGGCCACATACTTGAACAGCAGCATTCCTGCGAAGGCGGCGAATCCTACTCCGCTGAAGGCGTACCAGATGTAATGGGCCCGGGCGTAGGCTTCGGGAAGAGTCCCCCCCGTCTCGATCGCCGCCTTCCACTGGGCCAGTGCCTCGGTGGGAAGCGTTTCCGGGTCGGGGCAGTACCAGTCGAGGAGGAAACCCGAGAGAAGGAATCCGAAGAACCAGGCGATGCTGCTGGCCAGATTCTGAAAGCCCATGTATTGGCCGACTTGACCTTCGGGGGCCTGCTTTGAGGCGAATTCCATGAACTTGGGGGAGAGGAAGCACTCCGCTAGTCCGATCAACGCAATGCCGGGAATGACCATCAATGTGATGGGATGGATCGACACCAGCCCGAAAATGGAGACGGAGTTGCCGGTCACGGATTGCACGGCGCCGCTTAGGGCAACGGTCATCGCCGCCAACGGAATGATGAACATGGCAATGGTGATGCAGTTCTCCGGCTTGAAGCGCCGAACCAAATGAGTAATCGGCGCCACCAACAACACCACCACCAGGGGATTCACGTTTGCCAACCATTCCGGCTTGGCGGTTTCCCCGAGCAGCCGCGTGATGTACTTGGGCATGGACGAATACAACTGTCCCTGGATCAGCCAGAAGCCCGCGACGATCAGGATCAGGCACATGAACCGGCCGTGCCGAACGACCTCCAGGAAGCTGGCGATCACTTCGCCGATGCGCCGGCCGGCCCCTTTGACGTCGACGTCCCTGTACAGGAAGGCCACCAGGATGAGAGCGACAAAGCTCATCGCGGCCGAAGCGAGGCTGACGTACTCCAAGCCCATGTGGATGCGCAACGGGGCCGCCAGCGTCTTTCCACTGAACGAGCCGATGTTGATCATCATGTAGAAGATCGAGAACGCCCTGGCGCGATGGTCCGCATCGGAACACTTGGCCGCGGTTCCGGAAATGACCGGTTTGACGATGGCGCCGCCGAAGGCGATGACGGCCAGGGCGGCGATGGCGGTCGTTTTGTATTGAAACAGGCCAAGCAGGCCGTAGCCTGCCGTCAGCAGGGCGAAGGCGACCATCAGAGATCGACGGAAGCCAAAATGGTCAGCCATCGTCCCGACGAACGGCGGCAGGAAGTACAAGAAGAAACTGAAGGGAGCAGCTATGAGATGGGCGGTGATATCGTCGAAGCCGATACTGCGGCTGAGGTAGAGATCCAAGGCCACGAACATGCCGTAGAAAGCGGCCCGCTCAAACAGCTCCGCCACGTTGGCGACCCAGAATGTTCGGTGAAACCGCCAACGGAGCTTCGGGGCGTACTGAAGGGGCTGGACGTCCATGCGACCTCATATGCGAGCGACCTGGCCAGGCGACGCGCCCGCCGAGCCGAGCAATCGGGAAGGTATCCGCTGCAGGACCGTCAGGCAAGAAGGCGATCGCGGATCATCCGCTGGTAATCAGGCGCGGGGTCAGGATAGGAGAACTTCTCGGGCAGTCTCCATTTCGCGAAGAGGTTCTCGTTGTCGATGTCGATGACCGTCATGTCGTTGCGTTTCCGATCGTCGATCAACTCCTCGTGATACACGAGCGCCCTTCGGCAACCGAGCACCTTCAGGCCGGCCTCGCGTTGCACCTTTAGCGACAGATCAGGATCCCAGGCGCAGAAGTAGTACCGCTCGTCGAGATAGCCGAGCCGTTCGAGAAGCTCCCGCCGAAGCAGGCCGAAGTTGGCATAGGGGATGCCGCGGACGTTGAAGATGCTGTAAACCACCCCGTTGTGCTCGACTGAGTCCAGCCGATTCCACTGCCGATCGAAGTTGTGATAGAAGGCCACCATGCCCACGTCCGCGTTCGCCGGCTGCTCGATCATCCGAACGGCGGCTTCCACGGCCCCGGGCAGCGGGTGGGAGTCGTCGTTCAGCCACATCACATAACTCCCGGTCGCCGCCCGAAACCCCTTATTGTAGGCCTTGTTTGCGCCCTCGCGCCGAACTTCGCTAATGAAGTGGATGTCCGGCTGTCTCTCGATCCACTCCTCGGTCCCGTCGTCGGCCCCCCCACCGACAACGACGATCTCGTGCGCCAGCAAGACGTTCTCGCGAATCGCGGCGATGCAGTGTTTTAGGCGTTCGCAACGCCCATGCGTAGCGATGACGATGCTGACCACTGGCTGTCCGCGCCCGTACCCAGCCACGAGGAACCCTCCCAGGAGAACGGACCCTAG
>CAYYBO010000027.1:0-20602 GCA_964470125.1 uncultured Planctomycetaceae bacterium | reverse complement strand
GATCATCACTGGTACACTAAAGCATGAGTCGTGCCAACTAAATCGACAGACTCCAGAGGACTTGGGCCACCCTTGTTAGCCCCACGAAATGCTTACATCGCGTTGAATCGCTCGCGGAGGGCCGCCAACTCTTGCAGCTTGGTTTCGGGCAGGCGCGAGATGTTTCCCAGTTGGCCGGCCAGGAGCAGGATGCGGCAGTATGAGTCGAGGATTTCCGTGTACCAGTAGGCTCGCTCGACGGTCGGCCCCCAGCTTACTGTTCCGTGGTTGCTGAGCACGACGGTGTTGGCCTTGCCGACGAACGGCCGGATGGTCTCGGCGAAGTTGGGGCTTCCCGGCGTCTCGTAGTCCGCCCGGGGCACGGCCCCCAGGAACACCTCGACCTCCGGGAGGATGCCCGCCGGGATGTCCACGCGGGCGACGCCGAAGGCGGTGGCGTGCGGCGGGTGGCAATGGACGACGGCTCTGGCGTTGGGGTCTCGCTTGTAGATCTCCAGGTGCATCAGCACTTCGCTGGTCGGCTGGCGCGTGCCGGCGTATTGCCTGCCGGTCATGCTGACGGCGCAGATATCCTCCGGTTTCATGAAGCCCTTGCAGATCATGGTCGGCGTACACAGGACGAGCTCGTCCGTGAGGCAGTAGGAGATGTTGCCGTCGTTGGCGGCGGCGAATTGGCGGGCGTAGATCCGCCGGCCGATCTCGCAGATTTCGCGCCGGACCACCCATTCATCGGTTGTTCTTGATCGTTTGATGGTCATTGTTCGTACCAGATCAATGCCTGATCACCGCGGGAGGGCGGCTCGCGCGAGGCGGCTCGGCAGGAGCCTCGGTCTCCCGGCGGCGCCCTGCCGCGCCAATTCCTATTTTGCCCGCCCGCAGCATTGTTTGTACTTTTTTCCGCTGCCGCAGGGGCACGGCGCGTTTCGGCCGACGCGAGGTTTCTCCCGGCGGATGGTCAGTATCTTCTGTTCGCCCTGAGCCTGCATGGCCGCCTCGCGATCGCGCTCCATCTGTCCGCCGCCGACGAAGCCCTGATTCGTCGCGTCCGCGTGTTGGGCCGCCGAGATGCGATAGCGGCTTTGCAGGATGCTGTCGTCCAGCAGCCGGGCCTTGAAGATGATGCCGGTGACCTTGTCCTGGATGGTCTGCATCATCTCCCGGAACATCTGGAAACCTTCCCGCTTGTATGCGATTCGCGGGTCCTGCTCGGCGTAACCCCGGAGGCCGATTGCCTCTTTCAGCAGATCCACCGCGTGCATGTGGTCCTTCCATGCCTGGTCGTAGATTTCAAGGACCACGTAGCGTTCCAGGCCGGTCAGTTCGCGTCGCAGGAGGTCGCGGCCGAAGGTCAGCAACGCTTCGCGAGGGTCTTCGGCCTGCTTGAAGGTTGCTTCGTCGAAGGCGGGGCCGAAGCGGGTTTTTGCCCATTCGGCGAGATTACCGTCGCCGCCGTCCGCCCCGCCGGCCTTGTGGAGGATGGCCTTGTCGATTTCGGCCTCCAGTTTGCCGTTGGTGATATAGTCGCGGTTGATCCGTACCAGTTCGTCGGCCAGTTCCTTGATGGTGTGGTTGCGGATGTTGTCCACTGTCCAACCGAGGTTGAATTTCAGGTTCACCCACTGGGCCAGGGCATCGGCGGCATAGGCGTTGTCCGGACTCTCGCGGAGGATGGTTCTCTCCAGGGCCATTTCGACGGGATAGCGGACTTCGCGTTCGTGATAGGCCTGTTGTATGCCTTGCCGGAGCTTTTCGGTGATTTCAGCGTCGGGGAGGTCGGCGAAGTCGTCTGAGCGGAGCTCGATGCTGAATTTCTGCCGCGCCCAGTTGATGTACGACATCTTGCCGCATAGCGGGTTGAGGAAGTTGGCGATCGGTTGAAGGTCGAACTCATCGATCTTCCGATCGGCGGCCTCCATGAGGTGCTGCCTCACGTCGTCAATGGCCATGGCCCGAAGATGATTTTGGCTGATCTTGGAGTCAAATCGGCTTGCGGCCCACTGAGCCAGTCCGCGGATGTCCCACTCCTTCGGGTCCACGTCCGGGTCCATGTACTCGCCGACGGTCTTGGTGATCTCGCTCAACGCTTCCTCCTTGGCGTTGTTGCGAATGGTTCGCTCGGCCGCGATCACATCGTTGGCGTCAATCTGTTTGGGGTCGATCGAGCAGCCGAGGGTCGTCCCCGCCCAGTCACAGACGCACTTTCGTCCGTAGTACGGATCGAGGAACTTCGCCGCCGCGTCGTCGATGGTGGCCCCGATCATCTGCCAGATGGTCTTGACCAGGCGTTCCGACCGCCCCGGCAGGGCCGCCTCCAGGATTTCCTGCCGGCGGGCATAGAACACCTTTCGTTGGTGGTCCATGACCTCGTCGTACTCGAGCAAGTGTTTGCGAATGCCGAAGTTTTTCTCCTCGACTTTCTTTTGTGCCCGCTCGATGCCCTTGCTGATGGACCTTGCCTCGATGGCCATTCCATCCTGGAATCCCATTCGCTCCAGCATCTTCAGCGTCCACTCACCCATGAAGAGTTTGAGCAGGTCGTCGCCCAGGGAGAGGAAAAAGCGGCTGGAGCCCGGATCGCCCTGGCGACCGCTTCGACCGCGAAGCTGATTGTCGATGCGGCGGGATTCATGTCGCTCGGTGCCGACGATGTGCAGCCCACACGGGGTGCTCATCGGGCAGACCTTCCGGCCGATCTCCGGAAACCGCGGGTCGGCCTTCGGCTTCCAACAATGGGCGCAGTTGGTGGCCGGATCGTAGTCCGGGCAGTAGATACAGCATTTGGTGCCGAGGACCCCTTTCTCTCGCCAGGCATAGCGCCGTCGGCCGTCGCCGTTTTCCGGCGGCCCCAGGTCTCCCAGGCAATTCAAGTGAACGACGCCCTTCTGAAGTTTGATGTCCGTGCCGCGGCCGGCCATGTTGGTGGCGATGGTGACGTTTCCTCGAGGGGTCTTGTCCGCCCCGCGGGTGGGGGCGTGCCGCTCGCCCGCCTTGGCCACGATGTCGGCTTCGCGGGCGTGCTGCTTGGCATTCAAGACTTCGTGTTGGATGCCGTATTTAGTGGTCAGCAGATTGGACAGTTTCTCCGAGTTTTCGATGGAGATGGTGCCGACCAGGATGGGGCGACCCTGGGCCAGGTCGCCCATCGCGTCGTCGTAGGCCTGGGCCATCATCTCTCCTGCGCCCCGGCCGTCGTTGAACTCCTCCAAGGCCTTATCGATCAACTGCGTCGAACGGCCCTGTTTGGCCATGATCGGCCGCAGCGTTCGCAGCACCGGCTCCAGGAAGAATGGATCGTTCGGCCTGCCCTTGGTATGGATGTCGTGTATTTCCTCGACGATCGCGCTGTACTTGTCATCCACGGTTTTGTAGATGCGGTCGTGGAAATCCGGCCGGTTGACGGGCCGGTTGGTCGGGATGGCCACCACTTCCAGGCCGTATATTTTCATGAATTCGTCGGCCTCGGTCATGGCTGTTCCGGTCATGCCGGCGAGGTGCTTATAGAGCTTAAAGAAGTTCTGCAGGGTGATCGTGGCCAGGGTCTGCGTCTCCTCCTTGATCTTGACGCCCTCCTTGGCCTCCACCGCCTGGTGTAAGCCGTCCGACCACTGCCGCCCGTGCATCAGTCGGCCGGTGAACTGGTCGACGATGATGATTTCGTTGTTCATCACCGCGTAGTCCACGTCCTTCTCGTACACGACGTGGGCCCGCAGCGAGTTCTCGATCAAGTGCGGCCATTCCATGTTTGCCCCGGCGTAGAGTGAGCCGGCTCCGATCTGCTCCTGGGCAACGGTCACGCCGTCGTGGGTCAAGGCCGCGTGCTTCCTCTCCCGGCTGACCACGTAGTGTTGCTTGTGGCCGATGGCCTCGGCCTCCTCGTCGTTGACCCAGTTCGGATCGGCCTTGAATTTTCGCAGGGCGTCCTGGAATTTCGGTAGGGCGGCGAACGCCTCCGGCGGGTGGGCGCCCCATTCGCGCAGCCGCCGGGCGGTCACGTCGTTGGCCGCCGCCTGCTTGGCGATCAGGACGCGGGCCACCGCGTCTGCGGTGCGATAGCGGGTCACGTCGTCCTCGGCCGGCCCGCTGATGATCAGCGGCGTTCGGGCTTCGTCGATGAGGATCGAGTCCACCTCGTCCACCACCGCGAAGTCCAACGAGCCCTGCACCTGGTCGTGGATAGACGTCTTCATGTTGTCGCGGAGGTAGTCGAAGCCGAACTCGCTGTTCGTTCCGTAGGTGATGTCGCAGGCATAGGCGGCTCGGCGGATGCCTTCCCTACCGCCGGAGTCGATCATGGCCTGGATGTAGCCGACGGTCATGCCCACCAACTCGAAGACGGGCTTGGCGAACTCGGCGTCTCGACGAACCAGATAGTCGTTGACCGTGATGATGTGCGTCTTCTTGCCTTGCAGGGCCTTGAGGTACGCGGCCAGGTGGCAGACGATGGTCTTGCCCTCGCCGGTCTTCATTTCCGCGATCTTGCCGCCGAACAGCACCATTCCGCCGATGAGTTGGCAGTCGAAATGCCGGTGATTCTGTGCCCGCCGCGAAGCCTCTCGGATCACGGCAAAGGCCTCCGGCAGCACGGAATCCACCGGTTCGCCGTCGGCCAGTCGCCGGCGCAGAGCAGCCGTGCGATCGCGCAGGTCCTGACTCAGCTCGACGCGAATCTTCTGAACCGCCGCCGCCCGGTCGAACGTCTCTTCTGCCGGCTGAGAGGCTTCCTGCTCCGGCGTTTTTGTCCAAGGCCCCTCGGCCGCACCCTGTTTGGGCGCGGTCTTGGCTCCGCCGGAGTCTACCACTGTTTCTTCCGTCGGCAGCTTGGCCAAGGCTTCCGCGAACCGCCGGTCATAGTCGCCCTTCAGCTCCTCCTCAAAGGTGTTGACGAGGGCGACGGCCTTTTGATATCGCTTGAGCAATCGCTCGTTTCGCGAGCCGAACATCTTGCGGAACCCGACGCCGACAATATCAAGAACGTTCATATCTGCACCATGTGGAAAAGCCGAAACACCGAAAGTCGAAAGTCACGAACGGAAGCGTCGATAAGCCGAGCCGCCCGCTTTGAAGGCGGAGTCTCTGCGGTCGACGCCGAGAGCGGGATCCCTACGGCCCGTACAGGCCGCCGGTGTGATAGGAGATAGACGTTTTTCGGTGGATCAAGCCGAGGGGCGGCAAGTACGATGGTGGAGTCTCGCATGGGCGAAGATTCGGCACCCGCGCCAGCGTCGGGGTGCGTCGCGACAATAGAAGCAAGAGAACCAAGCCGCCGGCCGCGAACGTGAGGCTCACGCAGCCGGCCAGGCGAGGCGTGACAGCGGCCGGAATCGCCGCACGGACGGCGATCGAGGCGCCTTTGTGCACTCGCCAGGCGGCATGCTGCCACGCCAGGGAGTGTTCGATTCCGACGAAAGCGGCCAGCGCAAGGATCGTGCCGGGCAACACGCAGCCCCTTACCGGCCTCTCACGTCGTCTTGTCTGCTTCCCGGCCATCGCACATACTAGTCTAGTCGCGATGCGGCTTGGCAACAATGCCGTCTTGGGCACGCAAGGGCTTGAATGTTCAAGAATAAGACCGTACTCATCACCGGGGCCTCCAGCGGCATCGGCGCCGCCTTGGCCCGCCGATTCTGCCGCGACGAAGCCAAGCTCATCCTTGTTGCCCGGCGGGCCGACCGGCTGGCCGCTCTGGCCGACGACCTGCGGATGGGCGGCTTCTCCGGACAGACCGCCGTCATCGTCGCCGACCTGACCGAGCCGGGGGCCTGCGAGCGGGTTTTGTCCGACTCCTGCCTGGCCGCGGGGCGGATCGACGTGCTCATCAACAACGCCGGCATCGGCGAGTACGGCCTCATCGTTGAAAAGGACTTGCCCGCCATCGAGCACATGATGAACCTGAACATGAACGCCCTGCTCCGGCTGACGCATCTTATCCTGCCGGAGATGCTAACTCGTCGGTCCGGTTGGATCATGAACGTCGCCAGCACCGCCGCCTTCCAGCCGACGCCGCACATGGCGGCCTACGGGGCCACCAAATCCTTCGTGTTCAGTTTCTCCCTCGCTCTGCGGGAGGAGGTCCGCCGTCGCGGTGTCGTGGTGACATGCCTGTGTCCCGGGCCGGTCAAGACCGAGTTCTTCGATCGCGGCGGTTATGAGGGCCGCCAATCGCGTTTCACGCAATTTGGCGTTGAAGCCGACTGGCTTGCCGAGAAGGCACACCGCGCCCTTGCTCGTGGAAAGCCCTTCTACGTTCCCGGCCTGCTCAACAAGGTGAGCATTTTCCTCCAGCGTTTCGTCCCGCGCACCGTTCCCGCCCGCTTTGCCGCGAGGGTGCTGAAGCCTTCCAACTAGGGCATTCGGCAATTGCCTGCGACCGTGGCACGGGCGTTTCGCCCGTGAACCCGCCACCGAGACGGCGGCACCATGGGTGTATCCGGCCGTGAAACGCCCCAGCCTGATTTCCCGCCTCAACCGGCCCTTGCGTCTCGTACTCCCGCACTCATGCCGGGGGCGCGGATGCGGTTCTTGCCGCGAGCGCTATGCAGTAGACGGGCGATCAGCGCCGCCGCCAGCAAGAGGCTCGATCCGAACACGAAGACCTGGAAGACCGGCCCCGGAATGCCAAGTCTGACGGCGGCCTCGTAAGGCTCGGCGTACTTGCCGCCCCACAGGATCGAGCGTCGCAGGCCCCACGTCGGCAGCGTGTAGGTGCAAAGGTCGATCCACCAGATGCTCAGGTAGATGAGGATGGTCCGCCAGGGTCGGCGCCATCGTTTGGCCCACAAGAGGATGGTCGCCGCGACCGCCACGCACCAGGTGCTCATCGAGCCGGCGAGCGAGTGGATTTCGTAGCCCGTCGTCGTGGGGATGTCGGTGACTTCACATGTTCCGTAGGTGCGATCCCAGCCCGACCAGCGCACGGCCGGCCACAGGTCCATGCCGAGCACCTTGACGTAGGTGATCCGCCCCCCGGCAATCACCCCAACGAGCCCGTGGCCGACGACCTCATGCCAGAGCGTGCCGACGGCGAAGGTGAGGAAGAGCAAGCCGAGGTGGCCGATGAACCGCTTGAACATGTTTTCGCCTTGAACCTCGTTAGAACCCGCAGCACGGGCGATGGCACCGAGGTTCATTTCTAGCCATTCCCCAACGCCCGATCAGCCGCGGGAACTCCTCCTCGCCGATGATCTTAACGTGCGGCTCGTGGGCCGTGGCGAGTTTGCTGCCGGGGTCGGTCGCGGTGAGGACGAAATCCGTCTTGCGGCTCACGCTACCGACCGCTCAAGGCCGCTCCTGTTTAAGCAAGCCGAGCGGACTTCCTGGGCCACGCGGGGAAAAGGGGGCCATCCTCGGGCGGTTGGGGCTTCCACCCGCCCTCAAGACCGGCCCCGGTTCCGATGCCCGGCCACGGGCCCGAAGAACGCGCGGGCGGAGGGCAGGACAGTGTACAATAGCCCTGCGCGGCCCGGCAGTGGAGTTGGCTGAAGTCATCTGGGAAATGCCGGCCAATATGAATGGGCCAGGCACACGGGTTCTGGAAGCGACGTTGGGATTCAGGCTTGTGGTGCCGTGTCCTGTTCGGGCGTGATGCGGACCCCAGCGGAAGGAGTCATGAGATGAAACGCCGAATGTGGAATGCCAGTGTTGCGATCTACGCACTTCTTCTGCTTCCGTTCCTTACGCAGCCGGTCCATGCGACGGAACCGCCGAGCACCAAAGTCAAGGGCACACTCAGCGAGATCGACGGACTGCCCGTGTTGCGCGTCTGGGGCACGCCCAAGGAACGCGGCTTCGCTCACGGGTATCTCCTTGCTGACACCATTAAGACGATGGCCAACTCGTTCCTGGCCGAGGGTCCGTTGGGGGACAGTCTTGAGCACTACACCCAAGAGATGTTGCCAAAGCTCAAGCGGATGAAGATAGATCCTGCGTACGAGGCCGAAATGCAGGGGATTCTGGCGGGCATCGAAAGCAGGCTGGGCGGGCCGGCGGAGATTGAGTTCCTCGGACGGCCGCTGAAGTACGAAGACATTCTCGCCATCAACTGCACGGGAGACCTGACACGCTTCGCGTGCTCGTCGTTCGCGGCCTGGGACGAGATGACGAAAAACGGTCACACAATCGCAGGCAGAAGCATGGAATGGCCCGAGCTCTCGTCGATAATCGAGAAGCAGATTATCCTTGTTAATACTCCGTCGGCCGACGGCGGCGCGAAGGGATGGGTGGCGATCACCTGGCCGTCATACGTGGGATGCATCACCGGCATGAATAGCGAGGGCGTCAACGTAGCCACGCATGATGCGCGCGGCCGACCGTCGTCAGTGACCAGCGGCTTCACGCCCTCTGCCTGGACTTTCAGAAGGGCGGTGGAATTGGCGGCTGCCGACACGGCGTTCGAGGATATCGCCCGAGTGGTCAGGGCCGAGGTCTCGGCCGTCGGCGAGAACATGGTGGTGAGCAGGCCATCCGCCAAGGGGCAACCGGCGGCGGCGGTCATCGAGTTCGATGGCGACCAAACGACCGGGCAAGGCGTAACGGTGCGGCTCCCACGGGCGGACTTGCACTACCTGGTGTGCACAAACCACTTTGTGGAACGAGGTAAACCGCGTCCCTGCGTGCGTTACGAGCGGCTCGAGGGAGCGCTCGATCAAATCTCCGGGAGCAAAGGCAAGCGCCACGTCACGCTTAAGCGGGCGTGGAAGATGCTCGGCGATCTCGAGGTTCCCGACACCATTATGTACCACGGCGTCGTGTTTGAGCCGAACAAGCGATTGATGCACGTGGCCTTCGCCAAGCCGGGAGTGGATGCACCGAAGTGCAGGCACGTGACCCTCGACGTAACAAGACTGCTGGCGGGTGATTATCCCGGCGGCAAATAAGGCGACGGGCCGCGCCGATGCGCCGACATCGCCCATTTCCGGTCAGGGCAGGCCCCCAACGTGGCATGCGGCGTTGCAGGAGCAGCGGGTGATCCTGCCAGTGGGCACCCCTGGAATTCCCGTCGGCCACAGGGGGCCGACGCCACAGACAACCGTGAAATACCCGAAGCACCAGGAAACCACCTTCTGTATTCGCGAACGCGACAATGGTTTCCAGCGCCTTGGTGGGATTGTCTCCGGCTATTCGCCTGGTCTCAAAGATTCTGCCTTCCTCATGGCCAGGCAACTCATCAACGAAAGAGTCATCAAGTTGAGCCTGTCGAGTCGCAGGTTTCGGAACGCCCCTCCGAAGTTCTCCGCCGCCCATCTCCCATGAGTCAGTGCCCGGGCGCGCGGGCGGCGGCCATGCGCAGCGCTGCGAGGGAATTCAATCGTGGCCCGATTGTCTTCTGATCAGGCTCATGAAGTCTGCTTCACTCAGCACTTTCACATGCAGCTCGTGGGCCTTGGCGAGTTTGCTTCCGGGATCGCTGCCGGCGAGGACGAAATCGGTCTTGCGACTGACGCTGCCGACGGGCTTGCCGCCGAGTTCCTTAATGAGCCGCTCCACTTCGTTGCGGCCCCAATTCTCCAGCGTGCCGGTCACGACGATGGTCTTGCCCGCCAACGGCTGCTCGCCGCTTCGGGCCGTCTTCGGCTGCTTCATGTTCACCCCTGCCTCGCACAACGACTGCCATGCCTTTCGGCCGGCGGCGCTGCTGAAGAACTGGCGAATAGAGCTGGCCAATTCCGGGCCGACGCCTTCCACCTGCTGCAACTCATCCTCCGTCGCCTCGGCGATCCGCCCCATCTCGCCGAAGTGCTCGGCCAGCACCTCCGCCGTCGCCGCGCCGACATGGCGGATGTTCAGCGCCGCCAGCACGCGGGCCAGCGGCTGCTTTTTGCTCCGCTCGATGCCCGCGAGCAGGTTGTCCGCCGACTTCTCGCCCATTCGCTCCAGTGCCACCAGGGCGTCGCGCCTGTCCTTGAGGGCATACAGATCGGCGAATTGATGGACCAGCCCGGAATCGACGAGCTGCTCGACCAGGACCTCGCCCGCCCCCTCGACGTCCATCTGGTCCCGCCCGCAGAAGTAGCGCAGCCGCTCCTTGAGTTGGGCCTCGCAGGAGGGGTTGATGCAGCGGATGTAGACGCCGCCTTCGTCCTTGGCGACCACTCCGCCGCAGACCGGGCATTTCTTCGGCGGGACGATTTTCTTCGCGTCTTTCGGCCGCTTCTCGGCGACGACGCGGATTACCTGCGGGATGATCTCACCGGCCTTCTCGACGACCACGGTGTCGCCGATCCGCACGTCCAGCCGCTCTACCTGGTCGAAGTTGTGCAGCGTGGCGTGGCGGACGGTCGTGCCGGAAAGCTGCATGGGGTCCATGACCGCCCGCGGGGTGATGGTGCCGAGCTTGCCAACCTGGAAATCGACGCTCCGCAGCACACTCTCGGCCTGCTCGGCGGCGTACTTGTAGGCGATGCACCAGCGCGGGTACCGGCTCGTCGAGCCGAGCGTCTCACGCTGGTCCAGCCGATTGACCTTGACCACCAGCCCGTCGGTCTCGTAGGGCAGGTCGTGCCGCTGCGATTCCCACTTCTCGATGAAGGCGATGACTTCGTCCGCGTTCTTGCAGATGCGGGTGTGAGGGTTCGTCGGGATGCCCCATCGCTTCATGGCGGCGAAGAGATCGGCGGCCGTCTCAAACTCCCGTCGGCTGCTTGGGGCCGACGCTACGATTTCGCCGAAGCCGTGGGCGGTGAAGGCCAGGCCGCGGCCGGCGACGACCTTCGAGTCCAACTGCTTGAGCGTTCCCGCCGTCGCGTTTCGCGGGTTGGCGAATTGCTCCAGGCCCTCTTTCTCACGTTTGGTGTTGAAGGCATCGAACTCCTTTCGCGGCCAATAGACCTCGCCGCGGACCTCCAGTACTTGCGGCCAGTCCTTGCCGCGCAGGCGGAGCGGGATGGACCGGATGGTCTTGACGTTCGCGGTCACGTCGTCGCCGGTCCGCCCGTCGCCGCGAGTCGCTCCGAGCACGAGCACGCCGTCCTCGTATCGCAGCGAGGCCGACACGCCGTCGATCTTCGGGTCCACGATGTACTCGTAGGCCCCGCCCTCCAGGCCCTTGACCACGCGCCCGTCGAACTCGCGGACCTCGGCCTCGTTGTAGGTGTTGTCGATGGAGAGCATGGGCACGGCGTGGGTGACATGGGCGAAGCCTTCGATCGGCTCGCCGCCCACTCGCTGCGTCGGCGAGTCCGGCGTGGCCAACTCGGGGTGGGCTGCCTCCAACTCCTTCAGCCGGTCAAACAGCCGGTCGTACTCGCGGTCGGATATCTCCGGCTTGCCCTCGACGTAGTAGAGGTAGTCGTGCCGATTGATCTGCTCTTGAAGCTCGGCGATTTCCTGTTCGGGCGTTGGCATCCTCTGCTCCTGGATTACAACATGGAAGTTAATCCATCCTACCAGCCCGAAGCACAATCTGAGTCGCGTAGGGCGAGCTCAGCGCGCCTTACTCCTCTCTCGTTGGCGCTTCAGGCTGGCTGGCTGGCGGAAGATCATGCACGACGTACAGCAAGCCGGTCTTCATCGGCTGGCCGTCGGGCGTCCTGGCCCCCTCTTTGATCTCGGCGATCCGCTCTACGCCGGGAATGACCTCGCTGTCGGCAGGCTCCATCACCAGGCGATAGGCCATGGTCTGCCGGACCTCCGCCGGCCGGTAGTTTAACTTGAGGATCTCCCGGCCGAAGTCGTCGATGCTTCCCTCTGGCGGATCGAAAGACCGCAATTCTCCGAAGGCCAACTCTTCGAACTGCATCAACTGTTCGTGGGCCCGGGGAGGCATGACGACGTAACGCACGCCGAGTCGGTCGAGGCGCTCTCGGGCCGCTGCCGGGTCGCGCTCGGCGAAGAACCGGGCCATCCCTAGCAGACCGTCCAGCGCCCGATGGTATGGCGTGGCGACGACCGGCAAGCCGGTCCAATAGAGCAACGCCGGTCCTTCTCCGTCCTCGCATAGAATGGCCCGGCGGTCGGCGTCTCGATCTCCGTGTTGCCCTTTATGGGCGATGATCCGCCGGGCCACGAAATCCGTCTGGCGGAGATAGGCCGCCGCCTGGTTGGCCTCTTCCGCGCCATACGTCAAGACGGTCTTCGCTGCCGGCAGGACAAGCCCAACCAAGAGCGCGGCACAGAAAACGGCCGACGCCGGAGGCAGCTTTCGCGGTGCGGCACCCGCGGGATTGCCAATCTTGGCATGTTGAAGGCGATGGAACACCTCCTCGCCAAGCTGCCATGCGCCGATCACCACCACCGGCGTGACCGCCACGTTGAAGTGGTCAATCCAACGAAGCTGCTTGATGGCCAACAAGGTGATCGTCGGCGCCAGGATGACCAGAGCATATTTCGCCGCTCGCGGCGTCTGCCGGCGGCGGAGGAAGAAAACCAGCAGCACCGGCAGGGCATAGGGCACGTAGCCCGTCAGATCGTGCAGCGGCTGCAAGGACCACATCGACCCCGCCCGAGTGCACAACGGCTGAAACTCCATCAGATAGCCGATCCACCGCGAAAACTCCGGCCGTGATACATGCTCAAACGCTCGTTCATGTCCAAACGACAGCCAGGTGGTGAACGCCGCGACGGCCGCGAGGAAGGCGATATGGCGGTTGAGCCGCGACTGCTCGCGGCTGGGCGATGACGCCCCAGCCGTCTTGTCGGTTTCATCGGCGGGCCTTGTTTCCCCGGCGATCGCGCGGATCGGGACGAGCAGGCCGATGGCCAGGACCATGACGTGCAGCAAGCTGATCTTGTCGGCGGCGATGCAGCCGATATCCGGCCAGTTCTCGAACAGCCAGCCCGCCGCCACGGCGAGGATGGCGCACAGGTTCCAGGCGAGCCGCGCTCGAGCATAGGCCCGGCGTTCTTCAGACGATCCGAAGGTACACGCCGCCCAAAGCCCGGCCGCCAGGGCGGCCCAGAACACGATTGCCTCGATGCTGATCCAGACGGCAGCGCCGATGGCCAGGCCGCTGTAAACGGCGGGACGGCGCCGCGGTTTACCCGGACGCCCGTCGGAGGACATGCGCGGAATCCACGGCCCCACCGCCAGGAGCAGGAACAAGGCCAGCAGGCAATGATGATCCGGGTGCCCAACACGAAAGACGCGGTGCCACGCGGGCGTCAGCACCATCAATGCCACGGCGAGGAGGGCTGGGCCGGCCCCGAATCCCCTGCGCAGCACGCCGGCCATGTACAGCAGGTAAATGACTCCCAGACCAAGCGGCACGAACGCGGCCACTGTCCCGAAGGGATCGGCCCGCCAGGCGAACCAGCGGAAGAGCCGCCCGGCCCCGGCCAGCAGGTAGTCCATCGGGGCAGTCCAGTGCAACTCCGCCCCGATCGGGGCGTTAATCTCCGGCGTGAACCGAACTCGGAGGGTTGAGCCTTCGGCGATCTGCCGGGCGCGGTAAACGCGCATGTAATCATCCGGCCCCTCGAAATAGACCTGGGCTTGATCGAAGGCAACCCTGTAGTTCGGATACTCAAGGCCAACGCCGAGACAGACCAGCGCGAGGACGACGCCGACGAATCTCGGCCCCGTCGTGGTCTTGCCTTGAAGCGTCGTCATACGGGGGCCTCCCGGTCCAGTTTATCCCAGGCCGGCGAGTATGTCGTCGGCGATTGCCGAACCCTCGTTCAACCGCCGGCTGCGTTTATGAAGATGCCCGGCGGAAAACAACTGCGATTTAAGGTGCAGCCTTGACGCGCCGGCACGGCTGGCGATGATGCTCGGACTCGCGCCGCCCCTGATCCTTGCGCGGCGGCGCCCATGGCGAGCCGACGGGCCGAACATGAAGCCGGAGAGCGCCGCTTTGAGAGCCCTCGATGCAGAATACAGGAGCCGCCTGCCGCCGAGTGGGCCTCTCTCGATTCTCCGGCATGCGTTTCTGGTTGCCGTCAGTTTGACTCTGTGCACCGGTTGCGCCGGCCCGCGCGATCGCGTGCGTGCGGACAGACCGGGTACCGCCGGGGAGGGCATCACCGCCAAGCGGGTCGTTGTCGGTTCGTCCGTCGAGGGCAGGCTGATAGAGTGTTTCCTCCTTGGCGATGGTCACGAAACCGTATTCATAATGGCCGGGATTCACGGCAATGAACCGGCCGGCACGCCCTTGGTCGCCCGGCTCCGCGAGTATCTCATCGAGCACACCGAGGTGTTGGAGGGGCGGAGAGTCTTGTTGATGCCCGCCGCGAATCCTGACGGCCTGATTCGCGGCAACAGGCACAACGTCCGCGGCGTGGACTTGAACCGCAACTTCCCCGCCACAAACTTTCAAGGGGGCAGGCACTTCGGATCGGCGGCCCTGTCGGAGCCCGAGAGTGTCGCCATTCACCGCCTGCTGTTGGAGCACAGACCGGCCCGCGTTGTCAGCCTGCATCAACCGATCAACTATGGCAGCGAGTGCATTGACTACGACGGCCCGGGCCGGGGCCTTGCCCTCGCGATGGCCGCGGTGTGTGATCTGCCGGTCAAGAAATTGGGCGGCCGTCACGGTTCACTCGGCTCGTATGTTGGGCTGGTGCTGGGGGTCCCCATCATCACGGTCGAGCTTCCCAAGGAAGCCATTGACTGGTCGGAAGATCGGCTCTGGCGGAGCTACGGCGAGATGTTGTTGGCTGCCGTGCGTTTTCGCGCCTCGGCGGACGATGCAGGGCAGATCGATTGACCGGGGCGGTTTCTGCTTGGGTTGACGACGGCATCGGCACGGCCTCGCCCCCCTGGAGGGCTCTACCCGTGCATTGCAGATGGGATGATCCATCGAGGCGGGAGTTATTTTGACCGCGAGGCTATGATTCAAGACCACAACCGGCCTGGCCGCACCTGTCGGCGTCTCGGGCCTTCCGGATGCCCGGGCTTGGATCAAGGTGTCGCCGGCCGGCTCACCCATCCATGTCCCCGGCTCTCCGCATTGGCAGACGGCGACGCGCGGACTAGACTCCGGCAAGTCCGGAGCGGGCTGAGTCGAATCGATTCTGCGGTTTGTTGGTGGAAGCAATCACCATGGTCTCGCAAGGGAAGGCGTCTTTTCTTGAGGTCGTTGGCTCCCTCCGATTCGCGGCGGCGCTGCTGGCTTTACTTGCCGTTGCTATGGGTGCCGCCACTTTCTGCGAAAGCCGCCACGGCTCGGAGTTCGCCCTGAGAGTCTTCTATGGCTCCTGGTGGTTCAAGGGCTTATTCGCCTTGACTGCCCTGAACCTTCTGGCGGCGATTGTGATTCGCGGGCCCTACTCCCGCCGGCAGGCCGGATTCCTGGTCACGCACATTGCCGTTCTGTTGATCTTTGCGGGGGCGTGGATATCCAATTCCAAGGACTTTACCCAGAACGGTCACCTGAGTATCGCCGAAGGGCAGACTGCCGGGGAGTTTTCCCTTTCGGATCGTCCAGTGCTCGCTGTCAGCGACGCCGCAGGACGAGTCCTGGGGGAGTGTCGCCTCGATCCCGCAGAGTTCCTCGGCTTCAGCGAATTGACAAACCCAGGAGTCTCGCCGCTGGTGTTCGGCGATGTGCAGGTTGCCATACAGCGCTACCTGCCGGACGCCCAGGAATCCCGCCGCGTCGTGGACGACCCGGCGGGCGGCAGGCCGGCGGTCGAGGCCGCGCTCGTCTCCGAGCATCATGATTTTCACGCCTGGGTCTTCGCCGGCGAGACCGCCCTGGTGGGGGCTTTGCCGGTCGCCTTCCTTGCGACTGGCTCGCAAGAGGAATTCGAGCGGCAAATGAACGCCCCCCAAACGGCCAACTCGGAGTTGAAGGGCACGGTGAAAGTTGAATACGAGGATCGCGTGTATGCCTACCCGGTTGAGCAATGCCTTGACCGGCAGGTGGCCGTGGGCGAAACCGGCTATTCGATCCGCGTCGCCCGTTACCTGCCCCATGCCGTCGTCGGTCCGGACAAGGCCATCACCAGCGCCTCCTCACAGCCGGTGAATCCTTACATCGAAGTAGAGTTAACCGGCCCGCAAGGCACGGAAATCCGTCGGGCATTCGCCAGGTTTCCGGAGTTTGACGGCATGCACGGCGCGACCTCCGCTCGGGCGGTGACCGTGAGCTTCGAGGCGCCGTCGAGCCGGCCCGCCGGCGCCCCCGCAGAGGTGATTGCCGCTCCGGACGGTCGTCTTTTCTGCCGCTTCAGCGAGGAAGGTCGGGTGCTTAGCAGCGCGGAGCTGTCCCCGCCGGAAGCCGTGAATACCCCGTGGGAGGGCTGGAGATTCGCGGTTCGACAGAGGCGCGAGCAAGCCAGGTGGGAACAGGCGGTCGTTGCCGTTGCTCCAATCCGCCAACAGGACCGCCAGGCGGCGATTCAGTTGCTGCTTCGCGGCGAAGGCGGCGAACAGGAAGCCTGGGCCATGTATGGCCAGCCCGCGTCAGTGGAGATCGGCGGGCGGCTTTATACTGTGAGATTCGACGTTGCCCTTCAGCCATTGGGTTTTCAGGTGAAGCTCGATGATTTTCGCATCGTGACCTATCCCGGCACACAAAGACCGCGGTCGTATGAGAGCCGAGTGACCATACAGGACCCGCGTGCCGGAGGCGACAACAGCCGCGTGATCAGCATGAACCATCCACTGGCCCACGGCGGATACACCTTCTACCAGTCCAGCTACTTCCGGCGCGGCGACGGGTTCGTGAGCGTGCTGAGCGTCTCGCGCGATCCGGGGCGGTCGGTGGTTTTCGCCGGATACCTGGTCATGCTTTTGGGGATGGTGTGGGTGCTGGTCAAGCGGATGTCGGAGTCAAAACGCGGCGGCGTGGGGTTGTCGCCCGCCGCCCGCTCTTCGGGAAGTCCCGTCCGCGAGAAGGGGTTGCCGTCCTGATGTTGTCGTGCCTGCTTGCAGCCTTGCTTCACATGCCGCTCGCCGCGACGCCGGCGACAGAGGCCCCACTGCCCGCTTCTCTAGATCTATCGCTCGTGCGGGACCTGCCGGTTCAGCACGACGGCCGCTGGATGCCGCTGGACACACTGGCCCGCGACGTGGTCTTTTCCGTGACCGGCGAGCGGCGGTTTCGCGGTCGCGCCTCGGTTCTCGTTCTATTGGCTTGGACTTTTGACCGCAACACATGGATGCGGCAACGACTGATCAATATCGGCCCCGCCGAGCTCCGGGCGGAACTCGGTCTTCCCGCCGACCAGGCCGTCTTTTCCTTCGCAGACCTGCTCGCCGACCAGCGACTCCTCTCGCTGATCGACAAGCTGGAGCGCGACCCGCCGGGGCGCAAGCTGGATCCGCTCGAGTCCAAGGTCAGGGACATAAGCGACAAACTGCTGACGCTTCAAAGGGTTTTCGGCGGACAGGCGATCCGCCTCATTCCCGACGCCGCCCAGCCCGCGGGCGAGTGGCGTCCGATTCCCCTGGGGGGACCGGAACCGCCCGGAGCGGAGGCCGCGGTTCGCGCTTCCTGGACCGAACTGGCTCGGTCCTTCCAGGCGGACGACGCAGCAGCGTTTGCCGCCGCCGCGGCGAGACTGCGCGGCGCGTTGGCCGCGCTTCCTGCCGCTCACCGCCCGGCCGGCGATCTGCTGGCGACCGAGTTGCACTACAACCGCCTGCGGCCGTTCCAGGCGGCCTGGATCATCATGGCCGTCGGCGCCGCCGTCGCCGCCGCAGCGATGATCGTCGGCCGTCGCTGGTTCGACGTCGTTGCCGTTCTGCCCTTGGTGGGCGGATTCGCCGTCTTGACCTACGGTCTCGCGCTCCGTTGGCGGATCGCCGGGGCCATCCCGGCCTCGAACATGTACGAGTCGTTGCTGTTTCTCGGATGGGGTGTAAGTCTGTTCGCGATTATCACGCCGCTGGTCTTTCGGCAGCGGCTGGTGCTTTTGACTGCTTCGGGCATGGCGGCCCTGGCCCTTTTTCTCGCCGACCGGCTGCCGTTGGATTCGTTCGTGCGGCCCATTGTCCCCGTGCTGCTGGACACGGTCTGGATGGCCATCCATGTGCCCATCATCATGGTCTCTTACTCGGTGCTGGCCCTGGGCGTGCTCGTGGCCCACGTGCAACTCGGCATGATGGCTTTGGCCCCTCGCCGCCACGCCATGTCCATGTCCATCGACTCGCTGCACTACTGGTACATCCACGTCGGCTCGATCCTGCTGACCGGCGGCGTGGTCACCGGCAGCATGTGGGCGGCTTCGTCATGGGGGCGTTATTGGGGCTGGGACCCCAAGGAAGTCTGGTCGCTGATCGCCCTGCTGGGCTACCTGACCATCCTGCACACCCGCCGGGGACAGGAACGGCTGCCCGCGTGGGCCTACGTCGCGGGCGTTGCTTTGTCGGGCGTTGTCTTCGTGCTCGTCGCCCGCAACTTGTCGCCGCTGACCTGGGCCGGCGGGCTTGCCTTGGTGGCCGCTTGGGCCGCGGTCGCCTTCATGGTCCTAACGACCGGGCCGTTTGCCAGTGCCGTGAAGAGTATCATTTGCTTCTGGATGATCATCATGACCTACGTGGGGGTGAACTTCGTTTTGGGCATCGGCCTGCACAGTTATGGTTTCGGCACCGGCGCCGTGGTCCGCCACATGCTCTGGATCGGCGGCATTGACGCGCTGCTGATCGGGCTGTTCGGGGTGGTGTACCTGCTTCGCCGCGTTCCCGCCGCCGCCCCGGCGATTGATAATTCATAGCGTCCCCGCCTTCACCGCGATGAGCCCGGATCGGGCGCCGCCCCTGCGGCTCTTTATCTCTCTCACGCGGTCGGTTAGATTAGTCGGCGACAGGGGAGTGGGTTCGGCCCGTCGTTGATCGGCGGTGGAAACCCGCTCCGCTCCAAGAACATACGAGCGAAGGCCGCTCGATGATCCGCGTTGGAGGCGGCGGCGACCGGTCTGAGTGAACCCGGGGGCGACTTCGACAGGCGCCGGGAAAGGGGCTCTATTGTGGCGGCGGTGGCTGGCAAGCGATCCGTCACCTACGCCCCGGGATCGGATGGCAACGCTTCTCCCTCACCTTCCAAGGAACAACCATGAACGATCAAACCGGCTCGACGACGATCGGACAACTTGAACCCACTCTGGTGTGGCAGCTTTTCGCGGACTTCTGCACCGTGCCCCACGGTTCGAAGAAGGAGCAGCGCATCCGGGCGCACATGAAGGCCTTGGCGGAGAAGCACGGCCTCGTTGCTCGCGAGGATGCCGTGGGCAACATGGTCATCAACGTGCCCGCGTCGCCGGGTTGCGAGCACGCCCCCATCACCGTGCTCCAGGGCCACCTGGACATGGTCTGCGAAAAGAACTCGGGCACGCCTCACGACTTCGACAATGACCCCATCCGCCCCGTCATCGACCAGGACGCCTCGGGCAAGCAGATCGTTCGCGCCCAGGGCACTACGCTGGGGGCCGACAACGGCATCGGCGTCTGCTTGGCCTTCGCGGCGGCGATCTCGCCGGAGGTCAAGCACGGCCCACTCGAGTTGCTGCTGACCATCGACGAAGAGGCGGGCATGACCGGGGCCAAGGCGTTGCAGCCGGACTTCTTCAAGGGCAAGCGGCTGATCAATCTCGATTCCGAGGAGGATGACGCCCTGTACATCGGCTGCGCGGGGGGCTGTGACGTGTCGCACGCCTGGGAGTTCAAGACCTCGGCCCCGCCGAGCGGCGTGGAGGCGGCCCGCGTCAGCGTGTCCGGCCTGCGCGGCGGGCACTCCGGCTGCGACATCCATCTGAACCGGTCCAGCGCCATCAAGCTGCTCACGCAAGTGCTGCGGACCAGCGAGAATCTGATTCGCCTGGCGAGCTTCAACGGCGGGAGCAAGCGGAACGTCATCCCGCGAGAGGCGAATGCCGTGGTCGTCGGCTCGGCGAGGACCATCCGGGCCCTTGGCCGGGCGGCGGATAACGCGAAAACCGAAGCCGTTGGCGAGTACAAAGAGGACAAGTGCGAGATTTGCGTGGACAAGGTCGCGGTGAGCGAGGTCCCGGCGGTGCTCACGCCCAGCGACACGCAGCGGCTGCTGACCACGCTCGCGGCCCTGCCGCACGGCGTCTTGGCGGTCGTGCCCGAGATTCCAGGGCTGATTCAGACGTCCAACAGCACATCGACGGTGGAGAGCAAGACGGAGAACGGCAAGT
The DNA here is from genome assembly GCA_964470125.1 of uncultured Planctomycetaceae bacterium. Lineage (GTDB taxonomy): Bacteria > Planctomycetota > Phycisphaerae > UBA1845 > UTPLA1 > DATKKX01. Next base: position 565 of record CAYYBO010000027.1, on the reverse strand, counting down.
TGCGCGTGATGGTTGGATGCCTCGCGAGAAGTTCGTCGATGCCGCAGCTCGAGGCGGCCGTGCGGCAGATCGTGGCCGTGGGCACGCTCGGAGGGGCGACGGTCGAGGCCGGCAACGGCTACCCCGGTTGGAAGCCCGACGTGAACTCGCCGCTGCTGGCCACTTGCCGGCGGCTTTACGAGCAAATGTTCGGCGAAGCCCCAAAGGTGACGGCCATCCACGCCGGCCTGGAGTGCGGCCTCATCGGCGAACGCATGGGCAAGATGGACATGGTCTCCTTCGGCCCGCACATCGTCGGCCCGCACAGCCCGGACGAGTTGGTCTACGTCGCCACGGTCAAGAAGATTTGGGACTATCTCAAAGCGGTCCTGGTGGAGTTGGCGAAGTAGCGATCAGCAGGTCGGCGCAAGTCCGCCGGGCTTTGGGGAATTGTCTTTTTGGCGGAGAAGCGTTGCAGGCGTGACGCCCTGGGGGCCGGGAGCATAATCAATGGCCCAGATTCGGGAGAACCCGGACCGCGCTCCACTCATCACCGCTGTACACCAGCGCCCAAATGGGAATTGCT
>CAYYBO010000026.1:1817-20614 GCA_964470125.1 uncultured Planctomycetaceae bacterium | reverse complement strand
GGGTTCGGATGCAAGCAAAGGATCGTGTCAATGTGCTCCCGTAGCCTGCGGAGTGATCTAACCGACGCTGGCGGCAGGAGGCATGTACATTGCCGGCGCAGGTACGTCGGTCGCCTCGGCCAGCGCGGCCGTGGTGCCGACAAGAATCAGGAACGACAACATCAGCAGGCTACGGGAGGTCATTGTCACGATCCTTTGCTTGCATCCGAACCCTGGGCGCTAACAATGGAACTTCAGTGATGTCCACCATTTTGAACGGCGGCGGCCAACAAGTCAAACCGAAGCAGACAAGCGCCCGCCGACTCCGATACTCCAGGCGGAATCGCTCTAGCCGAGCCGTGTAGAACCGAACAGGCGGCGGTGTTCCTGCTCGCAGAAACGATCGGTCATGCCCCCGATGTAATCGCAGACAACGCGATGCACCCCCTGCTCCTCAATGCGGCGGCTGAATCTCGCCGGCAGCAGGCGCGGTTCCGCGAGATAGGCCCCAAACACGTCGCGGATAAGCCGGCCGGCTCGGAAGTCCATCCGAACGATGCGGTGGTCGCGGTAGAGGGATTTGAGCAACAGGTTTTGAAGCTCCGCCAAGGCGGCGCAGACCGGATCCGAAAAGGCGATCAATTCAGTGGGGTGACCGCGGACCGCGTCGACGTCGGCCAGGCCGGCGGCTTTCACGCGGCGGAGGCTTTCCATTGCAGCGTCGTGGCACAGATATTGGGCGAACCTGTCCAGGATCGGTCGGCGAACCGCGTGGATATTCTGTTCAGGAAAGGCCTGTCGCACCGGCGCGGACACTTCACGCCAAAGGCCGCTGGCGTCGAGGGCCGTTTCGGTGAGAATCTCCTCTCCCAGACCGTCTTCGATGTCGTGCAGCGTATAGGCGATGATGTCAGCCAAGTTGGCCACCTGCCCCTCCAACGGCGGCATCGGCCCCACCTCGAATAGCGGCTTGATGTCGGGTTTGTCATCCTCTTGCCGCACGGGTCGGTCGTAGGGCGTCGAGTGTTTGACTAGCGACTCGCGAAGTTCGAAGCTCAAGTTCAGACCGCGGAACGTGGGGTAGGGATGTTCGAGATAGTCGACCACGCGTAACGACTGCCTGTTGTGCTCGAATCCTCCGTGATCTCCCATCATTTGGGCCAGGGCCATTTCGCCGGCGTGACCGAACGGTGAATGTCCCAGATCGTGGGCCAGGGCGATGGCCTCGGCCAAGTGATGGTTCAGGCGGAGCGCTCGGGCGAGTCTTTGGGCTTGGGCGGCGACCTCCAGCGTGTGGGTGAGGCGAGTACGGAAGTGATCTCCGCGGTCGGTGACGAACACCTGCGTTTTGTGCATCAAGCGGCGGAAGGCGGTGCAATTCAGTATGCGGTCACGGTCGAGCTGAAATGGGGGCAGCTCGGTGCGGTCCATCTCGGCGTGCAGGCGGCCCCGCGTGCCGCCATCGGCCACGGCGTAGGGGGCTGGCAGATCTTGTTTGTTCGGCTGTGCGGTCATATGCGCGTGACGGTCGTCGCCCAAGCGTTCGCTCGTGGGATGCCCAGCTCCGTGGCCTTGCGGCGGAGGTGCTCATACAACTTGTCGAGCGATTCAGGAACGACGCGGATGTCACCCAGGACGGCCATGAAGTTGGTGTCGCCGTTCCAGCGAGGGACGATGTGTACGTGCAGGTGTCCCGGCAGCCCGGCGCCGGCGCACAGGCCGAGATTGACGCCGATGTTGAAACCGTGGGGGGAGATGGCTTGCTGGAGGACGGTTTTGGCGTCGCGGGTCTGCTGCCAGAGATCGAGCATTTCTCCGTCGGTGAGGTCGGTCAGATCGCCCTTGTCGGCCAACGGGGCTACGAGCAGGTGACCGTTGGTGTATGGAAAGCGGTTCATGACCACGAGGGTCGAGGGAGTCCGCCAGAGAACATGGTGTGACTCTTCCTGGTCGACGGCATCACGGTATCGGCAGAGGAAGCAGCCTCCCTTGTTCTCTTCAGCCAGCGAGCGAATGTACTCCATCCGCCACGGCGCCCAGAGGTTCTGCCTGAATTCTCCGGAGGGCATAGAAAACCCCAGGTCGGCTCGAAGCCCGTCCACGATTCGTCTATCAGGCTAATCGTCGGGCTGGGTCTCGTCAAACCACAGCATGTTGCCGGCACCCACATGTATGGTGCCCGCCCGGGCCAAGACGCCATTTCGCGCAATCTGGAATCGTGCTACTCGGCTGTCGGGGCCGCGTCAGTGCCTGTGAGCGCGAGGCCGGGTCCTCCGAGCACCCTGCGCACCCTCTGTTGTATCTCGACCACGCGAGGGCGGTCTTGTCGGGCGATAAACCAGCCCTCAACGCGGCAGGGGCCAAACAAGTCCACCGGCGCCTTGGCGGTGCGGACGGGAACAAGAGTGGATGATTCGATACGGCCGGTTATCGTCTGCTTGTCGCGGGACAGCGTGAAATAGACAAAGCCGGCGCCCTCGTAGGAGATGGCATTGTTGCCGGTCACCAGACAGTAGAGGATGCCGGCGTTGGTCTGGGTGCTCTCCGCGTAGGTGGTGCCAGGTTTGGGCTTCCAGAAGACGCGGAGATGCACGTACTGGGACATGGATACTGTACGAGCTCTCATCGCGGGGGCTTCGCCCTCTCTTGAGTGTGCGCCGGCGGCATCAACTTCAAGAGGTTCCAGCACTTTGATTGTGGTGTTTGGGATGTCGAACGCGATTTCCCAGTTGTGGCGGACGTCCACAGAAAAGGCGCCCGGCGGGAAGCGCTCCGTGAACTGTTCCGGATTGCCGGGGTTCTTGAAGGAGGTGACATCGAAACGAGTCTCGATCTGCCGACAGCCGCAGAGAGCGCCGATCGCGACCAAACCGATGGGCAACAACTTCGTCAGCCAGACAAGCGGTCCCGGGATGGAGCAGACAGAGCCAACGCAGTGAGACAGGCCGCGCCGCGACCGCGATGGGGCGGTCCATGTACCCACGGCGGGGCCTGCTCGAGTGTGGGGGGGGGATACATCCGGCGGGGACGCGACACAACATCGCCGGCTGCCCACGGCGGACCCCGCGGACGTCCTCGGCGAGTCCGGCCGGCTTGTGCGTGGTTTATTGTTCGTTCGCATCAAGCACTTCCGTCTCGTCAGATGCACGAGCCGGGGCGGCCGCAGGCTCAATGCCCAGGAGCCCAAGGGCGTCGCGCTCCACGATCCCCGCGAGGTAGGGGCGAGGAATCGTCGGGAGATTGGTGCCGGTTACAAGTTGATTGATGCGGTACAAGGCTTCGATGGCTGCGGCCGGCGAACTGAAGGGGAAGTCGCTTCCGAAGAGGAGCTTATCGATGACGCCGTATTGATAGGCCGAGAGTAAGGCGTTGTACGCCTGCCAGGGGCGGCGCGAGAGACTGCTGATGTCGGCGAACACATTCTCGTGCTTGCCGAGCAACACGACACACTCCTCCACCCACGGATAGCCCATGTGGGCGACGACTAACTTGAGTTGCGGGAACTCGCGGGCCACTTCATCCAACAGTGAGGGGCGGGCGAACTCCATCTTGCTGCCGACGCACGAATGAAAACCCTGGTGGAGCAGGACCGGCATCTTTAACCGCGTCGCCTCCCCAAAGACCTGCATGGCTCGGCTGTCGGCCGGGTGAAAATCCTGAGCAGCGGGCGAAAGGGTGATGGCCGGAAAGCCGAATTCTTCACGAGCTCGCCGGATGTCGCCCAGGGCCTCACCGAGATTCGTAGGGTCGATGCCGGCGACGCCGATCAGTTTGTCGGCATGCCGGCGAACGTAGGCGGCCACGAAGGTCGAGGGAATCTCCGCGGCAAGATGCCGGCTCTTGAATGACAAGACCAGGCTGCGTTCCACGGGCTGACCAGCCAGTAAATGACGGTCCATGGAGGCATCGGGCCCCAACGTCTCATCCGGCTCAGCGGAAGGGCTTCTAACGGCGGGACGCTCGGCGTCGATTCTCGCCTTCCCTAGCTGTTCAGGCGATTCCCAAACGTGTGTGTGGCAGTCAACAATCACGGGAGGTCCCTTGGAAGCTGTCGGCTTTCGGCCGTGCCGGCCGCGTTTGGCTCGGAGCCAGTTCCCTTGTGCAGCGGGCTGCTGTGCCTGACAGTCTTAATCAGCATATCTCGGATGGCGGCGAGCGGTCAAGATGGGGGCTTCGGCTGAAGGAGGCCGGCAAAGTCATCGCAAGATCGCGGTCGAGGCTGCGGCTGTCTCATGAGGCGCCAGGCTGGGAAGCGGGTTGAGCAGGAGGGAGCGAGAGCCGATTGGCCGGCCTGCTCGGTGAATCGGCGAGGCGACGCACCAGGACCGCCAGGGCGGCGGCGGCGCCGTTCAGGCTCCGGCGGTCTACCTGTTCGTACTTGTCGAAGGCCGAGTGGTAGTACTTGACGCCCGGGCCCATCTCGCCGTGAAGGGCGATGCAGCAGACGCCCTGGTTCATGAAGGCGGCGTGGTCGCTGCCGGCACCGCGGGCCTCGACCAGATCGTACGCGATTTCGTAGCCACGGAGGAACGAGCAGACGACCTTGACGAAGTCGATCACCTCGGGGTGGCCGAAGACGACGAAGTTTCTCGGTTCGCCGGGCATATCCACGTTGACCATCGCAACGATGCGGTCCAGTTCCGCCTTGTGTTGTTCGACATAGGCCGCGCTGCCGAGCAGGCCGTGTTCCTCGCCCATGAGCCAGACGAATCGAACGGTACGGCGGGGTCGGCAACCGCACTCCGTCATCGCTCTGGCGACCTCGAGGATCGTCGCCGATCCGGTTCCGTTGTCGAGTGCTCCTTCGGCGAGGTGCCAACTGTCGAGGTGGGCGCCGATGATGACGATTTCTTGCGCCGTGGGGCCGCTGCCGGGAATCTCGCCGACCACGTTTCGCGGCCTACACTCCCAGGCGTCGGCGTCGATCTTGACGTTCACTTTGACGCTCTCGCCGGCGGCCAGCCGCGCCGCGAGACTGTCACCGGCGGACTTGGAGATCGCCACGCCCGGCTGCGGCTTGGGACCGTCGTGGCAGACGCCGACGACAACCTGGTCTTCCATGTCTGAAGCGAGCAGCAGGCCGATGGCTCCATGCCGCAGGGCGGAGCGCATCTTTCGGCCCCGATGGGGTCCGCCGTCGTGGGCCAGGGCGAAGCGGCCGGGGAGTAGGTCGGCCTTGGCCTTGAAGTCATCGTCGTTGCCGACGCCGACGTCGACCAATTCGCCGGTGATGCCCTCCGGCGGCGTGCTGAGGCTGTTGCCGAGGGCCTGGGCCGGGTCGAGAGGCTCCGGCGGATCGTCCAGGATGATGACTTCCGTACGGCGATCCAGCCAGGTCGTCATGGAGAAGGGCTCGAAATGCACGTTCGACAAGCCATACTCCCGCAGTTTGTCAGCGATGTACTGTTCCGCCTTCTCGCCATTTGACGACCCGCTGAGCCGCCCGCCAGGCATACACAAGGCGCGCAGATTTGGCGCCACCTCCGTGCCGGTCAGCACTTCAGCTATCAAGCATCGATCAACGTCGGCGCCGCTGCGGCAGCCGAACATGGAAAGGCCAACAGACGCGAGCAAGACGAAGAGAAGCGAACGTCGTTGCATGTTTGTGATTCCACGGCTCGCTGGTGTCGTGCGTTTAGGGCCCACGGCACGCCTGCCGTGGGCTTTGTTCGGGGTTCGCCGCCCAGACGCATCGGAGCTGCTCATAGTTTCTAACGTGTTGCCGATGCGGGGCGTTCCTCGAGTTCGGGAGGCGCGCCCGGACTGAAGTCCGGGGCTCTTCGGGTTGGCGGCGTCAGCTCCCGCTGAGGCTCAGGCCCAATTCCTTCAACTGCTTCGCGGCGACTTCCCCGGGGGCTTCGGTCATCGGGCAGATCGCCCGGGCGTTCTTGGGGAAGGCGATCACGTCGCGGATGGAGGCGTAGCCGCCCAGCATCATAACGATGCGGTCCAGCCCCAGGGCAATGCCGCCATGCGGCGGGGCGCCGTATTGCAGGGCTTCCAGCAGGAACTGGAACTTCGCCTTGGCCTCATCCGGGGACATGCCGAGCACCTGGAAAACCTTGGCCTGCACGTCCTGTCGGTGGATTCGGATCGAGCCACCGCCCAACTCCACGCCGTTCAGCACCACGTCGTAGGCCTTTGCCCTGATCTTGAGCAAGTCGTCGCGCGGCGGGATTTCTGCGGCGTCGATGTGGAGCAGGTGCAGGTCCTCGTCCTTCGGGCTGGTGAACGGATGGTGCATGGCGAAGATGCCGCCCTCCTCCGGGTCGTATCCGAACGACGGGAAGTCCACCACCCAGCAATAGGCCCACTTGTCCTTGGGGATCAACTTGCGGCGGTCCGCGACGGTCGAGCGGAGCCAACCGAGGAACTTGCAGACGTTGGCGTGGGTGTCGGCGACGAAGCAGATCAAATCGCCGATGGCCGCGCCGGTCTTAGCGAGCAACTCACCGACGGCCGCCTCATTGTCGAAGAACTTGGCGATGCCGGTTTGCAGGATCGTCTTGCCGCCTTCTTGAACGACCTTGACCGTGGCCAGCCCGGAGGCCCCGATGCCCTTGAGCTCCTCGGCCAGGGCGTCGGTCTCCTTGCGGCTCATCTCTCCGCCCTTGGGCACGACGATGCAGCGGACGACGCCCTTCGCCTCCAGCGCGTCGCGAAAGGCCCTGAAATTGGTCCGCCCGGCCAGTTCGGACACGTCCTTGATGGTCATGTCGTAGCGCATGTCAGGCGCGTCGCGGCCGTAGGTTTTCATCGCCTCGGCATAGCTGATCCGCGGCAGCGGGAGGGGGATCTCGATCCCGAGCACGGCCTTGGAGACCTCCGCCAGACAGGCCTCGGTGTGCTGCATGATGTTCTCGGGCTGGATGAAGGCCATCTCCACGTCCACCTGGGTGAACTCCGGCTGGCGGTCGGCGCGAAGATCCTCGTCGCGGAAGCAGCGGGCGATCTGCATGTAGCGGTCGAGCCCGCCGATCATCAGGAGCTGCTTGAAAAGCTGCGGCGACTGCGGCAGGGCGTAGAAGCGGCCGTGGTGCAAGCGCGAGGGCACCAGGTAATCGCGGGCGCCTTCCGGCGTGGACTTGGTCAACATCGGCGTCTCGACGTCGATGAAGCCGTGGCGGTCGAAGTAGTCGCGGATGGTCTTGGTGATGCGATGCCGCAGGAGCAGAGCGTTCTTGACCGGCGTGCGGCGGATGTCCAGCACGCGGTGCTGCAAGCGCAGATCCTCGTTGGTGTCGAGGTCGTCGAGGATCTCGAACGGCGGCGTCTTCGAGCGGCTGAGCACGTCGATCTCGCGCACGTCGATCTCGATCTCGCCGGTGGGCATGTTGCGGTTGACCATCGTGCCGCGGGAGACGACCTCGCCCCGGATGGCGATGACGTCCTCGCTGCGCAGGCCCTCGGCGACCTTGTGCAGCTCGGCGCTCACCTGCGAGTCGAACCGAAGCTGCGTGACGCCGCCCCGGTCCCGCAGGCCGACGAAGATCATCCCGCCGAGGTTGCGGGTGACGCCCACCCAGCCGGCGAGCAGCACGCTCTTGCCGACGTCCGTTCCACGAAGCGCTCCGCAATCATGCGTTCTTTGGTGATATGGCAACGGCACTGGCTTCTCCATCCTGCTGGTGGTTTCTCACAATTCTTGCTGAGCGGCCCGGCGGTAGCTCATTGAGAGACGGCCTCGCCAGCGTCAATGGCGAGGCCGGCCGCCCCATCTGGTTTCGTGCTTGGGACCTTGTCCGCCATGCGGCGGTCGAACTCTCCTGCGAACCAGCGGCGGAGCAGGCCCTCGGCGAGCTTGCCTTTCGGGGTGTAGTTGAAGTCCGTGGCGCCGCCGGGCGAGGGGTCCCATTCCCACCAGATGATGCCGCCGACGCCGGCTTCGCCGGACCAGGCCTTCATGAAGGACTCGTAGAGCATAGCCTGTTCTCGCTGGCCTGCCTCGGTGGCCTTCTGATTCGCGTAGTAGTTCCAGCCCTCGTGGGCAGCGCCTTCCTGGCTGCACCAACCGACTTCGGTGAAGATGATGGGCTTCTGCACTTCCTGCTGGAACGTCAGGATGTCCTTCTTAATCTTTGCCCAGCGGGCGTCCACTTCGTCAGCCGTGGGGTTAGGGCCTTTGGCCAGCTCATAGTAGGAAGTCATGCCCACGTAGTCAAGAGCCCCCCAGAACTTGATCTTTTCCGTTTGGTAGTGGTCCCAGTTCGCCGAGTAGCCTAGCTTGCCGCGGTAGTTGCGGCGAACCTCCTCGATCAGCCGCAGCCAATGGTCGGTGTAGACCTCCGCCTTGATAAGTTCCGAGCCGACCATCATCAGATCGACGCGATGGCGCTCGGCGATCTTGGCAAAGTGCATGATGAAACTGTTATAGCGTCTGAACCAAGCGTTCCAGTCGCGGTCGGCCGGCACGATCCGGCCTCGCCACTCGCTGTTCCTGGGATGCGACAGGAGCACGATCGGCATCAGGATGACCCGCAGGCCCTGTGCCTTGGCCAGATCACAAAGGCGGCCCAGGTCCTTGGCATCCGTCGTCTTCTGAGCGTCGATATGCAGGTCCAGGCTGCCGGCGTGGTCCTGCCAGCCGTGAACGACGAAGAGGACCGTGTCTGCGCCCAGTTCGGCGATCTCCGGCAGCAACCGCTCGTACTTGTCGCGGGCGCCGGGACCGCCGCTCAACTGAACCGCCAAGCCGCGACACTGGCCGTTTGAGTGTTTGTGGGCGGCGGCGCGAACCGCCGGCGGCGGTTGAGCAGGCGACCGGCCTTTGTGCGGGTCGGTCTTCCCGATTTGCCAAGCGGCAGCAACGGCGGCGATGGCGATCAGTGTCTTGAGTAGATTCTGCATGACCAAGGAGCTTCTCTCGTCGGCCGCAGCGGGCGGCGTCATTCTGATGGCGTGGATGATAGCAAATCGACCCCGTCCATGTCGACGCGACGGCTGATGCCGGTGGGCGCCAGGATGCCCAGTAGGGTTGGTGCGAGGTCACAAGTGCGCCCCGCAAGGATTCGGCGCGAGGGGTCGATCCCGGGACCCGCGAAACACATGGGCACACGCATATCCGCGGACAGCACAGAGCCATGTCCGCCGTATGGGTCCTCAGGGGAGAAGTCCCAGCCGTCGGCCGCGAAGAGAACAATGTTACCGGAGCGCTCGGAGTCGAACATGGCCACGATCTGCGGGACGACATCGGGATAGCGGTCGGTAATCGACGCCTGGAGCCAGGCACGGCTGTCGGACGGTTCGCCGGCATCGACGGCGGGGGGGGCGGCACAGTCCAAAATCGCGCCGGGAGGCCACTGTCGGACCGTGTGCCGCTCCGGCGGACCCGATGAGCGAACGATCAGCGCCCGGCCTCGACGATTGAAAACGTGAACGACGCCGGGGCGGAGGCTGCATGCGACTAGTTCAACCGCCGGGTGGTTGACTGCCTCGGCGAGCCAGGCGGGCAGGGCGGCAGCGGGCTCAGAGTCCATCCCAGGGCCGCCTGTGGCGAGGGCGGCTCGCCCGTCTTCCCACCGGCGAGACGGCGAGGCTATCGGATCTGGTGACGGGCTCTTGACCATGTCCGCCGTGGGCTGTAAGGCCGAGGGTTCCCCGCCGATCAGGTTCAGCGCTTGCGAGAAGGCGGCAATGTCGGATCTCTCGTCGGCGAGCAGTCGGGGCAGCGGGTAGATCGCCGCCCATCGAGAGCCGCTGACGGCCGCGGCATAATCGTAGCCATGGAGTATTTGTTGCTCGTCGCCGGGTTCCGTGTATCGGTCGCTCCAGACGCGTCGGCCCGTCCTATCCGCCAGATGCCGAACAACGTCGAAGACCTGATTCGGTTGCACGGCGGCCATGCCGTGGTCGCTGACCAGACAGAGGACCGTCCGCTCGTACATGCCGATGTCTTGCAGAGCCTTGCAGATGTGGCCGATCTGCCGGTCGATGTTGGCGATGGCGGCTTTGTACTGGGGCGAGTTGGGGCCATATTGGTGGCCCGTGTCGTCGCCGCCGGGAAAGTAGGCCCAAACGAGGTCCGGCCACTGTCCCCATAGCGGCGTTCGCTGGCCGATCAACTCGAACTGCTGGGCGATCAGGCAATCCACGCCGGTACGGTTTCCGAAGAACCAGTTAATGCCGCTGATGGCCCAGTTGTCGATGGTGTGGGTCGCGCCGCGGCGGATGGCAGACTGGATGTTGACCGACACGCGGCCCTGCTCGCCGAGCATTTCGTAAATGGTCAGCGAACCTCGGTAGTCGTCGTCCACCCGCTGATAGGTTTTGATGTAGCAGTAGTTCTGGTAGCGGCCGGTCGAAGGCTCGAACCACTTGTTGGCGATCACGCCGTGGCGGCCTGGAAAACGGCCCGTGATGAAGGTTACCGAGGCTGCATAGGTAATGCTGGGAATGCAGGTGACCACCTGGTCCACGCGGATGCCACGGTTGAGGATGTGCCCGGCAATATTGGGAATACGCCCTTCAGCCAGGGCTTCCTCGAATTGCTGCTCGCCGAAGCCGTCCACGAAGAAGACCACGACCGCCCGGTCCGGCCGATGAATGTTGTCACTGACGCGAACGCGAACCGGGCGATCGGCCGCGCAACCCGCGGCGGCTGGCACAACCACCGCCAGCAACGCCAAGAGCCGGCGCGCGATAACGCCCACGAACGGGGTCCAAACGCAAGAAGAAGTCGCCCTTGTATGGCGGGGCATTGGCCGATCCCTCCGTTTTTAAGCTGCTCCTGCCCGGCACGGGGCAACACTCGGGAACATACTGTAAGCCGGCTCACCGGGATCGCAACACAGTCTGTAGTGGCTGCGTGGCGTGACTCGCCCCATGAAGCGGTGTCGCTCAGCAAACAGCGACAAAACACCCGATACAGTCTTCATGTGGAAGTTCCCTTCTGTTCGCGGGCGGCCTTTGGTTGGCGGGGCCGCTCTTATTGTGGGAGCGGTTCTAGGGGGCGCGGCCTTGCTTAGCGAGAGGGAAGCATCGGCGCCGCCGTCTCCGGGCGCGCCTGCCGCAGCGGTATCGCAGGCATCGGAAGCGGCCAGGGCGTCGCCTGCGGAGACAGTCAGTCTCCTGCAATCGCTCTATCAACGCCGAGCCTATGACGCTCTCGTCCCGTACATCGTGGCGGAAAGACGCGATGTGATGGTGGACATGCTTGAGGCAGTTGAGGCAGTATTGTCGGCGAACTCCCGCCTGCTGAGGGTTGCGCAGGCTGCTTATTCAGAGGAGATGTTCGAACCCTACGACCTGTCGGCGATGGCCGACAACCTGGGGCCTTTCTCCGCCCATATTCGGCTCATCAGTCAGCGATTCAAGGGAGACCTTGCCGTTGTGACCTTCCAGGCGGGCGACCATGTTCCCTTGGTCCACGCGGAGTTCGCGTGGGCGGAGGGTCGCTGGCAGTACCGTCCCGAGGCGATGCCGGCGAGAATGGCGGCCGAGCTGCGAGAACTCGCCCGAATGCTCCTGGAGTTGGCGGACGCAACAGAGCGCGGAGCCCCGTGTGCGGCATACCACCAAGCCCTGGAGCTACAGGTGATTCCGCAAATGGCACGAGTCGCAACCGCGCAGGACGATCAGGGGGGAGCCCTTGCCGCCGGTTTGGCCGATGGGGGCTGAGCGGGCTCTCCACCTCAAATCACCAGGCAGAGGCACAGATGGGCGCCTGCACTTCCCGGTCCGGCAGGCTCTTGAGCGCGTGCCTCGCCTTGTGCCGCTTTCTACGGGAATCCTCCAGGGTGAGTCTGAGCCGCTCTGCGACAGTATCAGTGATCCGCTCGACCGGCCAGACCCTAACCTGATCGAAGGTGATGGGGGCGGCGTAACTAACGTAGATCATCCGTGGGCGTGGGAATCGCGCTGTTCGCGGCCAGGCATCAAAGGCGCCGTCGACCACGGTCGGGACAATCGCCGCCCCTGCTCGCTTGGCGATGGCCATGCTGTTGGCATTGATGGTTCCGATGGAGCCGTCGGGCGTCCGTGTTGCCTCTGGGAAGACAACGACTACTCTGCCATCCTTGAGCTTCCGCAAGACCTCCTTAACAGCCCCCACGTCCGCCGCACCACGTTTGACGGGAAAAGCATTCAACGATTCGATCAATCGCCGGAAGATGGGGTTGTCAAATAGAGTATCGCGGGCCATGTAGTTCCCCTCGCGCTGCAAGGCGAGAGTGGCGGCAATGGGGTCGAAGAAACTCTGATGGTTGCAGGCCAAGAGGACGCCGCCCGAAGCAGGGACATTGGAAAGCCCGAACACCCGCCCGCGGAAGTAGAGCAGGAAGACCATCTGGGCCACGTACCGCAGGAAGCGGTAATACGGACGCATCGCTGCCGCATCTGGGGGCGACATGGGTTATGGCCACTCCTATCCCCGGATGTTTTTGCGGTTGATCTCATCGAGCAGACGTTCGATCACCTCGGGGATGCTCATCTGCGTCGTGTCGATACGAATTGCCGTGTCGGGCTCCAGAAGCGGCGCCCATTGGCATTGATCGTTGCCGTCCCGCTGCTTGAGATTCTCCATGATTAATTCGTACGACGCCTCCTCGCCATCGGCGGTCAGCTCCTGATATCGCCGCATGGCCCGTTTCTCTATGGAGGCGTCAAGGAAGAACTTCACGTCCGCGTCGGGAAACACGACGCTGCCCTGATCGCGGCCCTCCGTGACCAGAGTCCCCAGGTTTCGCCCGATGGCCCGCTGTTTTTCGACCAGCATCGCGCGGATGGCGCCGATCCGGGCAACATGGTTGGTGGCCTGGTTTACAGCCATTGTGCGGATTGCCTCGCTCACGTCCACGCCGTTCAGCGTCACGCGGGTATGAGTCGGACCGCAGTCCACCGCCACAACCGAATCGCCGGCAACCCGGATGAGCGCCGCCTGGTCATCCAAGGAAACGCCCCGTTGTAGAGCGGCCAGGGCGATGGCTCGGTACATCGCGCCTGTGTCCAGGTACGCGATTCCCAGGCGCGCGGCAAGCTTTCTGGCGGCGGTGCTCTTTCCCGAGCCGGCTGGACCGTCAATTGTGATGATCATGACTTGGTGTGCTGCTCCGTTTTTCGAGGACCGGGGCGGATTATATGGAAACACCGGCGTCGGTCAAAGCATCAGCCGGCCGGCCGGTTTGCTATGGCAAACGACTGTGAGCCTTGTGCACGACCCGCCGGATAACGCGAATTGATTGCCCAAAGCGAGACTGTACAATCTCCTGCAACCTTGGGCCCCGCGACGATGCCTATGGGCTTGGGCGATAAGGAGACCCGCAATGACAGCCTGCAGAAAGAGACCGCGGTTGGAGGCGGCGCTTTCCGGGGGCTTGGCTTTCCTCGTCGTTGTCCTGCTGCCGCCCGCCGGCTGCCGCGAGCAGAGGGAGCCCCTCGCCTCCACCCAACCAGTGTCCGCTGCCGATCAGCCTCGAACTACGATCCCCGCTACGCCTCAGACCCCGGCCGAGCTTCCTCTGCGTCAACATGCGGACAACGCTCCCCCGTATCTGCCGGCGAAGCTGGCCCAGGAGGGATGGCTCCGACAGGAGGACCTCCGTATCGCCGATTCCGAAAGTCTTGAACTGCTCCTGCCGCCGTCTCAGGCTGCCTGGATTGATCGCTTCCGAGTCAAATCGGCGGCGAGTTGCGCGTACACGTGGGAGGGTGGTGGTCGCGAATTACTCGCCCGGGTTGTCGTCTTCGAGGCCCATTCAGCGGACGATGCCTACGGATTGATGAGTTGCCAATCAGCTTCGTCGGAGCTCCTTGCCGTCGGGGGGGAAACCCGGGTCGAAGCCGGCGTTGAACTCCATTTTCACTGCTGGCAGGGCAATGCTTACATCCATGTCTGGGCCGACGCAACAGACGAAAGAGCTGTGCTGCAAACGCGACGACTGCTGATGCACATCGCCGGGCGCCTGCCAAGGACAGATCCACCGGGGCTGGTCGAGGCGATGCCGAGAGAATCGGCCAGGCCGGGCAAGCGGTGGTTAGTTCGGAGTCTGTCGCGTTTGCGGCCTGCGATCTTCGCTCATCCCGCCGGGTTGGACCTCGCAGAGTTATCCAAACTGCTCGGACTGAGCGGCGAGCCGTTGATGTGCATCGCGGCCTACGACGTACCGGAGGGACGCCGGCCCAACGTGGTGTGGGTGGTACAATACACGTCCGGGCAGGCAGCGGCGGAGGCCTACGCGAGGTACATTCGACGCCTGGAAGAGGCCCCCGCCGGCTCGCCGTGGCAATCGAGTTCAGTCCTTCCTCCGCACGGCAAGTTCCTCCTCGGCACCTGGACGGCGGAGGAGGAGTCAATCCAGTACATGCTCCCCCGGATCATGGAGTTGCTGCCGGCGCCCAGGGAAGAAGAGCCGCGTCGCTGAAGTTGACATACGCGTCTTCAATGCCTGGGGGCGTGCCGTCAGGGTGTGGTCGTCTCATGCTCGTTAGGTGTCACCGTGTCAATCCAGCATCTCAACGGAACCCGGCAGAAGGGTGAATCAGGGGGTTTCGCGCCGCGTGCGGTCGATCCAGTTCGCTGTGAAGAAGTGTCCATGGGCAAGTCCATCTACCTTGATAACGCGGCGACGAGTTTCCCCAAGCCAAAGCAGGTGCATGATGCGCTACGGGGCTTGTGCAGCGAGTACGGCGGCAACCCGGGCCGTACGGGTGGCGGCTTGGTGATCAACGCCGAGAAGATGATTCACAGGACGCGCTGCCGCCTGTCGTCCTTCTTCAATGCCGGCCGTGTTGCCGCCGGTCGCCCGCCGGATCCCAACCGGCTGGTCTTTACGATGAACGCCACCATGAGCTTGAACTTGGTGATCCGCGGAACCGTCGGCCCTAGGGATCATTTGGTGACCACCTTCCTGGAGCACAATTCGGCGATCCGGCCGGTGAACCATCGGGTTCTGAAGGGCGCCTCGGCGACGTTTGTGCGGCCCGATTCGCAAGGGTGCATCGACCCTCGAGAGATACGGAAGGCGATTTGTGCGAATACAAGACTCGTCCTCGTCAATCATGCCTCTAACGTTACGGGAGTGGTACAGGACCTGAGGGCAATCGGCGCTGTCTGCCGCGAGGCCGACATTCCGTTTGCGGTCGATGCCGCCCAGACAGCCGGTGTGCTTCCCATCGACATGGCAGAGTGCCACATCAGTTTCCTCTGCTTCACCGGTCACAAAGGTTTGCTCGGCCCCGCGGGCACAGGAGGCATCTGCGTGGCGGACGACGCGGAAATTCGTGGGACAATCTACGGAGGAACGGGCGTCCGCAGCGAGGAACCTTACCACTTGAACGAGTTCCCTTACCGCCTGGAGGCCGGGACTCAAAACCTGGTGGGCATCGCCGGCCTCTCCGCCGGTCTCGACTGGATCGAAGACTACGGCTTGACCGCCATTCGTCGGCATGAAATGGAACTGCTCGCCCTCCTGCAGAACGGCTTGTCTGAACGATCAGGAGTTCGCATTTGGGGAACGCGAGGCCTTGAGAATCGAGTGGCGATCCTCTCCATCACCGTGGACGGGTTTGACCCCGGTGACGCAGGCACGATCCTCAGCACGACACACGGCATACATACGCGGTCCGGTCTAAAATGCGCCCCACTGATACATCAGCACATGGGCTCCGCCCCTCGCGGAACGCTCCGCTTCTCAATCGGTCCGTTCAACACCCGCGAGGAGATAGCAATCGCGATAGAGGCCGTCAGTGCCCTGGCTGCCGAGGGTTACGGCCAAGCCGCGCGCGGCTGCGAGTGATCATTGCCGGTTCGGCCACAGCCATCCACGTGGCGGGCACCGCGGTCTGCATGTCAAGCCGCCACGGGCATTCACGCGGTCGTACCCAATGACTCAATGATCCGCTGCTTGGCACGCAGATACTTATCTCGTCTGCCTTCCCATCCGACGGCATCGACAATGAGTCTCTGGATTACTGCTTCGCGGTGGGGATGCTCCCAGAGCGGGCGGCCGTCGTCGGTTTGGTCGAAGATGAAGTTATCTACGCGAACGGGGTGCAGGATTTTGAGTTGTTCGGGGCTGTGAAGCAAGGTGCGCATGCTCGCCCGCCGGTGTTCCTCCATAATGACACGCGAGATCTCACGATTGACCGGATCGTAGGTCAGCGAGTGCTGGCTGGCCAGCAAGAGAATCCGGTCGTTCTCGCCAAGCGGCGAGAACGGCGAACCGAGCAATTCCTCGCAGACCTGCTCTTCGTGATTCCATCTCCAGCAGCGAATCCCGGCAGCCTGCAGATCATTGTGCAGCCTGACGGCGAAGGCGTAGTCGGGAGAGCAGTGGCAGATGAAGCAGGATGCGGGGCGAGGCTCTTCCTGAAGGCGACGCCCAAAATGGGCGATGTCGCTCTCATCAAGCCCGCAGCCTCGCAAGAACTTGACGGGCAGTTTCCCGCGAAGGCTCGATAAGCAGTGTACATCCAGGATTGACCGCGAGACGTGTATGGCGGAGTCGAGCCCGCCCACTTGTGAGAGGTCGCAGGAAATCAGGGTGTTGCCGAAGACCGCGCCGCTGAGATTCGCATGACGCAGATCGGTGCCCCGTAAATCCGCGCCGCGGAGGTCGGCTCCGACAAGCTGGGTGCCGGCCAGTGTCGCGCCGCGGAGATCGGCCTGGGAGAGGTTGGCGCCGATCATGCAAGCCCCTCGGAAATCTGCCGAGCGCAGGTCGGCGTTGATGAGAAACGCGTTTTTCAGATCGGGGATTCCCTCGGCACCGGCTGCGCGGAGGTTCCACTCGCGGATGCCCTCCTCTCCTCCACGCAGCAGCCTCATCGCTTCGTCTCGATGCATCGTTGATGCTCTCCGGGCCCGATACCTCCGCCCGGCCCATGTTACTGGTTTGCCGGTGCTCACCGCCCGGTCGTGTACTCCGCGCCTCGCCTAGCGATAATTCTCGGCCACGACACGATACAGCGAATCACTGATCTCCCCTTCTTCTCTGAGCTGGTCCAGCGAGGACTTCATAGTCTGCATTCCGTATCGTCGGCCGGTGGCGATGACGCTCCGCAAGTAATACGTTCCGCGGTTGCGGATCAGGTTTCGGACGGCCTCCGTGGCCACAAGCACCTCGCAAGCCACGCGTTTCGCTCCGTTGACGGTGGGCAGCAGCTCTTGATGGATGACGCACAGCAGGGCCTCGGCAAGCTGCGTGCGGACCTGGCCTTCATAACCCTCCGGGGCGTAGGCAAGCAGCCGCTCGATGATCTTGTCGATCGACATGATGTGAAGCGTCGAGAGCACCAAAACGCCGGTCTCGGCCGCGGTCAAGGCGATCTTGATGGTGTCGTAATCGCGCATCTCGCCGATGGCGAGGACGTCGCAGTCCTGCCTCAGCGCCGCCCGCAGCCCTTGCGCGAAGGAGTGTGTGTCCTTGCCGACTTCCCGCTGACGGATGATCGAGCTCTTGTTGGCGTGCAAATACTCGACAGGGTCCTCGATGGTGACGATGTGTTTTCGCTGGCTGCTGTTGATCGCGTCAATGATGCTCGCAAGTGTCGTGGTCTTGCCTTGACTCGTGCTGCCGGTGATCAGGATCAGGCCCTTGCGCGCCCTCTGGAGCCGATGCACGATTTTCGGCAGGCGGATGCGATCCAAGGGGATCGGTTGGTGTGGGAGCAGTCGCATGACCGCCCCGACCGCACCGTGGTTCAGGCTGATGTTGACGCGGAAGCGCCGCCCCTCCGGCGAAACGAGCATGAAATCAAGGTCGTGATCTTTCTCGAATTGCTGAATCTGATCATCGGCCAGAAGTGTGTAGGCCAGGCGTTTTGTTTGGTCGGCATGTAGCGGATGCCGCGTCGCCGGCACCAACTCACCCTCGATGCGTAACAGCACGGGGGCGCCCGCGGCGAGATGCACGTCGGTGGCCCCCCGGCCTTCGGCGAGACTGAGGATGCTCCGCATCTCGGAATGGGAAGCGGGACTTCGGCGATCAAGCCGACTGTCGCTGGCGCCGAGCCGCTGATCCCAGTTGCTGCCAAGACCGATGAGGCTGCTGCTCATAGACAAGCTCCCGCCGGGTCGCGCAAGCTCACCTGGCGTACGGTGGGCGCCGTCCCTCCTCCGCCTCTTGATGACGCGGGATACGCTGATTAATTGTACCCGCCGTTTCGTTGCATTACCAGACCTGCGCAGCCCAGTCTCCGATTTTCCCTGGGTCGGGCAGGAGAGAACCGTCAGGTGGGCGGTTTGCTTCGCTCCGGCTCCCCGACCGGCTAAGAGCTGTTTGTGCCGCCGCTGATGCGGGTTAGAATGCGCCGCGGCCCCCGCTGGAGCGGCCTCCTAACCGCTCTGAGGATGCGGTCGGGCGGTTCGGAGAACGCCGGCCCTTGCTGCTATTCATCCCCATTCGAACGGATTCGCCGGTACGTCGCCGACCGCGCCTCAATCACCTGCTGATCTTCACCAACGTGCTGATCTATCTTGCCACGGACGTGCTTGGGCACGTGACCGGGATGGCCACCGGCGAAGGCTTCAAGCGGCGTTTCATGCTCTCGCTTGCCAGCCCGGAATTGTTCCGTTTCATGACCTACCAGTTCCTCCATGGAGACTTCTGGCACCTTTTTGGCAACATGCTTTTCCTATGGGTCTTCGGCAACAGTGTGAACTCGAAGATGGGCAATTTGGCCTACCTGCTGTTCTACCTGGCCAGCGGCGTGTTCGCCGGTGTGGCCTATGCGATGACGTCTGAAGGCAACCTGATCGGCGCAAGCGGGTCGATCGCCGGCGTGACCACGGCATATCTTGTACTGTTCCCCCGGAGCGAGGTCACCGTATTCTACTGGCTGTGGTTCTACCTCGGTACCATGCACGTGCAGGCTTTGCTGCT
>CAYYBO010000026.1:676-1807 GCA_964470125.1 uncultured Planctomycetaceae bacterium | reverse complement strand
TTCAAGCCGATGAGCAGCAAAGCCTGCACGTGCATGGTACCGAGGTAGAACCACACCCAGTAGAATACGGTGACCTCGCTCCGGGGGAACAGTACCAGATATGCCGTGGTTCTACCTCGGTACCATGCACGTGCAGGCTTTGCTGCTCATCGGCTTGAAGATTATCCTGTGGGACAACGTGCTGGCTCCCTCTCTGGTTGCCGGCAAAGAGATGTCCTCGGTCGCCTATTCCGCCCACTTGGGCGGCTACTTCTTCGGATTCTCCGTGTGCGCCTTGCTGCTCTTGATTAGGGCGTTGCCCAGGGATCACTACGACATCGTCGCCCTGATCCAACGCTTCCGAAAACGCCAGGGCCTGAAGACGGAGATGGCTGATCCCGACGCTCGGGCCCGCGCGATGTACGGGCGTGTAGCTCGGCCGGTCTCCTTCGGGACGGCCCGCCCCATAGAGGATGTCTTACCCGAACAACTTGACTCGATCACTAGGCTTCGAGCGGAGATCGCCGAGCTGCTGGCCGGCGGAGACTACACGACGGCGGCGGATCGCTACGAAGAGTTAACGACTGCCGCGCCGGAGCAGTGTCTCTCTCGCAAGCACATGCTGCTGGTGGCAAACCAACTCATGGCTTTGCAACGGCATCCGCAGGCGGCGGCAGCCTACGAGAAATTCTTGAAGGCTTACCCGGGCGACAGTAACGTGGTTCAGGTGAAGCTGCTTCTGGGCATTGTGTATGCCAAGTACCTGAAGCAGTACCAAGCCGCGCAGAAGTGCCTGAGCGATTGCCTTCTGCGCCTCACAGACCCGCAACAGGCGCAACAGGCAAAGGACTGGCTGGCAGCAGCGACAGAGGCCTTGGGCCAGGAGCAAAGAAGCCCGCCAGACTGAGCAGCTCGGGGAGGGCCCCGCCGGCCCGGTTGCTGGAGAAGTGTAGCGGCGAGGTTATCAGCTTGACGGACGGACCTTCGCAGCCGTACAAGTATGGCCGAGGCAGGCGGTCGGTATAATCCGACAAAGCGAAGATCGGAATCGCCGCCGCGCGACTTCCCGGCGGCGAAGAGTCCCGACAGGGGTTAACGATGCTGGTCAGACATCGGCTGGAATTGACGTTTCAGCGGGCCCATGTGCAGGAA
>CAYYBO010000026.1:0-666 GCA_964470125.1 uncultured Planctomycetaceae bacterium | reverse complement strand
TCAAGAGCCTCATGTTCAACATCGACTCGCTGACCGTGGGTATGCAGTCGGGGACCATGCGTCTCTCGCTGGTGGGCAAATCTGCGGACGTGAAGGCGGCGAAAGAATACCTCAAGTCGCTCAACGTCTCGCTGAAGACGCTCTCCTCCCAGCAGTGCAAAGCCGAGTTTCCCGATGTCCCGATGAGAAAGTTCGCCCCCAGGACCGATCAGCCGCTGGTTGAGCGAAAGCTATGGCTTACGTTCCTTGGCGCCCAGAAGCGGCGCCCCTTCTTATGGGAAATATCCCGCCGCTTCGACGTGACCTTCAAGATCACGCAATCTTCAACCGGGACAGAAGTGGCCATCATGTCGCTTGTACTGTGGGGTCCTCCAGCCGAGGTCGACGCGGTGGTGGCCTATCTTCGCGAGCAGGGCATCAACGTGGAGTTCGGCCACGCTTCACTTGCGTCGCCCTTCGGTCCGGACTTGTGACGGCGGGAGGCAATCCATGTACGAGCCTGCCAGGCGAAACGCCCTCAATTCGTTGATCATCGGCGTTGTTCTGTTGGCTTATGGTTTCTCCACCACGCCCGTGTATCTGCTTGAGGACTCCGGTTTCCACAACACGACCCTTAGAGCCTATCCCAATAACCCCTGATCTGCCGATAGTATTTCTGGGCCTGGA
>CAYYBO010000025.1:0-20984 GCA_964470125.1 uncultured Planctomycetaceae bacterium | reverse complement strand
ATGTTTCGGAAACAACCGCGAACCCGATAATAGCCACGCGGCCGGCGGGCCGCCCATGGTGGGAAGCGAGGCGCGTCATATCTCCTGTACCTCAACTCTCCTGTCATCCCGGTCGTCAACCGGCATCCCACGGTATCGCAGCCCGCGCTGCCTGTCAAAGGCGGGTGGTTGGTCGGCAGTGCTTTCATCGCGATGGGCCGCCCACCTCGGCGGTGCGCCGAGCCGCCGATAACGGTGATCTTCGTGCGCGCCGGCAGGGGCCAGACGGCACAGGTACCCTGCGGGGGCCGGCACGCTCCAACTTCATTTGTCGTAAGAGGGGCCGCAGCGTCCCCCAGGCTGCGGGCGCACCGACAGCGATGCCCGGTTCGCTGGTCGCATGGGATCATGCTCTTCGGGCTTCGACGATCGTCCACCCAGGATTCCTGTTTGCCTGCGGCGTCTAGCCGCCCGCCGATCCACGCCGGCGTGAGGCAGCTTTCAGTGCGGAAAGGTCCAATAAGAGAGCCCAAAACACGGAATCTGTGGCTTGCAATCGTGCGACCTTGGCTCCGGTCAGTTGTGGAGTCGCGACAATTGCATGAGGTCAGCGACCAAGTCTAGGCTGCTACCTAGGTTGATCGCCGCGCGGCTGCCGTCAGCGCCTAGAACTCCGGTGGCGCCGGTCACGGATAAGCCCGTGCCGACGGCGTCAGCCACTTGCTGCACGCAGGTTGCGCTCCCAAATACGAGACCGGCTGCCAGGGCGACGCAGACTTGCTTGATCTTGCGGGTTGCACGGCGATTCACGTTATCGGCTCCTCAGACTGGTTGCCCGCGGCGGGGCCCTAGGAGCATTCGCACTCCGAACTCCGAAGCGACGGGGTCCAACGAAGCGTTCTCTTAACAGAGCCGTGTCGCGACGTCAATAGATAACCATAATATTATATCCATAGGTATGTTATGCGCTATCTTGGGTGCCTAAGGCGAGTGCGGCGTCTGTGCCGCCAGCATCGCCGTTCTACCCGGCAGCTCAGGTTGGACGATGCGATCTCCACGGCCTATGATCTCGGACTCCTCATCGCTCGTTCTGTAGCAGGGGTATCGCGGAGAGGTAAAAATGAGACCGCTATATGAAAACATCGTGCCGGTGATCGGCCAAACGCCCGTTGTTCGGATAAACAGAGTAATCGCATCACATGCACAGGTCTTCGCCAAACTCGAATTCCTCAATCCGCTCGCAAGCGTAAAGGATCGCATCGCCAAGGCGATGATCGAGGCAGCCGAGGCTGCGGGGAAGATCGGCGTGGATACAGAAATCATCGAACCGACGAGCGGGAACACGGGGATCGGTCTCGCTTTCGTCTGCGCCGCGCGCGGCTACAAGCTGACGTTGACCATGCCGGAGTCGATGAGCGTGGAACGACGGATGCTGCTGAAAGCGCTCGGAGCTCAGCTCGTGCTGACCCCCGCCGCCGAGGGCATGTCGGGTGCGATCCGCAAGGCCCAGGAACTGGCGGCGCAGACACCGGGGAGCTTCATGCCGCAGCAATTCGAAAATCCGGCGAATCCCGAAGTACACCGACGGACGACGGCTGAGGAGATATGGGCCGACACGGCGGGAAAGATTGACATTTTCGTAGCGGGTGTTGGGACTGGAGGAACAATCACCGGCGTCGGGGAGGTGTTGAAGGAGAGAAAGCCCTCCGTCCGCTGCGTTGCCGTGGAGCCCGAGGAGTCGCCGGTCCTGACGCAAACCCTGCAAGGTCACGAGCTTAAGCCTGGACCACACAAGATCCAGGGCATCGGGGCGGGTTTTGTGCCGAAGATCTTGAACACCGCGATTATTGACGACATTATTCGGGTTAATTCGGCGGACGCGATGGCCATGGCGCGGCGATCGGCCAGGGAGGAAGGGATCCTCTGCGGCATTTCCTCCGGCGCGGCCCTCTGCGCGGCGAGCCGCTTGGCGGCCAGAGCGGAGAACGCCGGGAAGATGATCGTCGTCATCCTGCCTTCATCGGGGGAGCGATACCTGAGCACGCCGCTGTTCCAGGAGACGTAGACGGCGGACGGCCTCCTGCCGGCTGGCGCGATCCGAGGCCGGACGGCTGCTGATGGCATCACGCTGCGCCCCGGCGTACAATCGCTGACTTGTGAAAGGACACCATGACTGAGATCAGGGCGACGAACGTCGTGTGGCACGAAGGCCACGTGGAGAGATCGCGAAGACAGCAACTGCTGGGGCAGAAGGGCTGCACAATCTGGCTGACGGGTCTGCCCTCCAGCGGCAAGAGCACAATAGGCTTCTCGCTTGAGCACCTTCTGATTGAGCAAGGGCGGTTGGCTTATGTGTTGGACGGCGACAACATCCGTCACGGATTGAACAAGAACCTCGGGTTCTCGGCCGAAGACCGGGCGGAAAACATCCGGCGGATCGGCGAGGTCGCCAAACTCTTTGCCGATGCCGGCGCGGTTACCATTACCGCCTTTATCAGCCCCTATCGCGCCGACCGGGACCTGGTCCGCAAGCTCCACGACGAAGCCGGCATCCCTTTCATCGAGGTCTTCGTGGATACGCCGGTGGAGGTGTGCGAGCAGAGGGACCCCAAGGGGTTCTACGCGAAGGCTCGCGCCGGACAGATCAAGCAGTTCACAGGCGTGAGCGATCCGTATGAAGCGCCGGAGCGGCCCGAGGTCGTGCTGAAGAACGGGCAAGCGAAACTGGATGAGTCGGTTTCGAAGCTGCTCGGCTACTTGACCAAGCGGCGCGTGTTGGCAGGCTAGGCGGGCTTCTTCACGGCAAGACGCTCGGCGGAATCCAGGCTTCCTCACCAGCCGGATTACCACGAGCGCCGCTCACACATCAGATTACGACTCTGATGCCTGGCGGAGCTCACGCCGCAGCCAGGCCTTGGCCATGCTCCAGTCGCCGCTGGCAGTGCGGGACGAGATGTTGAGGAAGGCGGCCACCTCTCGCAAGGTCAACCCCCCGAAGAATCGCAACTCTACGATCTGAGCTTGGCGAGGGTGCAGCGTCGCCAGGTCCTGAAGGGCTTCGTCAAGGGCTACGAGGTCGATCTCCCGTTCGGTGATCGGCACGTCGTCGAGCCGCAAGCGGTGAACGCCGCCGCCGCGTTTGGCCCTTTGGTGCCCGCGGGCATGGTCCACCAGGATTCGCCGGATCATCTGAGCCGCAACGGCGAAGAAGTGAGATCGGCTTCGCCATTCAACTTCGTCTTGCTTGACCAGTCGGACGTAGGCTTCGTGGACCAGCGCGGTGGCCTGAAGGGTGTGGTCGGCTCGCTCCTGGCGTAAGTAGCTTTCGGCGAGGGCCCGCAACTCGTCGTAAACAAAGGGCATGAGGCGGTTTAGGGCTGAAACATCACCGTCGCTTGCCTGTTTGAGTATCCGCGTCAGGTCGGTCCGCTCGGACATACGACTCCTGCTCGGCGCCGAGAAGCCTCCAGGCTCGTTGCGCACTTCTTTGCCTATTGTCGCGTTTCAAGGAGGAGGAGACAAGCCGGCCAGTTTGGCGACCGCCACGGGGCTTTACGTCGCGCGAGGCGGCGATGCGCAAGAATAGGAGCACATGAAATGTCCACAAATCGGGTAGTAGCTTGTTTGGCGGGGGCAGTTGTCATTTCTTGTGTGCTGGCTACGCCGGTGCAGGCTCAGATTGACCAACAGCAGGCCCTTGAAGACTGGAGGACGCTGGACAAACTCTGCGTCGAATACCAGCGGACCTTCCTGTCAGAGAGCGACGCGAAGAAGAGGGGGGCGGCCTTCAGGGAAGAATGGGAAGCCTGGAAGAAGCAGTTCGAGCCGGCTTGGAAAAGCTTCAAGAAGCGTTACGGCAAGGATCACCTCGCGATTGGCAAGGCCTTCGAAGGTATAGAGAAGCCTCACGATATCTCGTTGGGGGCATACGAGGTTGGCAACGTCGCCGCCAACATCGAGATCGCCGAACTGGAGAAGAAATATGCCGGCTGGGCGGTCAAATGGGGCGACGATGCCCTGGGGATTGCCACCCGCTCGTCGGGCGACAGCCTGGACAAGCTCGAACGCAGGTTGATCCGCGCGGAAGATGCCGTGCGCTACTACAAGCTGGCCGAGCGGTGGGACCCCAAGGGCGGTTTTGCGCCCCGAATCGGCAAGGCCAAGGCGACCGTCCAGGAGGTTAAGCCGGTTTGGAAGAAGGCCCTCGGCGAGAAACAGTGGCCCGGCCACAAGGCCGAGTTCTCGGGCCCGGGCCAGCCGGATGAGCTGGCGGCGGCGGCGCTGGAGTTCCTGGGCAAGCAGTCGAACTGGAGCAAGCCCGAGTACGAGGATGAACATGCGCCGCTGGCGGCGTGCGTAACCGGAAAGGGCTGGGAGGTCTCGAAGAAGGCCCCTCTCACCGAGCAACCGACGCAGTACAGCATCGAGTTGTTGGTGGCGTTCAGCGGCAAGGCTGATCCTGAGTTGGTCTACTGCTACCACATGGTCTTCTACACGAAGGAGGAAGCCGGTGTTAAGCCGGGGCTTCCTTTCCGCTTTGCAAACTCGAAGCAATATGCCTGCTTCCGCATGCTCAAGTCGAGCGTGCCGGCGAAGTAACCACCTGTCATGCCTCGGACGTAGCGGGGGCGGTCTGGAGGATTGCCGGGATCTGTACCAGGAGCCACTTGCCCAGGGGCTGCGTGAAAACCTGGGTGGGCCGGCATGGTGTCGGCTCCGCCCGCGTGGGAGGGTGAAGCGATCATTGAAGCCTCGCCCGAGAAATTGGGAAATCAGAAAGGAGACGTAGCGATGTCGTTCTCAAAGTGTCAGTGTGTGATCGGTCTTGCATTGGGGCTGATGCTGTCGGCCGGTTTGGCGTGCGATACGGGCTTGCCAGGCGGCGGCGGTGGTGGTGGCGGCGGTGGTGGTGGCGGCGGTGGTGGTGGCGCACCGCCGTTCACGATTGTGAAGACCGACATCGACCTGCGGCACGATGCCGGCTTGGCGTGCGGCAACGATGTGATCGCCTTCGGCACCAGTGCGACGACCGGTGTATCCTACGTTGTGCCTTCAACGAACCCCGTTGCCGCTACGCCGGTGACGAACACCGCGAACTACGATAACAGCGACTTCGCGGTCGGCAATCGGACGATTTTCCTGGTGGGGCACGTCGGCAGCGGAATCGCCTTTCAAGTCAGCGTCTATAACGTCGATGTGGCGGCCATCACACAGACGTTTGCAGCCAACCTGATTCGCCTCTCACGCATCCCGGCCAGCCAGCGAGATATAGGGAACATTCAGGCCGACGGCAATTACTGCGTGGTGGTCTGCGACCAGGCTACCGTGGCCGACGGCAAGATCATTAAGGTGATCGACGTAACCACCGGCGTCCCGAACCTGATCGCATTCGCCACCAACCCTGCCGCAACCGGCCTTCAGGTTCGGCAGGTGGCCGTTGACGCCTCCACGGGAATCGTCGTCGCGGTCGCCAACAACACCTTCTATGTTTACAACATCGCCACGCCTGCCGCGGCGCCGCGGCAGATTCCCTCGCCCAACGGCGTTGGCGACGTCCAAATGCAAATCCATGGCAACTATGTCATCGCCGTGGACAACCAAGCCTTCCCCGAGGCGATTCTGGTTGATTTGGCTACGGACACCATCAGAGCATTGACCGATGCCCAGGCCATCTTCGACCTGGATATCGGCAACAACGTGTTCGGCTTCTTCGCAAACTTCGACGCCAATGACCGGGTGGGCGGCGATCAGCGGGCCGCCGTCGGCGCCGTTCCCGGCCCGGGCTTCGTCAAGGCGGCTGCCGGCGTCCGCATCGACGGCGCGACGACCAACAATGGATCCGTCGGGTTTGGCGGAACGATGCGCATTACACCGAACGGAGCCTACGTATTCCTGGCCAACCCGTACTTTCAGTACAGCCAAGGGAACGCTTCGTTCACGGTGCCTGCGGATCCAAACGGTGAGGATCCTTACGCCTGTCCTGCGTGGGATATTGACTGCAGCGCTAACACCGTCGGTTTCAAGACTGCGACGACAAAGGCCGCCAGGACCACGGCGAAACTGGGATACATCATTCTGAACTGAGACGAGCGGGTGTTCGTTTCAGCCTCTTTGCTCACTGCACGGCTCGGGCGCTCCTGGGGGGCGCTGCGGGCCGTGTTTCTTTGCCGTTGCAGGTCGAGGGACGGTTGCTCGGGTGAAGCGGCCGTTGCGTCTCAATTTTTCATGCCCGTCAGAGCGACGCCCTGGATGAAGTAGCGTTGCAGGAAGAAGAAAGTCACCACAACGGGGATGGTCATGATGACCGACCCGGCCATAATGAGGGTAAACTGGTTTTCCCGTCCGGCGAGGAAGCTGAAGAGGCCGAGGGCCAGGGGATAGAGGCGCTGATCGTTCACGTAAATCAGCGGGCCCATGAAGTCGTTCCAGACGTACATGAAGGTGAAGACGCTGATGGCCGCGAGCGTCGGCCGCATCAGCGGCAGGGCAACGTGCCAATAAGTGCGGAAGTAGCCGCAGCCGTCGATCTTGGCGGCGTCTTCCAGATCGCGCGGCAGGCCTTTCATGGCCTGGCGGAGCAGGAAGATGGCAAAGGCGTTGATCGCCAGGCAACTCGGCACCCACAGGGGGGCCAGCGTGTTGTACCAGCCGAGCTGCCGGTAGATGACGAACGACGGGATCATGGTCACCTGCGGCGGGATCATCAGCGTCGCCAACACGAGCACGAAGCAGAGGTCGCGGCCGGGCCATTGCAGTCGGGCGAAGGCGTAGGCGGCCAGCGAGCAGGAGAGGCAGGTGCCGATGATGTTGGCGATGGCTAAAAAGGCGCTGGTCGAGAGATACCGCCAAAACGGCACTTCAGCGAAGACGCTGCGGTAATTCTCGGTGCCCTTGGCCCAGTAGGCTTCCGGGACGGAGCTCCGCGAGACCTCGATCCGCAGTCTCATCACGTCCTTGCCGTGGTCATACTGCGGGCCGGCGGCGATCTCGTCCAGCAGAACGTATAGCTTGGGCATAAGGCGGCGGTCATCCTCGCTGGGAAGCTGAAACGAGACCTCCCAGAAGTTGTCCTCGCCGAGATACTTCGGCGAGCGGGAGTAGTAAAGCTTGCCGTCGATTTCGAGATAGGCCCGAAGCTCGTGCCAGGTCTGGTCGCGGCGGAAACTGACGCTGATCCGCTTGAAGTCGGCGAAGTCCACGGGCGATTGAAACTGCCCCGCCAGCTCGAACGATTTGCCCTCGGCGAAATCGTAGAAGACGACGGCGGATTCTCGCTCTCCCTCCGGCCGGGATTCCACGCTGGCAATCGCCCCGCTGGTGAAACGCCAGAAATCCTGGATGGGCTTGTCGGCTGTCAAATCGTAGATGTGGTAGTTGCTGTCCTTGAGCAGCACCTTGCTCAAGGCGAAGTAGCGGTAGCATTGATCGAAGCAATCGGTGACCAGTTGCGGCCGCAGCGCCTTGCGGACGGCTTCGCGGAAGGTGGTCTCCTCAGCCGACCAAGCCTCCGGTGGAAGGAGGCCGCCAAGCTGCTTGAAGAGGCCCTGGACCAGTTCAGCCCGCAGGGCGTCGGGGGGCAGGCCGTCCGTTCGCGGGTCCTGCCAGGCATCGACGACCTTGCCCAACTCGTCGGTGACGGCCTGCTGCATCCACCCTTCCCAGCGGTGCCGCCCTACGTCGGCGGGCCGCTCGATGTCGCGGAACGTGCGCTCGTCGATGTAGGGGCTTTGGGCTCTCGGCGCCGGGGCCTGAGGGAAGATAGAGGCTCCCTCCGCCTGGACCTCCTTGTTCAGCTTCCAACTCGTTCCCAGCAGCCAGAGATAAGGCAACACGAACACCAGCGACCCGCCGAGCAGCACGGCGTGCAGGAGGAGGCGGCGCCAGATGGGAAGCGAGCGGTTCATGAACTCAACTCTTCATTCTCCCGCGTAATACACCCATTTCTTCGATATCCGCATGTTGATCAGCGTCAGCACGATCAGGATGACGAACAGCACCCAGGCCATGGCGGCTCCGTAGCCCAATCGGAAATACGAGAAGCACTCGTCGAACAACTTGTAGACGTAGAAGTACGTCGAGCGCTCGGGGTAGCCGTTGGGCGTCATGATGTAGGCTTGGGTGAATATCTGGAAGGTGGCGATCAAGCCGATGATGAGGTTGAACAGGATGTAGGGCGAGAGCATCGGCAGGGTGATCTTGAAGAAGCGGCGGATCGGCCCGGCGCCGTCCAGCGACGCTGCCTCATACAGGTGCGTGGGGATATCCTTCAGCCCGGCCAGCCAGATGATCATGCTGGAGCCGGCGGCCCACAGGTTCATGATGATGAGGGCCATCTTGGAAGTCTGCTTGTTGGTCAGCCAACTGATCGGCGTCTGTATGTTGAGCCAGCTTACGTGGGCCCCGGCCCACTCGATGAGTTGCTCGATGCCGACGAATCGTAAAATGTGATTGAGCAGCCCGTTCTGGGCGTTGAAGACCCAAATCCACAGGATGCTGGCGGCGACGATGGGCATGATCGCCGGCAGGAAGAAGAAAGTGCGATAGAACTTCAGCCCGCTGACCCGGACGTCCAGCAGCATGGCCAGAGCCAGACCGATGGCCATGCCGATCGGCAAGCCGATGGCCATGTACAGCGTGTTGAGCAGCGAGCGACGGACGCCGGTCGGCACCGTCTCGCCCCCTTGGTCATCCGGCCCGCCCCAATCAACGGTGAACATCTCGCGGTAGTTGTCGGCGCCGACGTAGATGGCCGGGTTGATGACGTCGTACTGCGTCGTGCTCATGATGGCGGAGAAGACCATCGGCCCGCCGGAAAGCACGATGAAGCCGATCAGCCAGGGCAAGGCGAAGGCCAGCCCGGCGGACCATTCCTGTCGGTAGAAACCGCGGGCTTGGTTGCGGCGGCGGAAGCGGACGTAAACGGCGGCGGCGACTGCCACGATCAAGGCGGCGTACAGCCAGACGAGCCTGCCCCAGTGAACGATCGTCGGATTCACGGGCACGACGTAGAACCCGTCCAGAGCCCGCTGCACACGCCGGGTTTCGTAGTCCAGGGCCGCCGCCGGCGTCATGGTGTGACTCCAGGCGGAGTCCTGGGCGTCGGCCTGACCGTTCCACAACACCTGGCCGGCGGGCGAAACCGGTCGGAAGAAGCCGTGCTTAAGCATGTCGATGTGGGTCTGCATGGCCCGTTTGACGCGGTCGGGCATCTCCGGCACGTTGACGTAGCGCTGGTACTGAGTCTCGTTGAGCTCGCGGTTGGCGGCCAGACGGGAGATGTACAGACGGCCTTGGGCGCGTTCGCGTTGGGCGTCGTGCTCGTTCATCACCATGCCGCCCTCGACGGAGGAGAGAAACTTCACCAGGGCCCAGGCGGCGTCCAGCTTGTCATTCGGGCAGGTCGCGGGGATGCAGAGGGCGAAACCGGCCACCCAAGTGACATTCCTATGGCCCTCGTCAATCCGTCGCTGCGGCACAGGGGCGGGGTGCGTGCCGAAACGCATCTCGCGCTTGTAACGGACCAGGTCGCGCATGAACCAGTCGCCGTTGATGAAGGTGGCGATCTGGCCCATGATGAAGGGGTCCTGGGCGTCGGCCTGGAATGACTTCTTGAAGGCGTTGACCTCCGCGGAGCCGCCCATGGAGTCGTAGAGATCGGTGGTCCACTGGAGGGCCTCGATCACCCGCGGGTCGTCGAGCGTGCATGTACGCCCGTCTTCGCTGAGGAACCGCCCGCCGTTGGCCCAGGCGTACAAATACAGCCAGGCGTTGCCGTGCTGGGGCTCGAAGCCGACCAGCTTGAGACGACCGTCGTCATCCCAGCGGCTGAGGCGCAGGGCGTAGCCGGCCCCGTCGAATACCTTGACATGCTGATTCGACTTCTTGGGCAGAGAGAGTTTTCGTCGGGCGTAAGCCGAGCGGATGGTCAGATCGTGCGGACCGACCACCTGATCGACGTGGCATCGGCGGACGACGCCGTTGTCGGCGATGTGCGAGAGCGTATCACCGGGCCGCACGCCGGCGGCCATGAAATCAACGGAATCACTGTGAACGCGATGGCCGTCGATGGCCGCATCGGCGACGTCCACGCGCTTGCTGAGGATCTGTTCCCATGAATCCGGAGGCTTGGGATTGCCCTCCGCGTCGGCGAAGCCGGCCTGCACCAGCATGTCGCTGTTGTAGTACAAGACCCGGTCATCCATGTAATTGGGGATGCCATAGTGGCCTGGCCTGGCCGCCCCCGGCGGTTGATACTGGCACTCGTTCCAGGTCTGCTCGTAGTAGTCGTCCGGCCGAATGATGTACCTCTCGAGTCGCTCGACGCGTTGCTCCTGTTCGGCCAGTTGACCGGCTGTCTCCGGAGAGCCGTCAGTCTTGGCCTGCTCGCGAAGGGCCGCCAGTCCGGCCTGAGCCTCCTCGAGTTCCTTCAAGTCTCGCTCGATCAGCGGCGTCAAGTCCTTGAACGCCCCTCGCGCCGCCCATTGGCATATGGCGAACCGGTCATACTCGACGACTTCCGGAGGAACCCCGCCGGCGATGCCGCACATGAGACGCTGCGGATTGCCTTCGCCTTCCAGGCCGGTGCGGACGGCGCTCGAGCCCAGTATCGCTTTGTACTGCGGGAAGCGGCGTTCGAAGGCATCCACGGCGTCGAAGTGCCGGCCGAAGACGACGCCGTTGAACCAGATGGTGACTTCGGTCGGTTGGTCCTGGCTGCTCAGGCGCCGCGAGAGACCTGCCCCGCCCGATGACGGGTACAGCCAATAGAGCAGCGCCCCCACCACGACCGCTCCAATCGCCACACGCCAACGATCCATGTGTCCAAAACCGCAGAGAGAGCGGCGCGTCGAGAACGACTCCAGAGCCGCTCGGGTCCGAGGCTACTCCGCCCGCCGAAGGATCACCCCGCTCCGCGGGCCCAGCGTAATGCCCTTCAGTCGGCCGTCAACCGTCTTGATCGGCGACTTGTGCCCTTCGATCAGCCGGACCGCCGGTCGGGCTTTGGGGTCGTCCTTTGACGCATCAACCACTTCGTACGCCGCGGGGTCGTCCAGGCGGATGATTCGGGCCTCCGCCGGCCACGGCGAGGGCACGTTCAGCCTGTGCGGCTTATCGCTGTTGTTCAGCACCACCACGATGGTCTCGTCTCCCAGCGTGCGGGCGAAGGCATACATCCGCAGCGAGTCATTCGCCAGCAACGTCTCGAACGAACCAAGCTGCAGCGCCGGATGCGTGTTGCGAATGGCGATCATCCGTCGGAAATGATCCCGCAGGCCCGGCACAATCCGCTCGTCGGGATCGTCGTACGGCATCAGGTCCTCCCAGTACATCGGTTTGCGGGATGAGGGATCGTCCGCCCCGTACATGCCCACCTCGCCGCCGTAGTACACCATCGGCGCGCCCAGGAAGCACATCTGGAACATCACCTCCAGCTTCAGCTTCTCGTAGCAATCCGGCGTGGGCCTGGCCGGGTTGTAGTCCGGCCCGTTGTCCTGAAGCCGGTTGGCCTTGTCGTACTCAAGGTCCGGGTTCATGAACATCGACGCCGCCCGATCGGTGTCGTGGCTGTCCAGCAGGTTCTGCAGGACGTAGTTGACCTGCGGCTGATACCAGCCGAGGTTTTCGCGGAGCTGTTTGTCAAACTCGCTCGGATCGGCCCGCTTTTTCTGGTTGACGAAGAACTTCTGGCAGGCTCGGGCGAACGGATAGTTCATCACCGCGTCGAAGGTCTGACCGTCCAGCCAGACGCGCGACTCCTCCCAGAGTTCGGCGACGATATAGGCGTCCGGGTTGATTGATTTGACCAGCTTTCGCCAGTCGCGCCAGAAGTTGGCGTTGATGTCGCTGGCCACGTCCAGCCGCCAGCCGTCGATGCCGTCGGACGGGTCGCCGTCGCCGTCGGGGTCCATCCATCGCCGCGTGACGGCGAAGAGGTGCTCGCGAATCGGCTCGATCAATCCCTTGGCCTCGTCGTGTTTCAGCACGGGCAGGAAGCCGTCATCTCCGTCCCAGGCCTTGTAATGGAACGGCTCCCAGCTCTTGATCTCGAACCAATCGGCGTAAGGTGACTTCTGCTTGTTCTTCAGCACGTCCTTGAAGGCCCAGAAGTCTCGGCCGACGTGGTTGAAGACGCCGTCCAGGATCACCTTGAAGCCCAGTCGATGGGCCTCCTTGAGGAAATCGAGAAACACGCGGTCGCTGTCCGACCACTGCCAAGTCGCTGGATCGGTCGTCTCGCCCTTGATCTTCTGCAGGCTGTCCTTGACCCCGAAGAAGTCGTCGATGTGGCGAAAGTCCGAGGCGTCGTACTTGTGCAGCGACTCACCGATGAAGACCGGGTTGAAGTAGATCGCGGTCACGCCAAGGTCGCGGAGGTATGGGAGCTTCTCGCGAACACCCTGCAAGTCCCCACCATAGCGGCGGTCGAAGATGAACTGCTGGAAGGTGCCCTCCTCAACAAAGTCTCTCGCCGCCGCCTCGCCTCCCGTCGAACCGCTGGTGCGAGAGTCGCTGGTGTGAGAATCCTTTCTCGCACCCTCCTCATCTCGGCGTTTCGGCGTTTCGGCGTTTCGGCTTTTCCCCTTGTACGGCTTGAACCACTCATGCGTCCAGGGCACTGTCCGCGGCGGGTCGTTGCTGGGATCGCCGTTTCGGAATCGCTCAGGGAATATCTGATACCAGACGGCCTTCTTGGCCCAATCAGGTGTCTCGAATGACATTCTCACATCCGGCTTGAAGTAACTGGGTTCGCTTTCGTTTGGCGCGATACCCTTGGCTCCGAACAGCACCCGCTCGCTGCCGTCGGTCAGGCGGAAGACGTAGCTGAGCCGATCGCGGTACGTCGGGCCGTCCCCATCGGCAAAAACTTGCGCAGACCAATAATCGAAACCGAACTGAGAATCAACCCGGCGCATGGGAATGGCTGCCTCGCCGGCAGCGGTGATCATATCGACCCGTTCGACGTCGCCGGCCAGGACGCGGAGTGTGAGCACTGCCAGATCGGCGCTGATGGGCGTGAAATAGCGGCCGCAGGCCGGATCGTGCTTGAGTGCCTCGCCATCGACGCGGTTCGGCTTGGCCGGCCCCAGCTTCGTCCCGTCCAGGCCGACCAATACGCCGCTGTTGAACCCGCCGCGATTGTCCGGCTCGCGGAACCGCGGATCCGCGTTTTGGTCTTCCAGCCAGATGCATCCGTTCACCAGGATCTTGTAGTGATACACGCCGTCGGGCAGTTCGTTGAACACCGGCGGAATCGTCGCCAGAGTGTGCTTCATCATCCTGATCCAGCCACCCGGCAGACCGTCCCGGCCTCGTCGGTAATACAGCGGAATCACGTCCCGCTCCAGCCGCTGATACAGCGATGCCGCGTCGCGCCGACTCGCCGCGGCCGTGCCGTCGTAATCCTCCCCCTTGCCGATCGCCCAGCCGTTCGTCCCATCCCGGCAAGCCTCCGGCCACCACCCGTCCAGGATGCTCAGGTTCAATCCGCCGTGCGCCGCCGGCTTCATCCCGCTCGTGCCGCTCGCCTCCTTGGGACGCTGCGGCGTGTTGAGCCACACGTCCACCCCCGCGATCATCTTCCTCGAAACCGCCATGTCGTAGTCTTCAAGGAACACGACGCGGCCCTTGAACTTCGCCGACCGAGTCTGCTTCACGACCTCGGCGATCAAGGCCTTCCCGCCGCCGTCCGCCGGGTGAGATTTTCCGGCGAAGATGATCCGCACGGGGCGGCGAGAATCGCCCACCAATAGGGCAAGCCGCCGCGCATCCGACAGCACCAGCGACGCCCGTTTGTACGCCGTGAATCGCCGGGCGAAGCCGATGGTCAACACATCCGGCTGCAGCAGCCCGGCGGTGCGCCGCGAAGGCCCCTGAAAACGGCCGCGGATGACGTCGAGCAACTCGGCCTTCATCGCCAAGTGCGTCTGCCACAGAGCCTCGTCCGGGATGGTCTGCACCGCGGCCCAGGCCTCCTCGTCCTGCTTTTCCTTCCACCCCTTGGGCAGATACTCGTCCAGCAACTCGACCATCTTCGGATGCAACCACGTGGACAGGTGTACGCCGTTGGTGATCGAGCCGATCGGCACACGCTCGACCTTCCGATTCGGCCAAAGCCCCCGCCACATCTTGCGGGAGACCTCGCCGTGCAGCTTGCTGACCCCGTTACGATTATCCGACAGCCGCAAAGCCAGCGGCGTCATCCCGAACGGCTGGTGCGAGAATCCCTTCTCGCACCCACCCCCGCGGCAATCCTTTCCCGCGAGACCCAGCCCCATCAGACTTTCTCTTCCGATTCCCAGCCGCCGACCGTAGTAGCCTACGTACTTCTCAACCAGCTCCTGCGCGAAGACCTCGTTGCCCTCCGGCACCGGCGTATGCGTCGTGAATACCGTCGTCGCCGCAACCCGCCGGCAGGCCTCCTCGAAGCCAACACCTGTTTGCCGCATCGTCTCATCCAGCCGCTCCAGACAACAAAATGCCGCATGGCCTTCATTGAGATGGCAGCCGACCACCGGCAGCTTCATGGCCGCCAGCAGCCGCCAGCCGCCGACACCCAGCACAACCTCCTGCCTGATCCTCGCGTCACGGTCGCCGACATACAGACGATCAGTCAACCTCCGGTGGCGCGGAGGGTTCTCCGGGAGGTCCGTGTCCAACAGCACGATAAAGGTGCGGCCCACATCGACCCGCCACGCTTGAACTGCGATCCGTTCATCCCCCAATTGCACCTGCACCTTCAGAGGTCGACGGTTTGGTCCCAGCAGCGGGTGCAGGGGCAACTCCTCGGGCTTCTTCCGCTCATACCAATCCTCCTGCCTCCCTGCGGCGTCGATCCGCTGGCGAACGTAGCCCTGTCGCCAGAGGATGCCCACGCCGACCAGCGGCACATCAAGGTCGCTGGCGCTCTTCATGTGGTCGCCGGCCAGTACGCCAAGCCCGCCGGCATATACGGACAGAGACTCGTGTAGAGCGAATTCCATGCTGAAGTAAGCCATCAGACCGCGACCGGAACGGCCGGACTGCTTCTTGGACGGTGTTCGCGCGGAGAGGTACGCCCGCATGCGGCGCTGAACCTGCTGAAGGTCTCTCGCGAATTCGGGATCGTCGGCAAGCTGCCGCAGTCTGCGGGGACTGATCCGTCGCAACATGGCGACGGGGTTGTGGCCCGTGCGATCCCACAGGCGATGATCGACTTGCTCCCAGAGGGCCGGGGCCTCGGGGTCCCAGGTCCACCAGAGATTGCCGCCCAGATCGCCAAGCGGTGCCAAGGTCTCGGGTAAGGCCGGCAGACCGGCGGTTCGCAATACAGCGGATCGTCGTTTCATGTTGTTAGTTCCATTGCTTGTTGGTGGCTCGGTCGAGGCATGATACCCGTGAAAGCGAGGCTTTGACTACGAATTGTGGGTTCGGTAGGATGTTCTTTCGGGCGTCTAACAAGTTGAGGCGTTGAATGACCGTGAGGAAGGGTCCACCATGCGAAGAATTGGGTTCACACTAGCGGTCTTGTTGGTGGCTAGCCTGGGATGGACCACACGAGGTCAAGACCAAGCGGCCCCAGCCCAGGACCGGGCCGACGCGGAGAAGAAACAACAGCTTTGGAAACTTGTGGAGCGGGTGCTTGCAGGGCACCAGTTCCTGAGTTTCCGGGTCGAGGTGAGCGATGCCCACTACAAGGCGGTCGTCCAAACCGAGATGGCCGAAGAGAAGCTCAAGACGGTAATCTGGTTCGACGGCCAGTGGACGGCCGCTATTGTGATAGAAGATGGGCGGGTCCAGGAGTACAGGTCCGAGTGGCTGCCATTTCCAGACGACCCCAACTTCCGGCTGAGCAACGTCTGTCTGTCGTATGATGCTTATGTCCCTGGCGGCACGAAGACGGCGGTGCTCCTGGACAACAGGCGTGGTTGCCTAACTGGAACGTACCTTCACAGTTGGGTTGGAAAGAAGAGTCGTTTCTTGGATGAAGTCCTCCGGAACCGGATCGAGGAAGGCAAGCTGCTTCCGGATGTCAGAGTTGGCGACCATGACTGTCGGGTCCTTCTTTGGAGGCAGCCAGGACCCGCCCCCAGACAAGACAAGTTCTTCTTCGGCGCGGCGACTGGCTTGCTGCTTAGGTGGGAGACGATCACCGAAAACGACCAGCACGAGTCGCTGACCAAGGTCCGGGAGTACTCACAGCACAAGTTGGGCGACATCCCACGCGACCAGAAGTGGGAATTCTCGCTCCCCGCGGAGCGGCCTCAGCCGACTTCGCAGCCAACTTCGCGGCCGGCGATCAAGACGCAAGACCCATCGGGGGAGAAAGCGAGGTGAGCGATAGGTCAGCAGCGTCATGGTGTGAATCAGCGGAAATCAAACTGATTGGAGCTCCAATGAAAAAGCGAAATGAGAAAGTCGGTTGTCTAGCACTCGTCCTCGTAGGGGCGTTCTTCACCTTGCCCGTCTACGCGGACGACCCGATGGGGCAAGCGATCGATGACCCCTCCTACTGGAAGCAGTTTTCAGTCCACCACCAGACGGCGGTTCCCGTGGATGTGTGGCTATGGAACGATGGAGTCGCCTTCAACCTGTGGAAGGGCTCCCTCGGTGGAAGCCAGCAAACGCTTCTTTGGGATCCGATGGTGGGCGTGCGGCTCGCGCACACGGAAAGCGATTCCGGCCAAGAGGCGCTCGTGGTGTCCAACGGACGAGACGAGGCCCAGCGACCTGAGTTTGTCGTAGTCGCCGGCGACGGCGAGACGATCCTCGCCTTCGGCGTTCTCGACGTCGACGAAATCAACGGCTATGTCATGCTCCAACTGGAAATCACCGGTCAGGAGCCAAGCCGCCAGATCGTGGCAGTCGTCCGTTCCGACGGAACGATTTACGGGCCGGAAGGACCAGCAGGCATCATCCTACCAGGCCCGTGGATGATGGCGGTCTGCCGGTGTTACGGTAACGCCGGTGGAACGACGGGGACTTGTCTACAGCCAGACTGCGACGAGGGAAAGTCATGCGGGACGGCTGCGGATGGCAGCAACAAAGCCTGTAAAGATATGGTCAACGCCTTTCCAAGGGTGATAATGGGAAACTGACCCAGCCTCCGAAGCAGACCTAGACGGTTGAGCTTTCCGCATTGGGAGCCCGGCCTTGCGACACCTCGCCTCGCCGGGCCCTTCTCTCGTGTAGGTTAATAAACACTACGTTTGCCCGGCCGCTAACGAGGCGAGGCTCGACCCGTTCCCATGTTCCCACAGCCGGTGGGCCTGGGCACTCCACATCCACCAAAGGTTGCCGGCCAATTCCGCCAGCCGCCACAATGGAGCCGGTAACGTTCCCACCTCAAGCCCGTTCGCCCGTCCAGATCGCTTTGGCACGGTTCATGTCCTTCAGGATGGAGCCCATGCGGCAGGGCTTATCCAGGCCGGATCGCCCAGGGCGGTTGCTCGCCCTGGGCGACCCGGCCTGGGGGTTTGTCGTAAACCAAGCCCAATCCTTTGACCACGGATTGTGCTCACAGTAAAATGTTTTACCGCGAGCCGATTGCGGGCATCGCCCTTGGGCTGTCCGCCGGTGCCGTGCTTTCCGGGGAGGGAACATCAACCATGTCGCCGCGACGCCGCATGAGGGCGTTTGTCTTGTTGGCGGTCGCAGCCGCAGCCGTGCGGTTCACGCCTGCCCAGGCCCAGCAGTACCACCCGATCCACGTCGGCTTCATGTGGCACATGCACCAGCCGATCTACTACCCCTACGAGACGCCCGTCCAAACCGATGCCGCAGGACGTTTCTCCTACAGCGTCGTCGACATCCACAACCAGCGCTTCGGCCCCTACACCACCTGGCCGCGCGACGCCGTTCAAGCCGGTCTGGCCCTGTCGCACCTCGGCGCTCAACTCAGCTTCACCGGATCGCTGATCGAGAACCTCAATGCGCTGGAAGCCGCCGGCGTCAACGGCGGAATGTGGAACAACTGGGACGCCGGTTACGACCAAGCGGTAAGTTGGGACACCTCGCTGGGCAATCCCCGCATCGACATGGTTGCCTTTGGTTATCACCATCCCCTCATGCCCCTGCTTGACGAGCAGGACATCCGCATGCAGATCAAGCTGCACAAGCATCTTTACGGCCAGACCTGGAACGGCGGGCCGACCTATTCCAAGGGCATCTTCCCTGCGGAGACGGCCTTCTCCACTCGGATCATCCCGGCGCTCGTCGCCGAGGGCATCGAATGGGCCATCGTGGACAACATCCACTTCGACCGCGCCTGCGTCGGCTATCCGCACACCAACGCCTCGAACCTGTTTGCCCCCAACAAGGCCGACCAGATCAACCCCAATCCCGTCGACAGCGGCGGGGCCTGGGTGCAGCTCAGCAATCTGTGGGCCCCGAGCAAGGTCAGCGCCCCCTTCGGCTATCAACCGCATTATGTGCAGCATGTCAACCCCAACACGGGGGCAGTCACCCAGATGATCGCGGTGCCCGCCGCTCGCTATGAAGGCAATGAAGACGGACGCGGCGGCTACGGCGCGTTCCTCTACGACGTGGTTATGGATCAATACATTGCCTACAACACCGACTCCAACCACCCCATGTTCGTGGTCCTGCACCACGACGGAGACAATTACGGCGGCGGCACCGAGGCCTACTACCACAGCAACTTCCAAAACATGGTCAACTGGGCCGCCGCCGATCCGGACTACGACGTCAGCACCATCCAGGACTACCTCGACCGCTTCCCGCCGGCCTCCAGTGACGTGATCCACGTGGAGAACGGCTCCTGGTCCGGGGCCGACAACGGCGACCCCGAGTTCAAGAAGTGGCTGGGCGACCCCAACACCAGCGGGTGGAGCCCGGATCGCAACAGTTGGGCCGTCCTCACCGCCGCCAAGAACCGCGTCTTCACCGCCGAGGCCATCGCACCAGCCGTCTGCATGCAGAACGTGATGACCGGCTCCGGAACGAACACCGAGAAGGCCTGGCACTGGCTGCTCTGCGGTGAGGCCAGCGACTACTGGTACTGGGACGGTACCGAGATTTGGGACAGCAACGTGACGCGAGGCTGCAATCAGGCCGTCAGTTTCGCCGACCCGGTCATTGCCGGACAGACGGATGCCGTGCCCCCGACGATCTTCCTCCCCCAGCGCGACCCGTACAACCCCGGCGGATACGAATGGGGCGCGTCGCCCGAGCCGTCCGACTTTCAGGTCTGGACCTACGCCTACGACGTCAGCGGTCTGACGAGCGTAGCCCTCAAGTGGCGGACCGACCTCGACGGTGTCAACACGCTGTCATCCGTTCAGAACGAGACCTACGCCGGCGGCTCTGAAGTCACCGCCTGGCAAAGCGTCGCCATGACCTCCTCCGACGTGACCCCGCCGCCCGGCATCCTCGCCGCCACGTATCGCGCCCTTCGCTACAGCGCGACCATCACCGGCCAGAACAACGTCCTCATCGACTACTACGTCGAGGCGGTTGACGGGCAGAGCAACATCGCCAAGAGCGACATTCAGCACGTCTGGGTAGGTCAGTCGGGAAGCTCCGGCGGCGACGTCGTGACCGTTGACCCCGACCCGCCGGTCGCCGGACAGAACGTCACCATCAAGTACAACCCCTCCGGCCGACCTCTCCAGGGAGCGAGCCATGTCTATCTGCACTACGGCTTCAACCAGTGGAACCCGGTCATCTCCCCCGATCCGGCCATGACCTGGAACTCCGGCGAGTCCGTCTGGCAGACCACCGTCACGGTGCAGTCCAGCGCCACCAAGCTCGACATGTGCTTCAACAACGGCGCCGGCGCCTGGGACAACAACAGCGGTGCGGACTGGCACTTCACCGTCTCCGGCGGGACGACCCCGCCCGCGACCTGGACAATGGACGGCGTGCTCGACGCCGACGCGACGCTCGTCGCGAGCAATGCCGGCTTGCACATCTACGCCGGCGTCAAGGGCAACGTCCTCTACGTCGCCTGCGAGGACGCGGGCGAAGGCAACGACCACTTCATCTTCGTGGCCGCCACGCCCGGCAGTCTCCACGCCGCCCCCTGGGCCAAAGCGGGTCAAGTCGCCAACTGGGACGCCTACCTCGCGGACGAGAACAACAACGACTACGAAGGCTGGTTCGACGCCGGCGGCACGACGGAGTGCGCATCCGGCACCGGGTCCGGCTACCTGGAGGGCACGATCAATCTCGTCGAAGAGTTGGGCACGCTGCCGAATCGTGCCTACCTCGCGATGGGGCCATATCCCACCGCCGATGGCACGGCCTTGCTCTACGCCTATCAAGTGCCGGCCTCGGTCAACAACGACGGCAACATCGACGCCGCCGAGTATGCCCCCTTCGACACTGTCCGCAGGGGCGACTGCACTGGCGACTGGAGGGTCACGCCCGACGACATCCCCTGCTTCGTCTCGGTCCTGCTGGGCTACGACACCGACGCCCGCCACGTCTCGGCCGCCGACATGACCGGCAACGGCACGGTGAACGGCCAGGACATGCAGCCCTTCGTGAATGCTCTGCTCAATCCGTAGTTCGACGACTTCTGGCATTGCCTCCTGGCGCAAAGCCGGTATTGTCTCTGTCAGCATGACCACGCTGGATCGGATTCCATTGAGCCATGCTGATCGCCGTGCGATTGAAGAGGCGGCGGCGATTCTCCGGCAGCGCTTCCCCGTAGATCGGATTGTGCTGTTCGGATCAAAGGCCCGAAGAACCGCAATGGCCTGTTGAGAAGGCTCATGGAAAACCGACAAGTACCGACCTTCGACGAATGGGTGGAGTACTGCTTCACCCGGGGTTATCGTGAGTTCAATCGCGATCCCGACTTGCCTGAGTCTGACGACGCCGACACAGCAAGTCGGTTCTTGTGTCTCAACCCAGTCACGCTCGGCGAGTACCTCATCGCACTCTTTGGGGCTCCGACCTTCATCGCCGATCGCTATACCGATGACCAGATAGGCGACGCGGTATGGTTTCTGTCACGGGGCGCCTGAAAACCAGCCAGGGAGGGGCGCCTCAAACCCAGCCAG
>CAYYBO010000024.1:0-21817 GCA_964470125.1 uncultured Planctomycetaceae bacterium | reverse complement strand
CCCGCTGTTCAGGCTGGTTGGGCCGAATTCAGGCTTGTGCAGGTTTCCCGCGAGGCTGACCTGTCCAACTTGGCCGACTGCCGGCGCCTTGCTGCTGTCGAGCGGCGCGCGTCGGCCTCGCGGGGCCCACGCCACGGCTCGGCCGCGACCCCGCCGGCACGGCCGGCGGCGGAGCGAGCGGCGCTTGGCCGCAGAGGGCGCGCACAACAGGCCTGCCGGTTGCAGCAGGCCTGTGTGACATTTGTTCAGAGACTGGCGTCGCCGGGCCGAACTTACAGCTTGGCTGTCGTCTCATTCAGCGCATTCTGGGCGGCGGCGCGCTTCGTCTTGGCCAACAGCACGCGGGCGTCGGCCTCGGACTCGGTCTTCTCTTCGTTGACCATGTACTCCACCTTGCCCGCGGCCTTGGCCTTTGGGCAGATCTCCTCGTCGGAGTCCACCGTCCTGCCGTCAACGAGATAGGTGAGTTTGACCTTCGCTGCGGCCTCGCGAGCCGCGTCCCGGGCCTTCACGGCGTCGTCCCAGTTGTCGAAGCTTCGCCCGGCGACGACGAACTTGTTGCACTTCGACCTGTCACAGGCCGCCTTGCCCTGGTCGCCGGT
Organism: uncultured Planctomycetaceae bacterium; assembly: GCA_964470125.1. Classification (GTDB taxonomy): domain Bacteria; phylum Planctomycetota; class Phycisphaerae; order UBA1845; family UTPLA1; genus DATKKX01. The sequence goes on along the minus strand of CAYYBO010000024.1, from coordinate 21,215 downwards.
CTTGGTCCCGTAGCCGCGACAGGTCGAGCCCTTGTCCTCCGCGCCGGCCTTGCGGGCGTAGCCCTGCTTGTCGCTGCACTCCCTGCCGCTCTTCGACTTGGTGCCGCAGGTTCGGCCGTCGCCGGTCTTCTTGTCGCCCACGGTTTTGCTGCAACAATACTCCATCTTCCCATCTACCAGGCAGCCGATGGTCAGGAACTTCTCGGCATAGGACTCGGAGGCGGCAGCCAACGCTTCCACGGCCTTGTTCTTGTCATCGAATCGCTGGGTATCCACGGCGTAAACGATCTTGGAGCCGGCCTGCTCCGCGGCCTGCCGCGCAGCCATCGGACACTGGTAGCCCTTGTCGCCCACCATCATCACCATCGTGGGGAAGGCTCCCGTCTCGCACGATTTCGCGCAGCTCGCTCGCTGGCTACCTTCGGCTTGCTTTGCCCCGCCGCAGCCCGGCCCGGCCAGAGCCGGCGCAACGCTCAAACCGCAAATCACCATCAACGCCAAAGCAATCGTCAATCCTCGTCGCATGGTTATTCTCCTGTTCCTGCCCCGTCTTTGTTCGCTTGGAACCTATCCGACCCAACGCTTCGTCGGGCCCACGCCGGTCCCGACTTCCGCCGATTATAGCGCCAGCCCATCCGAGGGTTCAGCCAAGTGCCAAGATAATGTCATCAGATCACTCAATCAGAAGATCAAGATGCCTGCTTGTCGGGCCGCCTCCCCGCCCTGAAACGCCGCCGCCAGACTCCGGCCGCAGACCGAGATCGCCCCCGCCGACACTGCATCCAGCGCGATGCTTCATGCATCAGTCGCTCGGCCGGGCAAAGGGTATGATGGGGAAACTGGAGACGAAGGGGCTCGAACCCTCAACCTTCGCATTGCGAACGCGACGCTCTCCCAATTGAGCTACGTCCCCATCTGTCGGATTCAGTCTAGCGGTCCTTGGCCCGCTTCGCAACCGAGGCCGCGGACGAATCGACCGGCCGCCTCGCAAGGGTGATCCGCTTCCCTCTCGGCCGACGAAGTCAGCCGCGGCAGTCCGCTTCGGCATTCGCCCATCCATTCTTCGGCAAACCGGCCGGTTCGGATTTCGGCGAGGATGGCCCGCATCTCCTGGCGAGTCTGCTCCGTGACCAGCCGGGGTCCCCTGGTAAGACCGCCGTATGCCGCCGTTCCGGAAATCCTCCGCCGCATCCCCGCCAGGCCTTCGGCGTACACCAAATCCACTATCTGCTTCACCTCATGGATGCACTCAAGGTATGCGGCCTCCGGCGGGTATCCGGCCTCAACAAGGGTTTGATGCGCCGCCTTCATCAACTCGATGACGCCGCCACAGAGGACGACCTGTTCCCCAAACAAGTCCGTCTCGCATTCCACCGCGAACGTTGTTTCGATCATCCCCCCGCGCGCGCCGCCGATGGCCCCGCCCCACCCCAGGGCGAGACTCTCCGCCCGGCCCGTTGCGTCCTGATGTACCGCCACCAGGCATGCCAGGCCCTTGCCTTGAACATACCGCTCCCTGAGCAGGGCGCCGGGTCCCTTTGGCGCGACCATGATGACATCAACGTCTCTGTGCGGCAGGAGTTGCCTGAAGTGGACGGCGAAACCGTGCAGAAAGCCGAGCGCCTGTCCAGGCCGGATGCTTGGGGCGATTTCACGGGTATAGATCTCGCCCATGCGCGCATCAGGCAGGCCGAAGACCAACAAGTCGGCAGCCTCGGCGGCTTGGCCGACGGTCAGCGGCGTGAATCCGTCGGTTTGGGCAAGGGCGTGATTGGCTCCGCCAGGCCGCTGGGCGACGACGACATGACAGCCGGAGTCTCGCAAGTTGAGGGCATGTGCGCGCCCTTGGGAGCCGTAGCCGAGGATCGCGATCGTCCTGGCTTTGAGGAGGGCCAAGTCGGCGTCTTGTCCGCAGTGTACTCGCGTGGGCATGTTGCCTTCCCTTCTGGCGCGGCGACCCCCTCCGGGGGCCGGACTGGACGATTGTGAGGCACGAGGGCGTCCTCGCCAACTAAGTTGGCTAGCCTCGCCGTGCTGGAAGTGCCGATAATAACATAGATAATAGCGATTCGAGAGCCGGCGTCCGTCTGGTGAGAGGGCGCGGAGCGGTAGTCCGCTTATAGTGCCCCGGAGAATCGGCTGGGGTCTGCCACGCGAGGAGAGCATGAGATGAGTGGCATCACAATCGGCGCGGTCACTGTCCTCGTCCTGCTCGGCCAAGCAGGCATTGAGCCAGGCGGGGCTCCCAACGACCGCGGGCAGGGGGAAGCCCGCGCCATGGGAAAGGGCGGTCCGGTCGACAAGACGGCGGAGGCGGACGGGGACGGCGTGACATCAAAGCCGGCCGATATCCCTGCGGCCTCCGCGACCGGCGGCTCCGCTCGGACGGACGGCCCGTCTCCCGGCGAGATGGGAATGTGGCTGGTCAACCAGGCACGCCACCAGGGTCATCTGCTTGGCAACAGCGATCCGCGAAGCGCGTCTCTGCACGTAATCGCGCTGCTGGAGGGAGCCAAGCTGGTTGCGCCGGAGTGTCCTGATGCGTACTACTGGCTGTTTGACCTGTACTACCGAATGGGCCGCACGGAGACGGCTCGCGAGGCGTTGACCGCGTACGTCCGCCTTGTGCCGGGCGACGAGGCGGCTCGAATCCGATTGTTGGAAATCGAACTGGCCGAGCGACAGACCGCCGAGGACCGCATCGCGTGTTTGAAGTCGGAGCTGGAGCAGACCGGGCTCCCGCGCGCCTACGCCTCCGAGGTGCATCGCTGCCTGGCGGAGTTGCAGTTCGAGCGGCGCGAGATACAGGAAGCGGCAAGCGATGTGGAGAAGGCCCTGCGGCTGAACCCTCTGAACGTGCCTGCCCGTCGGCTGGCCTACCAGATGTTCGGCGAGACCGAGGCGGCGCTGCAACGCGTGGAGACCGCCCTGCAGCTCATTTCGATCAACCCCAGCCAGGTGAACGTCATATGGGAGCTGGGCGAGCTGCTCGATCAACTCTCGCTGCACCGTCATGCTCAAGAGTTCTATACTCGGGCGATCGATCTGCATCACCGATCCGCGGCGGGACCCGTGCCCGCTGCGTATTGGTATCAACTCGCTGTTTCCTACACACGCTCCGGGGATTGGGCGGAAGCGCGAAATGCCGCGACCTCGGCGCTGAAGATCAACGAGGCGTTGCACGTTGCCCGGTTGCTGCGATCCACCGCCGCGGAGAAGCTCAGAGAACACGAGGCCGCGGCGGAAGACTTGGCCTTCGTGGGCAAGGCCTATGAAGCCCGGACGGCCGAGGTTCGCGAGCAGCGCCTCTATGACGAGGCCGCCGAGATCGCCTGGTTCTATTGCTACCACCGCCCCAACAAGGAGGAAGCCTTGCAACTGGCCGATCTGGCCATGGAAGAGGCGAAGCCCGGTTCACTCGCTCGTTTGGCCTACGGCTATGCCCTGCGGATGAACGGCCGCAGCGACGAGGCGGTGAAGATCCTGAAGCCGCTCGCGGCTGGGGACCAGCTCGCGGCGGTGGAGTTGGCCCGAATCCTGATCGACAGGGGGGACAAGGCGGAGGCCGTGAGGATTCTGCACAAGGCCGCTATTCTGCAGTATACGGGCTTCGCCCACGACGCGATTAGCGAACTCCTGACCAAGCAAGGGGAGACCGTCTCCGAGCCGCCGCTCAACACCAAGATCACCACCGCGCTGGAGAAGTTTCATCGCGACGTGTTCGACTATCACCAGCGTCCCGGTGATTTTCTGAAATTCTCGCTCCGGTATGGGGAGGCTTCGTTGCCCCCGATCGGTCCCCTGCAAGTCGTCTTCCGTGTTGAAAACGCGGGTCCCTTCACCATCTCATTCGGAGAGGGGTACATGGCCCGGGCCTTGGTGGCCCTCAGCGCCAGGTTGGGCGGGCCTGAGCCGATGGAGTTCAAGCACTATCTTCAAGTCCTGATGGATTCACGGCCCGTTCTGGTGCCGGGCGATGCGATCGAGAAGATCGTGGCCGTGGACGTTGGTCCCGTGCAGGAGTACCTGCGTCGAACAGTAAGCCGGCCGATGGAGATCGAGTTGAGCGCACTGTTCGATCCGGTCTACATGGAGGGTCAGCTTGCGGCGGGCTCCGGGACGATCACCGCCGGTCCGATCAAGGCGGTCCGCTCGGCGGTCTCTGTAGGGCCTGCGGGGCTGGGCGCGCTGCTCGAAGCGGCCGGCTCGCCTTACGTCGGAGAGCGCATCAACGCCGCCGAGACGATCGCGGCGTTGCTGGCCGAGGCGGCGGCGACTTCAGAGTCGAAGGTCGCCGATCTACCGGTCGAGGCATTGAGCACGGCGTTGGCCGGTCTGCTCGCGGACCCCGATTGGCGGGTCCGTGCCCGCGCGCTGGTGGGCGCCGGCTGGTCGCCGCTGGACGGGCGCACGACAAACGCGGCCGCCCAGGCCGTCCGCGACCCGGAAAGCCCGGTGGTGAAGATGCTAGCCGTGCGGCTGTTCGCCCAGCAGCACGGCGAGAAGTTTCAACCCGTGCTCCAGCAACTCGGCCGTGGTGATCCCAGCCGCTGCGTTCGGATCATGTCTCTGAGCTTCTTGCCCGATCCGGTCGGGGTTCAGGCCAACAAAGCCGGGGCTCGTTCGGAAGAGCCGCTGCCTTGAAGGCGGATACGGCGTTTCACGATTGCCCGCGGCGGCGGCAGCCGACATCCCGGTCGGCCGTCCTCGCTGATTCGGTCGAGCAGGAACTCATCCGCTACGCAAAGAACGCCGTGCACAACCGTAGACCACTCTAGCCGGGCAGCGCGCTGAGGTAGGCATTCCAACCAGGCAGATTCTCGGCTCTGCGGGCTGTTCGGTATACGCCGTTTCCCCGACCGCGCCGATTCGTGCCTTCCCAGTGTACTTCGGTTGATCCGAAACCCGCGGCGGCCAAGGCGTCGCGAATCGTGCCCAGGCTCCACAACCTCCAATCGTAGGTGAAGGCCCTCCGCATTGCGCTGCCGTCGGGAAACTTGAAGTGGATGTGGCAAATGACCTGATCGTTGGCCGCGTTGTAGGCCGCCTGATGCCAGACGTAGGTGAAGCCGCGGAGCCGGTTTTCCTCCTCCATGACTTGTTGGGCCTCCCATCCGCCGTAGGCGTCAAGGATGAAGAGGCCCTCGGGGTGGAGCGAGCGGCGGACGCTTCGGAAGTAGCGCACCAATTGCGGAAAGCTCTTCCAGATGAAGTAGCTGAAGTTGAACGCCCCGACGACGTGGACCCTGGGCCGATTGACGTGCAGCACGTCTTTATTGAGCAGGTGAACACGCTCGGCGGCATCCGGCGGCAGGCGACGGACGTTGTGTGCAAGGCCCCAATCCAGCGTCGGCTTGTGCAGGTCGACGCCGTAGGCGTGGTTGGTTCGCCTGTATTTGGCCCAGGCGCAGGATATCAAGGCGGTCCCGCAGAAATCCTCGCGAAACAGCGTCGGCGATCGGCCGTAGGCTTGGCGGTAGATTCGATCAATGAACTTGACTTCCGCTTCCGGCGATTGAACGGCAAGTTGATAAAGCACGTGTTTGTCCGCGGTCTTGGCGGTGTACTTCGGCATCTCGTTGTTCCAGGGCCTCTCTTGTTCCAGTGCAACCTTCGCCGGCCCCCGACGAAACGGAGGCCGGTCTGCAGCGAGTGACCGCGGCCGCAAGGAGCGGTGGTTGACCACGCTTTCCCAGGGTCGCAGCTCACTGCTGGAGCTCATCTTTCCATACACGCGGCCCGGCAGGATGTAAAGACCGGCGCCCCGCCGCGAGCAAGTCCGCGGCCGTTCGACCCAGGCTTCTTGGGCGGCGCCGCCGGCGTTATAGTACGGTCAATGGGCAACGCTGAAATCGCAGCCATCTTCGAAGAAATCGCCGATCTCTTGGAGATCAAAGGCGAGGAGGTCTTTCGCGTCAACTCATATCGCCGGGCATCGCGGACCATCTCGGAATTCCCGGGCGACGTCGCCGATCTGGCCGGCCGCGACGAACTGCAGACGCTTCCGGGCATCGGAAAGGGCACGGCCGAGAAGATCAAGGAGTACCTGAAGGACGGGCGCATCCGGCTGCACGCGGAGTTGCTCGAATCCATGCCGGCGGGCCTGCCGTCACTGTTGCGCATCCCAGGGATGGGGCCTAAGCGCGTCGCCCTGGCTTGGAAGGAGCTGGGCGTGACGAACATGGCGGACTTGAAGGGGGCAATCGCCTCGGGCCGCCTGGCCGGCCTGCGGGGCATGGGCGAAAAGAGCGTGGAGCAGATCGCCGCCGCAATCGCCTTCTGTGAACAGGGAGCGGACCGGACGCCGCTGGGACTGGCGTTGCCGGTGGCGGAGGCCTTGGCGGAGGAGTTGCGGCGGGTGAAGGGCGTGAAGCGCGTTGCGGTCTGCGGCAGCTTGCGGCGAGGCTGCGAGACCATCGGCGATCTGGATTTTCTGTGCGAGTCGAACGACGGGCCGGCCGTGGTCAAGGCGTTCACCTCCCTGCCGCAGGTTCGGCGGGTGCTTGCCGCCGGCGAGACGAAAGGATCGGTCATCGTCCTACGCCGCGACAGCGTGGAGATGCAGGCCGACTGCCGCGTCGTGCCCGGCGAATCCTTCGGCGCCGCCCTGCAGTACTTCACGGGCAGCAAGGAACACAACGTTCGGTTGCGTGAGTTGGCGATCAAGAAGGGGTGGAAGCTCAACGAATGGGGTTTGTTTGCGGGCGAGCGCCGGCTGGCCGGCAAGGACGAGTTGATGATTTATCGGAAGCTCGGCCTGCCGCCGATCCCGCCGGAGTTGCGCGAAGACCGGGGCGAGCTTGAGCCCGGAGCGGTTCAATCGCTCATCGAGGTGGAGGACGTGCGCGGAGACCTGCACATCCACACCTCGGCCAGCGACGGCGTGGATACCGCCGACGAGATCGCCGCGGCGGCGGAGCGGAGCGGCTACCAATACATCGCCATCACCGACCACTCCAAGTCCAGCACCATCGCCAACGGCCTTTCCATTGATCGCATGTGGCGGCAGATCGAGCGGCTGCGCGAGTTGAACAAGCAACTGGTTTCCGTCGCCGTCCTGGCGAGTTGTGAGTGCGACATTCTTGCGGACGGCGGCCTGGACTACCCGGATACTCTGCTGGCCGCGTGCGACCTTGTGGTGGCCAGCGTGCACTCCGGAATGAGGCAGCCCCGCGACAAGATCACCGGCCGCGTGTTGGCGGCGATGGACAATCCTTACGTCACGATAATCGGCCACCCGACCGGCCGGCTGATCGGCCAGCGCGAGCCGATGGCCCTGGACATGGAGGCGGTCTTGGCCAAGGCGGCGGAGACCGGCACGGCCATCGAGCTGAACGCCTCGTGGCAACGGCTGGACCTCAACGACCGCCATTGCCGGATGGCCCGCGACGCGGGAGTGATGATCTCCCTGGGCACGGATGCACACGCGGCGGCCCAGTTGGGCCAGATGAAGCTGGGTGTGATCACCGCCCGGCGAGGGTGGTTGAGAGCCGCGGATGTACTAAACAGCCGCCCGCTCGCGGCGGTCCGAAAGTGGATCAGCCGCAAGCGAGCGCGAAGCTGAAACTCTGCGGGAGGCGTCCGCATCCCAGCCCGAAGCGCAAGCGACGAACCCTTCCGATCCGAACCGCGCCCGTCAGCAAGCGGCTGTACCTGCACCCAACCGCGCCCGTCATAAAGCGGCTGTACCTGCACCGAACCGCGCCCGTCAGAAAGCGGCTGTGTTCACAGGTTGGGGCCTTGTCCGTCCCGGGCATACTCGCATGCGGCGGCCAGCGATTCTGCCTTCCACAGATAGCGCGTGCTGCCGTGCCGGCTCCAGGGATCGATGCTCGGTGCGAGCAAGCCGGCCTCCTTGAGCCGTCGCGTACACCAAGCCTTGAGCGAGCGCATCACTTGCTCGGGCCGCTGCGGCGCCGAAACGATCAGGTGAACGTGGTTTGATCGCACGTTCAGCTCATGCACCGACCAACCGTTATGGGCGCACACCGCAAGGATGGTCTGCTGCACCACGCTGCGCTGGTCCGCATCGAACGTCACGGGGCCGCCGCTACACAACTGGCGCTCTCTGCGCTGCCGCCGCGGATCGGGAGGCAGTAACGGCGTGCCCGGCACGTTGTGATCCCGATCTACCGAACCTCGAACATCTCCGTGCAGCCAGGTGCCATGCGTGCGGAAGGTAATGAAATAGGCCAGGGGGCCGCCGTCGGCCGCCGGGTGCTCCGAACCGCGCCCGTGAGAAAGCGGCTGTGGCTGAGCCGAACCGCGCCCGTCAGAAAGCGACTGTACCTGTTCCGAACCGCGCCCGTCAGAAAGCGACTGTACCTGCACCGAACCGCGCCCGTCAGAAAGCGGCTGTGGCTGTTCCGCTCGCTGACGGTCGCGGTTCTGTTCCGCTCGCTTACGGTCGCGGTTCTGTTCCGCTCGCTGACGGTCGCGGTTCTGTTCCGCTCGCTGACGGTCGCGGTTCTGTTCCGCTCGCTGACGGTCGCGGTTCGGATCAGGCATGCGTCGCCTCCTCGACGATCTTGATCTCGTCCTCGGTCAGGCCGTAGAGGTCGTATTCGTCGCACGTGCAGTAGAAGACACGGGCGGCGGAGGCCTTGTCGCCGAGCTTCGGGCGGATACGGCAGTCGTAGACGGTGAACTCCTCGAAGTCGGTGAGGATGGAGAGGGGGAGCTTGCTGGTCCAGGCGTAGCGGCGGAGCTGGTAGGCGGGCTCCGGCTCGGTTTCGAGGCCGACGGCCGGCTTCTTGGCCTCGACAAAGAACTTGCGCGTGCCGCCGATGCGGAAGCAGTAGTCGGGAGCCTTGGTGGCGTCGCCGATCTTGATGGCGTCCTCGTGGATGACATCCTTGTAGGCTTCGGCGAGACCGTGCTCGTTATCGATGTCCCAGCCGAGGGCCTTGGAGAGGGGGTCGATGAACTCGCGGCGAGTCTGGGTCTCGTTGCAGGCGTCGCCTCGGTACTGGTCGCGGTGTTCGTCGAAGCGGTTGACGAGGTGCAGAACCGGTTGCGGGCAGGAGGACGGAGTCGAACCGGTATCCTGGGGAAGGAGGCCCGGTTTTCGCAGTGTGCGTCCCTTGGCCACGGGCGCGAGGTTATTCAGGTGCAATCGCGTCGTCAACGACCAATAGGGGGACCACGGCAGCGGGTTCGCGGGAAACGCCCCGTCCCGGCGGGCAAGCGCCGCGGTCACTGTTGCGATGGGTGGCTGGTTGCACTATCATGCGTCGCTTTATGCCCCGACCTCGTGCGGGCGGCCAAGACCGGCCAAGCCCGTCCAAAAGACGGGGGGGCGTGGAGCACACAGGCGTTTTCGGAGCAGAGAATCATGATCGTCGGCGTGTTGAAAGAGATTAAGGCGCATGAATATCGTGTGGGAATGACGCCCGCCGGAGCGGCGGAACTGAAGCGGGCCGGTCATCAGGTGCTCATCGAGGAGAACGCCGGCAGCGGCAGCGGCTTCGCCGATGCCGACTATGAGGCTTCGGGAGCGAAGATCATCCGAACCGCGGCGGAAGTTTACGCCAAGGCGGAGATGATCGTGAAGGTCAAAGAGCCGCAGCCGGAGGAGTGCAAGATGCTGCGGAAGGGGCAGGTCTGCTTCACCTACTTCCACTTCGCGGCCGACCGCGGGCTGACGGAGGGAGTGGTGAAGAGCGGCTGCATCGCCATCACCTATGAGACGGTGCGTGATCGCGAGGGGCGTCTCCCCTTGCTGACCCCGATGAGCGAAGTGGCCGGGAAGATGGCGGTGCAGGAGGGTGCGAAGTTCCTTGAGAAGCCAATGATGGGACGAGGCATCCTGCTTGGCGGCGTGCCCGGCGTGGAGCCCGCCAGGGTGCTGATTCTGGGCGGCGGCGTGGTCGGAACGAACGCGGCCAAGGTCGCCGCGGGCCTCGGGGCTCAAGTTGTGCTGATGGACGTGAATCTCGACCGGCTGCGATACCTTTCCGACGTAATGCCGCCAAACGTCCAAACGTTGTTCAGCACCGCCTCGGCGATCCGCGAGCAGATTGCCCAGGCCGATCTTGTAGTCGGAGCAGTGTTGATCCCCGGGGCGCGGTGCCCGGTCCTGATTCCCAAATCGTATCTCGGTTTGATGAAGCCAGGGTCGGTAATCGTGGATGTCGGCGTCGATCAAGGAGGGTGCTGCGAGACAATTCGTCCGACGACCCACTCGAACCCCACTTATATCGTGGACGGCGTAGTTCACTACGGCGTGGCCAACATGCCCGGCGCGGTCGGCCGCACGAGCACCTTTGCCTTGACCAACGCGACGATGCCCTATGCAGTGCGCTTGGCGAACATGGGCTACCGCGAAGCGACCAAGGCCGACCCGGGCCTGGCTGCCGGCGTCGACGCCTACGAGGGTCGCTTATCAAACAAGGACGTTGCCGAGACTTTCGGGATGGAGTACATGCCCTATCGGCCATAGGCTTTCGCCGCCGCTGAGTTCGCGGGCCCTGCCCGCCAGGCAGCCGGACCTCTTTCCGGCTCGGCACGCGTGGCTCGCCGGTCCATCGGTAGAGGGACGAGATACCAGGGTGGGATATCGTCCGGCCGGGCTTGGCGGGGCGAAGCGTGAGGAATCGTCCGGCGGAGCGCTTGGTTAAGGAGAGCGTTTTTCCCCTGGAGGCCGCGGCGGCTTTGCTGCCGTCGGCGATTAGTCGCCTCGACTCCGCGGGGACAGGTGAGGGATGCCGGTTCCATGAAACGCAAGCATGTCATTGCAGGGGCCATCATTCTGGTTGTGATCTTGGGGATCTTCGCCATCAGCCGGATAGACCTAGGGATGAAGAATCCCTGGCTGGACGGCGTGGTGGAGGATGTCACTCGCGGCGACATGGTAATTCCGGTCACGGCCACGGGCACGGTCGAGCCTGCGAAACTGATCCAGATCAAGAGCAAGGCGAGCGGCGAGGTCATGGCCATCCACGTGGTCGAGGGGCAGATGGTCGAGGCGGGTGAGGTCCTCGTCGAACTCGATCCGGTTGACGAGAAACGTAAGCTGGAAGCCCAGCAGGCGGAGTTGAGAAGGGCCAAGGCGGCGTTGGAGAAGGCCAATGCATCGCTGGAGAACTACACGGTGGACCTCCCTCTCCAGACCAAGGCGGCGGAGGCCCGGCTCCTGGACGCCGCTGCCCGGATGAAGGACGCCGAGTTTCGTTGGACCAAGATGCAGGGCTACCTGGAGGGCAACGTCGCGGGCGACGTTGAGGGTGTGACCACGGAGAGCACCTACCTGGTTGCCAAGGCGACCAAGGAGCTCGCCGAGGTGGACCTGGAGCGAGCGAGGAACAACGAGCGGATTCTATTGAAATCAGCCGCCGAGGATGTCCGCGGGGCCGAGGCTGTGTTCGTGCAAGCCCAGAAGTTGGTGGATGAAGCCGAGCTTCGCCTGGAAGAGACCACTGTGCGAGCCAAGTCCGACGGCATGGTTTTCAGCATCATGATTCGAGAAGGCGAGATGATCCAAAGCGGAACCATGTCGCTGACCGGCGGAACGCCGTTGATGCTCCTGGCCGACACCAGCGCCATGTTCGTGACTGCCCTGATCGACGAGGCGGATATCGGCTCAATTCGCGACATCGCTCCGGAGTATGCGAGGCCGGGAAAGACCCGAAAGCTTGAAGAGGCGCTCTATCGCGCCCAGGCTGAGCGGGCGGTGAGCTCGCAGCCCGATGATGACGGCGGCGAGAGTCCGCCGGAAGGCCCGGACGTCTCGGCCGAACTGGGACTGGCGGGTTTGCCGGTCGATGTGACGGTGGAGGCTTATCGCACGCATCAGTACCGCGGCGCGATCGAGCGGATACTCCCCGAGCCGCAGCGAGTGAGCAACGCAGTGGCCTTCAAAGTGCGGATTCGACTGGTGGGCCAGGAGCTGGACAAGCTGATGGGCCTGCAGGCGGATTTGTCGTTCACGACGGCCAAGCTTACGGACGTGGTCCTGGTCAAGAACGAGGCCCTGCACAGCGAAGGACGGGATTGTTTCGTATATGTGCCGGTGCGAGGAAAGCCGCGCTCTGAGGAGAAGCGGCCGGTCATGATCGGCACCACCGACGGCACCTTCACGGAGGTCAAATCGGGTCTTGAAGCAAGCGAGCCGGTGTACCTCAAACGGCCGCAGAAGACGGAGAAAGAAAAGGAACAAGAGAGAAAGAGCGCCGCCAGGGCGTAGTCACCGCCCGCCGTCGGCCGGACGCGGCACGATGGCGGGTTGGCCGGTGTCCCCCAGACAATCGGCGCCGGCTGGGAATGATGGGTTGCCGACAGTTCATGGCCGGTGGCTGATGGCCCACGGCCGATAGCTTCTGCATGGCCGTACTGATCCAAACCAAGAGCCTGACCAAGTACTACCAGATGGGCGACACGGTCGTGCGGGCCCTCGACGGCGTCAATCTATGCGTCGACGAGGGCGAGTTCGTTTCCATTACCGGGGCTTCCGGCAGCGGCAAGAGCACGCTGATGCACCTGTTGGGGTGTCTGGACCGTCCCACCAGCGGCGACTATTGGCTGGACCGCGACCTGGTCAGTGCCATGTCCGACCGCCAGCTCGCGGTGATCCGCAACCGCAAGATCGGCTTCGTCTTCCAGACCTTCAACCTCATCCAGCGGACGACGGCGGTGGACAACGTCGCCGTGCCCTTGTTTTACGCACGGCAGAGCAAGGTCCGCATCCCCTCGTTGAGGGCCCTGGAGAGGGTCGGCCTGGGTCCTCGGGCGATGCACAAGCCCAACGAGCTATCCGGCGGCGAGCGTCAGCGCGTCGCAATCGCCAGGGCCATCGTCACCGAACCGAAGATACTGCTGGCCGACGAGCCCACCGGGAACCTGGACAGCCGCACGGGCGCCCAGATCATGCAGTTGTTCCATGAACTGCATAAGTCCGGCGTAACCGTGCTGATCGTCACCCACGAGATGTCCGTGGCTTTGCAGGCTCGGCGGATCATTCGCATGGTTGACGGCGTGGTTTCCGAGGACCGCGTGGTTGATGACACCGTTCGGCGGGAGATGCAGGCGACCATGTCGCCGGCGATGCAGGCTGCGGTGCCGATGGCCCGCCGGCTGAGGACTTGAGTGATGTTCTTCCTGCGCGTCTTCATGATGGCCTTGCGCAGCCTGTGGATACACCCGCTGCGAAGCGTCCTGGCCACGCTGGGGGTCATCATCGGCGTCGCCGCGGTGGTGGCGGCCATGGCCATTCTGGAGGGCATGAGCGCCCGCGTGGCCACCGGCTTCGCCTCCATGGGCTCCAATCGCCTTTACGTGACTCCCGCAATCGAGCGGCGGAGCGGCCGCATGGTCGGCAGCTTCGATTCACTCAAGCTGGAGGATGCCTGGGCGGTGGCCAAGGAGTGTCCCAGCGTCCGCCTGGCCATGCCCCAGATCAACAATGCGGGCACCGCCAAGTTTCTCTCCAAGAGCACCAGCGTCAGCATCCTCGGGGCCACCGAGCAGTACCCGGCCATCAACAGCCACAAGATCGCCGAGGGTGAATTCATCAAGGACTCGGACGTCCAGGGGCGGAGCAGCGTGGCCGTCCTCGGGGCCAAGGTGAAGCGCGAGCTCTTCGGCGGTCGGCCGGCCATCCAGGAGTCGATCAAGATCTCGGGCAACTTCGGTCTTCGGACCTTCGCGGTGATCGGTGTGATGGAGGAGAAGGGCAATATCGCGTTCACCGACGTGGACCAGCAGATCATCATTCCGATCACCACGGCGATGGACAAGCTGTACGGTATGGACTCCATCCACGTGATTCTCGCGGAGGCAAGGACGCCCTCGGACGCCGACATCGAGCAAGCCAAGGAGGAGATCAAGAAGCTGCTTCGCCAGCGTCACAAGATCCGGGCCGGGGGTCAGGACGATTTCCAGGTGCAGGCCCAGAAGGAGTTCGTCGAGCAGTTCAGCACTTTTCAGAGCATCGTTGGGGTGGTGCTGTGGTCGATTGCCGGCATCAGCCTGGTGGTCGGCGGGATCGGCATCATGAATATCATGCTGGTGGCCGTGACCGAGCGAACTCGTGAAATCGGCGTCCGCATGGCCATGGGCGCCCAGCGTTGGGACGTAATGCAGCAGTTTCTGGTGGAGGCCAGCATTGTTTCGTTCCTGGGCGGAACGTTCGGTGTCTTGATGGGATGGGGCTTGGCCACCATTATCGAGCGGATCACCCGGGTGTTCGAAACAGTGACCACGGCCTGGGCCGTGACCATCGCCTTGGGCATGGCCACGATCGTGGGGCTGATCAGCGGGATGTACCCGGCCTGGAAGGCCTCTCGTCTCGATCCCGTCGAGGCGTTACGATATGAATAGACGCTGCCAGTTCTCGGCGATCGCCGCTGAGCCCGGGGGCGGGGGCCTCAGAGAAAATCGCTGGAAGCCGGCGGCTGATCGCTGAAAGCCGACTGATGAAAGCGCGCGCATCGAAAACCGCTGTGTTTGCCGGCTCGTTCGATCCTCCGACACGAGGACACATCGACCTCATCCGGCGTTGCCGCCGCCTCTTTGACAAGACGATCGTGGCCGTGGGTCGGAACCCCGAAAAGGCGCCCATGTTCACCCCCGAGGAGCGAGTAAGCCTCCTTCGCAAGCTGGTGGGCGCGGATGCGGACGTGGAGGTGGAGGCCTATGACGGCCTGACCATGGACTATGTGCGCCAGCGGGGGGCGGACGTGATCGTCAAGGGCATCCGAGACGGCGAGGATCTTCGCAACGAGCTGCGCCAGGCGAACGTAAACATGCTGGCCGGCGACGTGGAGACCGTCTTCCTGTTCACCACCGATCAGACCGCCCTGATCAGCAGTACGCTCATCCGGCAGATTTGTGAAATGGGCGGATTGCGCGGCGGCCGACTGGAGCGTCTTGTTCCGCCGATCGTGCTCCGGAAGCTTCGCGCCAAGCTCCGGCGGAACTCCCCTCGGCGACCTCGGCGGTGTTCGCATTGAGGCTCGTTTCACGGTATCCTCTCGCCATCGACGTGGGATTGGGTTCGGCTTCGTGCCGCCGCTACCTCTTTGTACAAGGCGATTCTCGTTTCATGACCGAGTTCGAGATCATCAAAACCGTGGGGAGGTGCAGCGTCAGCGGACGTGTGTTCGCCGAGGGCGAGGCGTTCCATACCGCCATCTTTGAGACTCCCCAGGGCTACGAGCGCCAGGATATTTCCGACGAATGCTGGGCAGGACCGCCGGCGGACGCGGTATGCCACTTCAGGACCCGGCTGCCCAGGAAGGAGAAACCCCGCAAGACGTTCGTCGATGACGAGGTGCTGCTGGAGTTCTTCCGGCGCCTTTCGACCGAGGAGGAGCCGCGCAAGCTGCGCTTCCGCTTCGTGCTGTCCTTGATCCTGATGCGCAAGCGGCTGCTCAAGTATGAACAAACCATCCGCCGCGAGCAGGGCGAGTTGTGGGAAATGCGTCTGCTGAAGGATCGATCCGTGCATCGTGTTCTTCACCCGCCGATGAACGACGCCGAGATAGAGGAGCTGACTCGGGAGTTGAGCGTGATCCTTCAGGGCGCCGAGCCCGAGGGCGGCGATGAGGAGACGGCCTCGCCGGACCTTCCTTCAGACGTTTCCGACGGAGCGGCAAGTTGAGCTTCCCTCTTCAGCCGAGCCACACCTGTAACCGGCGACACACGCCGGCGGTCGATCCGCGAAGGCCCCCGCAGCCTCGGGGGCCAGACCGTAGATTCCTGCTGGCCGTGGGTCTGGCCGTGCCGGTCCTGATCGGCGCGACCGGCTGCCCCCCCGGACCGCCGGTGCGGCCCTCCCTTCCGCCACAGCCGCCGCGAGAACTTGGCGATATCGTCAGTGCCGTTGACCTGAATGCCGCTCTGTTCGACCGCCCTCTCTGGTCGCAAAGTGCCACGGTCTCGGCAAGCATCACCGACGACAAGGGCAAGGAGCACGCCTACAACCTCGAAGGCAACCTGCTCTTTCAGAAGCCGCTGAGCCTGCGGCTCGATTTGCGTCCCGGCCTCGGCGACCAGGTGATGCAGATCGGTTCAAATTCGGAGGAATACTGGATCTGGATCGAGCCGGAGTTGAAGACCATGAAGTGGGGGCGGCAGCGCTATGCCGGCCGGCCTTGTTCCGAGCACCTGACCGTCCGTCCGGACCAACTTGCCGCGGCCCTGGGCTTGTTGGGGCTGCCTCGTCCGGAGAGCGGCCTGATCGGTCCCGCCAGGAAGTACGGCAAGACGCATGACATCTTGTGCTATCTTCGTCCGCAAGAAGGGGGCGGGCTGGTGTTTGAGCGCGAGTATTGGGTCGAGCGGACCCCTCCCCACATGGTGCGAGTCGTGTTGTATCGAGACGCCCTCGGGCGGATCGCCATGAGCAGCGTTCTGGACGATTACCGGCCGGTGTGGGAGGGCGGACCGCTCGTGGCCCACACCATCAGCATTAACTGGCCGGCAGACCAGGGTTGGCTCAAACTGTCGCTTGGCCACCCAAAGGGCATCGCTCCCGACCGGGTCGGCGCCAGGGCTTTCCTCCGACCCGAGCCGGCTGACCTGCCGAAGGGAATCGAGCAGGTCATTCAAGTCGACGCTGACTGCGATCGGCTCGGTTCCGATGAAACGAGGGAAGCATCGGATGAATAAACGCCGAATCGCCCGAGTGACCGGTCCCGTCTCCGCTGCCCGGACATCGGCGTTGGCTGCGGCCCTCGTATCGGCGTGGCTGCCTTGGGGAACGACGGCCAATGCCGAGGATTGGCAGCCGGCGCGATTGTGGTCCGCCGCCACCGGGAGACACATCTGGGTTGTCGGCGCCTCCCAAGCGGAAGATCGCCGCTATCCCGTGATACGGATGTGGCAAGGCGAGGTCACCGCTCCCTTCACGGCGCCTCGACCGTCGCGACAACTGCCGCCCATCTCCGGTGACGCGGTCATGGTAGGAGCGGACGGAGAGGCGATTCATCTCCTGTTCTCAGATTTGTCCATGCGCGACTATTCCGTGGCCCGCGGAGACATGGCAGGGGCGCGATGGCGCGACGTCAGCGATGAGGTCCCTCTTGCGTGGGGAGGAGACCCCACGGAGCCTGTCTTCTGGGCGCTCGTGTGGACCGACCAACTTAAGTCAGCGTCTACCCGGTCAGCGGTCGAAGCCGCGGACGTTGAAGAAACGTCTGGGCGCTCCATGTCGGCGACCGGCCGTCTTACCCTGCTCGAACTTCGCGGTGGTCGCTGGCGGGCGATCGAAGCCCCCAAAGCCGCCGAGACCGGCGAGCGTTTCTGGATCGTCGGCTGTCGTGGTCGGGCCTGGCTTTTCTGGCAAGGAGGCGGAGGAGAGGTACTCGCCGTCGGCGCTGAGGGCCAGTTCGAGGATGAGGATGAGATTCCTGAAGCCGAGCCGCGTGCCGGAGTGGCCGCGAGCGGCCCCTCGACAAGAGCGGCGCTGGCTCGACGGGAAGAACTCGCCAGGCGTGGCGCCGGAATCTGGTCGGCGACAGAGAGTGTCTGCGAGGTCGACGATCTTTGCAGCGGGTGGGCGGGCGAAGGGCCGACCGGGCCGTTGTTTATCGCCGGACGTGGACCAGATGACGGGCATGTGCAGCTACACATCTATGCTCGGGAGGACGGCGCTTGGGGAAAGCAGGGCGCTGCGAGGGACGGCACCGAGCTGTTGGAGTTGGACGCCCGCGTCTGCGGCGTGTGTGCTGCCTTGGGCCACCTCTTCGTTGCTCGCCCCGCGGCGAAACGCGGCGTCGAGTTCGGTGTCGGCGATCTGGGGCCCTCGCCTTCCGTGCGTTTCTTTGCCTTGTCTCTGGGGCGCGAGGCAGCACCCGAATCTTCAGGCTGGCGAGATACCGGCGTTCTCGCCTTGGTCCTGGTGTTGATGACGGTGGTGCTGTGGACCCGCCGCGAACAGATGACGAAGCCCTTGGCTCTACCGCCGGGCTTGGTGTTGGCCCCCGTTTCGAGGAGGTTGCTGGGCACGGTGGTGGACGCGATCCCGGCGATGGTGGTCGTCATGCCCTTCGTTATGTCCGTGATGCCCCCGGGCTCCTGGGGATTCGAGCGGTCGTTCTGGAAAGGCGCCGACCTCGACGCCGAAACGCAGGACAAGGTAGTCGGGGTTTACCTCGGCTTTGTGCTCCTTTACGGTGTGTGGTGTCTCCTCTGGGAACTGCTGTTGGGTACTACGCCGGGCAAACTGCTCTTCGGGTGTCGTGTGTTGACCACGCAGATTACTCGCCCAACAGCGCGGCAGATTCTCTGGCGAAACGCCCTTCGAGTGGTAGAAGTGGGCGTGAGCACGCCCGGCTGGATCGTCACCCTGATGATGCTGGTCTTGCTCACGCGCAACCGCCAGCGGATCGGCGATCTGCTGGCCGGGACGATCGTGGTGACGCTCGGTTCAGTTCAGCCCGAGCGGCCTGTGGACGATGATGCCGACCGGCGGCCTCCGCCTTCGTCATAAGCGCCGGGCCTTCGGGCCCGGCTGGGGTTCATCGTCGGGCGGGACGAAAGGCGCCACGCGAGGCGACACCATCGGCAGGCGGGTATAGACAATCCACATCCACAGCAGACCGGCGGCGAGCGTGCACAGGCTGATGGCCTGTGAGATGGTGACGCCGTAGACGTCGAGTGGGTTATCCGCGCGGATCAGCTCGGTAAGAAGCCGCGAGATCGAATAGAGGATCAAGAACCAGCCCAGGATCACGCCGTGCCTCTTTCTGCGGTAGAAGATGAGGCTCAACACCCACGAGAGCAGCAGGCCGTTGACCGTGTCGTAGAGCTGCGCGGGGTGCACGGGCTTGGAGCGGTAGTGTGTAGCAAGCTCGGCCAACTGAGCAGGCGTCAGGCCGTATTGTTGGCACTGTCTCTCGATCACGCCGATGGGTGATTTCTCGTGGCCGATCAGAGCTGCCCGGGCTTCGGCCTCCGAATCTTGGAGATGCTTGACGAGCTCGACCGCAGCGCCGGCGTTGAGCGCGTCGCGTCGAGCTTTGGTCGCCGCCTGGTGCTGCCCAACGAGCCGCCGGCGGGTTTCGCCGCCATCGGCCACCGCAGCCTGTATGTAGTCCATGGAAAGCGGACCGCTCTCCACCGCGTTGTACACGGAAATCAGTTCCTTGGGTAGGGTGAGCTGGCCGAAGCGATGCTGCTGCGCCATCGCCCCGCTGCCATAAGGAAATCGCACGGCCCATGGAACGGCCGCCCGCTCCCTGGCCGGGTCATGCTGGTCGACGCAGATCGCCCCCCAGCAGCAGCCGTTCAGGAAGCAGCCGATCCGAGTGATGGCCAACCCCCATGCCAGCGACGGCAATGTGATGTCCAGGTACCAGCGGGCCGACGCCTTGGCGAAGAACCTCAGGTAGATGGTCAGCGCGGGGATCACGACCAAGGGGCCGCCCCAGAACTCCAATCCGCCGGCCCTGATGTCGAAAATCGCCAGAATGGGATTCGCCTGATTGGCGAATCGTTCGCTCCAGTAGTGAATGACGAACATGGCCCTCGCCCCGGCGACTCCGCCGATCAGGGCGATGAAGCCCATGTTCAGAACAATGTCGGGGTCAGCCTTGGAGCGATGGGCCCGCCGGCAGGCCAGCCAGATGCCCGTCAAGAAGGCGATCATCATCATCACCCCGTAACTCTTGACGTCGGCCAGCCAATCCGGCAGAAACGGCAATCGAAACATCGTCGGGTACATAAGAAGCTCTCAGCTTTGCGTAGTCGGGCATCGGTGGCCGGCGGGTGTTTAACTCTCCTGCAAGTCCACGAGCAGGTTGTCGATCAACCGCACGTCGCCAAGCCGGATCGCCCCGGCGAGCATCACGCAGCCGCGCGGGGGTGCAACCGGAATGAGCGTCAGCGGCTCGACGATGCTGATATAGTCAATGCCGATCCCTGGGTCCGTTTCCATGATGATCGCCCTGATCGCGGCGATGGTCCGACCGCTCGACTGCTCGCCGGCCAGCAGCCGGTCTCGACCGGTGCAGAGGGCTCGATACAGACAGAGGGCTTGGCTGCGCTGCTGCGGGGTCAAGCGGGCGTTACGGCTTGACATGGCCAATCCATCAGCCTCGCGGACGAGCGGACAGACGACGATGCGCACCGGCATGTGCAGGTCCTGAACCATCCGCTGGATGATGACCGCCTGCTGAGCGTCCTTCTGCCCAAAGTAGGCGGCATCGGGCTGCACGATGTTGAATAGCTTGGCCACCACCGTGCACACGCCCACGAAATGTCCTGGCCTGCTGAGGCCGCACAGTGTCTCAGCGAGGCCCCCAGGCACCACGCGGGTCTGGTCGCCCGGAGGATAGACCTCCTCGTCCTTCGGCGCAAAAACCAAGTCGACGCCGACGTTGCGACACGTCTCGAGGTCCGCCTCCATCGTCCGTGGATACTTGCCGAAATCCTCTTTGGGGCCGAACTGCGTCGGATTCACGTAGATGCTCGCCACCACCCAATGGCCGTCCCGCTTGGCGGCTTCGACGAGGCTGGCATGCCCCGCGTGTAAGGCGCCCATCGTGGGCACGAAGCCGATCGTTCGGCCTTCTCGGCGAGCTTGCCCAACGGCCTCGCGCACCGCGGCGACCCCGCTGACGACCGAGGGCCGGTCTTCCCTCTTGTCAAAGCCGGTGCTCATGAGGGGGAGTTCTAGCACAATGGGTCCGCCGCGACAAACCCCGCCCGCCGTGGTAGTGTGCCTCGGTGGATCGCCGCCCCTGTCCTTGTTGATTCCAGCGGGACGACGGGGCGAGTCAGGCTCACATGGGCATCAAACACCAACACATTGGACGCGAAAGGGCCCCTAATGACGACTGCCCCCATTGCCGCCGTTGCGGAAGCAAAACGCAGGGATCCCGCCGCCGGTCTCAGAGGTTTCCTGTTTTTGGACGGCTTCGTTCGCCTGCTGCTATGGCAGAGTTCGATCGCCTTTACGCTCCTGCTGTTCAACCGCCTGAACGCCTGGCCGACGCAGTCGTTCGTCGGGATCGACTGGCTGGGCGGGTGGAGATGGGCGGAGAAGCTCGGTCACATGGTCCTGGCCTTCAACGTCATCTATCTGCTCCAACTGCTTGTCCTGCGGCTCTTCATCCCGACGCCGAAGGAGGGCTATTACTCGTTGACCGGCGGCAAGGGGCCGCGGCTTCCCCTGGTTTGGGCGGTACTGGTCAGCATCATCACGCGAGCCCGACATGAGCCGCCGTTTCCCGGCTTCTTCGTCTTTCACATCTCCAATCTGCCGCCGTTCTGCT
>CAYYBO010000023.1:595-22091 GCA_964470125.1 uncultured Planctomycetaceae bacterium | reverse complement strand
ATCCAGTATCCTGCGCACTGTATCGGATGCCGTTCATGTAATTGGAGCGCGGGCGTGCGTGTTGCGAAAGGAGGTGCAGGGGCACAAGCAGAACCAGGACAGGGGTTAGACGGGGATTTGAGGCCATTTATTCTTTGTGAGGTTCCGGGGAGCGGCGGACGCGCAGTGAAGACGGCCCGGCGGTACACGTGCCGGTCCAGGTAGAGTCGGCCGGTCGTGAGACGATCCCCCGGTAAGACAGGTCTGTCATCATCCAGTTTCAGGAGGATCGAATGAACCGCAATTATGGAGCAATCATCTTCAAGACCAAGGCCGTGCTTTGCCTGTTGCTCACGGCCAACCTGAGTATCTGGGGCCTGGGTTGTGGTCAGGTCGGCTACTCGCTTCTGGGCGAGGTCGTCATACCGCTGACGGCCGACCACGAGTTGACCGAGGCTCTCAAGGGCAGCGAGTTCGAGGGGGCCACGGCGGTGGCCGTGAACCCGGGGACGCAGACTTTCCGGCTGATTTTCCCCGACGGTGATCGGCAACTCTCCGGCACGTACATCAACAAGCAGGGCGGGGCGGAATTGACCAGCGTCACGCTGGCCACGCCGACACAAACGGCGACGCTGCAACTCGGCCACGGGCAGCGGGTCACACAAATCACCAGCACGCTCGGTTCGACCTGGAGCCGGCCTGCGGAGTGGGATCCGCCGGCAGGCAGCTTCGCTACTGCTCCCGCCGCACCAGCAGCGCCGGCGGCGCCGTCAGCGCCGAGCGCGGCGAGGGAGATCTCCGGCGCCGCCTCAGGCTACTTGGAGGCCAACGCTGAATTGCTGGAGCTGGCCAGGCAGTTGGATGAACAGCGAGGCTCCTCGACCGACAAAGCGGATCAGAACTCCCTGGTCTGGGTGGCCGGGGCCCTGCTCCATCTGGTCTTCGGGCCCGGCGGCATTGCCGCCACGCTGATCTTCATCTTTCAGGTGGTATCGATCATCAGCCTCCTGATTTGATCACCGGGAGGGATGAGCCTTCTTCTGGGATACGACAAAGCCCACGGCACACGTGCCGTGGGCTCTTGCTTCCTGGCGTTCCGCGGCGCGGTTCAATTCGACGGGGAGCTTTGCCCGAAGAGCGGCCCGTTCTCGGCTTGGCGGTCGACGACGATGGTGTTCTCACCGTACTCACCGGAGACTATCGACTGCCGCTCTGCCTGGCGGTCCGCCCCCACGAGGGCGACCTCATCGTCGGCCCTGGCGGTAACGCGTCTGGCGATGGCGGTGAGATCGGCGGTCAGTTCCTGCCGGTTAATGCGGGTGATGGAGGCACAGGCGCTCACCACCTCGCCAATGTAACGGGTGAAGATATCGCGGCGGTCAGATTGGTACTTCTGCTGCTTCCGACGGTTGAGATACGCCTGCAACTTGCGGGCGCAGTCCTGCACGGCAAGCTTGATCTCCTTGCGAATCTCGTCGTAGTCGGCGATGGCCTCCTTGCCCTCGCTGGTGAACGGGACCCAGACGCTGGCCAGGTGTACGAAGATGGCCAGCGGCCCTTGCGGCAGGCTGCCGCTGGGTTGCGAGAGACCGTATCGCCGCCAATCGACCTCCAGCACCGCCTTGTAGATGGAGCAGCCGGAGAGCTGGTGCAAGAGTGGCACGCGGTTCGCGAAGCGCATCAGCCGGGCCTGCGTCGGCGCTCGCTTTTCCTGGACGACCTTGCCGCGACGGACGACGGATTCGTTGCCGTTGCCCTCCTCCTCGACCTCCGTCGGGTTCGGTCCGAGTTCGCCGCCGTAGGCCAGACCGACCTCCGCCAGGAAGGGATTGCCGCGATAGACGGTCGGAGCGCGGGTGTTGGCCGTGAAGAACTCCGCCTTGACGCCCTTGAGCAGACCCGCCAGGACCTGTCGCTCGCCGATCGGCGAGAGGCAGTCCGTGGCCGGCGGGCGAATCTTGGTCTCCTGCATGGCCTTGTAGAGCGTCTCCGCCTCGTGCGTGCCGATCCTCGCCGGACGCGCCCTTGGAGAGAGCTTGGCGGTCTCGCAGATCGTGCCGGCGACGCCGCTGCTGATGCGGCTGAATTCACCGTGGAGGAAGCGCACGAGGGTCGGGGCTCGAGACTCCTTCAGCATCTTAATGAGCACGCCGAGTTCGATGCCGTAAGGGTGGGGCTTGATCTCGCTGGTCGGGTCGGGAATCTTGTCCACCGCGCGGACAAACTGGCGGACTTCGCCGGCGGGATCGACGTACTGGAAGTATGCGTGCGGATTGGCGATGGCGGTCAGTTCGAGGTACTCGTCGACCGACGCCCGGCCCTTCTGGTATGAGGCCACCAATTCGATGGCGACCTCGGTACCGTGCTGCCACTCGACGTCCACAGTGTCATCCTTAACCACCTGAGGGGCGTTGGTCTTTGTGTTGATCTGCACCTCGTAGTAGTGAGCCGGGGCGCGGGTGTTGATGCGAGACGTGACGCGGATGCTCTTGCCGGTGGTCAGCAGGCCGTACATCCCCGCGGCGGAGATGCCGATGCCCTGCTGGCCGCGACTCATCTTCAGGCGGTGGAACTTGGAGCCGTAAAGCAGCTTGCCGAAGATGTTGGGAATCTGATGCTTGACGATGCCAGGGCCGTTGTCGCGGACGGTGACGCAGAAGCGCTCGGTATCGGTCTGCACGATCTTGACGTGGATGTCGGGAAGGATGCCGGCCTCCTCGCAGGCGTCGAGGCTGTTGTCCACGGCCTCCTTTACCGTGGTCAGCAGGGCCTTGCGCTTGTTGTCAAAGCCGAGGAGGTGGCGGTTCTTGGCGAAGAACTCGGAGACGGATATCTCCCGTTGGGCCTTGGACATGCTCTCCGCGGTGGCGTAGCCGCGAGAGGGTTTCCTCCGAGGAGCCCCGGACTTCAGTCCGGGCGGCGCCCCCCGCGGCGTGCTGTCAAGAAGCTCGTTGCCCCGCTCACGGCTTGCGGCCGCGTCAGCTTTCCCTGAGGAGCGAGCACACGGACCGGCTTGTCCCTTCTTTGACGGTTTCGGGGCCTGGACTTTCTGGCGGCGAGCGGACTTCCGTCGGGTTCTGCTCATGCTGGACTCGGAATCTTCCGGTATCGGCGGCTCCGGCGGGACGATTTTCCCGTGTCCGCTGCCGGCCGGGGCGAACGCAAAGGTCATCTGTTCGCTGTCGGTCTGCCGCCTTTTGGGGGACTCAGTTCGGGCAGCCATCCTAGCTCCTCGTCCGGGGTGGGCTCCAATCCGTGACCCGCCCATCCTACTAAGAGATAACGTCATAACAAGGGACTCGAATATAGGGCGTTATTCGTCTGGCCTCAGACCCATTCGGCCCTGTTGCGGCCTCCGGACATTCCCTAGCCGCCGAACTTCGAGTCGGGGCTTTCGCAGCCCCATCGGGGCGCAAGAGCATAGCCCACGGCGCAGCACGTGTTTAGCGTGCAGCGTCGCCCCCCCGTGGCCGACGGGAATCGCGAGTGAGCTTCGGCTGCCGTTCCCGTCGGCCACGGGGGCCGACGCTGCGGGGCTGTATGCGGACCTTCCGCCAGGGGCGGTTTTCAATTCCTCGTGACTCCGCCCGGAACCCAAACAAAGGTATCGCGTCGGACCTGCCGAAACGATAACAGGTGGGACGTGAGAACCGCCGGGTGGACAGCAGCCAGAAGTGATGATGTGGCGCCGCCCCCTGCGGGCGACGCTGAAATGACCGGCGTGGAGCCATTCTCGTCGCTCTTTCCCGCGGCGGGCAGGCTTGGGACCTACGCTGCCGGCCTCCGACGCCGCTACGCCGCGGCGGCGACCACGCCGGCAACGAGCGTCCACCCCCTGGAAGCTCAAGGATGAATTCGGAACAGCACCCTGGCAAGATGACTCACAAGGAAGCAGCCGCTGCCTATCAGCAAGGCTTGGCTGCATTCGAGACCGGCAGGTGGCAGGAGGCGGTTGATCGCCTGACGGAGGTCGCTTCGCAACGGAGTCTGCCGGGGACGCTGGGGGCGTTCTACCTGGGGCAGTCGTACATGCGGCTGGGGATCGAGGCGCTTCGGAGCGGTCGATACGAGGAGGCGGCGGAACATCTCACCTACGCCCGGCGGGTTAACCCCGACTCGGTCGATCTGTGGCGTTACCTGACCATAGCCCACACACGACGGGGCCGTTTCGATCTGGCGGCGGCGGAATTGGAGAAGGCCTCACAGCGGGGAGACAAAGATTCGCATCTGCCCATTCGGCAAGCTCACGCCTTGGCCAAGGATGGGCGGATTGAACAAGCGATTGAGACGCTGGAGAGCGCAGCAAGAGCCGAGCCGGATCGGGCCGACCTTCCGTTTCAACTGGGCCTGCTGCTGGCGGGAATCGACGAGTATGAAGCGGCGATTGAGGCTCTCAGCCATGCGGCCACGAAGGGAGCAAACGACGCCGACATTCGCCTGCACCTTGGTCTGGCCTACGGAGCGATCAGCAACACTGCCCTGGCCGCGGAACACCTTGCCGCCGCCCAGCGGTTGCGCCCGGCCGACGCTTATGTCGCCCTGCTGTTGGCTCTTGCCGCCAAGGCGGCGAGGGACGCCGGCCAGGGGGTGGATATCCAAGCAGCGGAACCCCGCGGGGAGCCGCGGTTGGACTCGCGGGCCATTGAAGAGCTGGGCGAGATCATCGTCCGCGAACCGGAATTCGTCGAGGCGTTCATCAGCCTGCCGGATTCAGAGGTGGATCCGGATGTCTTCGGCATGCTCGCGGCGATCCTGGAAATGGCGCTGGAGCGGCACCCGGACTACGCGGATCTCCATTCTCACTGCTCGCGGGTCTATGCCAGATTTGGCCGCACAGAGTCGGCGATCAGCCGGGCCTACCGCGCGGTGGAGATCAACCCGCGATATGTGCAGGCATTGATCCAGTTGGGCCGGCTGTATGCACAGACCGACCGGCGTTGGCAGGCCATCGGCCGTTTGAATGAAGCTGTGGCCCACGGGGCCGCGTTCCCCGATGTCCACTTCCTGCTTGGCGAACTGCATCAACGAGACGGGAACCGGGACCAGGCTTGCGAGCAATACCGCCGGGCCCTGGCATTGAACGCGGACTATTTGCCGGCGAGAGAAGCTCTGGAGGCGGCTCAAGCCGCATGAGGGAACGGCGGGATGTCGTATCTTCTTGAAGTCCTTGGTCGCGGGCTGATCGCCCACCTCGCCGGCGCTTTCGTTAACGCCCTGGAGTTGCGGTCCGAGGAACCGACCGAGACGTTGCTGGCGGCGGTGGAGGAGGACCCGGACGACGTAAACGGGTGGGTCCGTCTCGGCGGGCGCTATCTGCGAGACGAAGACCCCATCGGCGCCCGGCGGGTATTCTTGGCGGCGCTGGCCAGAGACAAGGGTTGTCTGGCGGCTCGGCTGGGCCTGGCTTGTGCGTTTGACGAGCTCGGCCAACTGGAAGTGGCCATCGAACAGCTTCGCATGGCCCAGAAGACGGCGCCTGCCGATCCCGCCGTTCTGTTCTCGTTGGCTTATTGCCACGAGCGCGAAGGGGATGAATCGCAGGCGATCAACTACTACCAGGATGCCATCAACATTTGTCCGACGCTGCGCAATGCCCACGAGCGTCTGGCGGCGATCTTCCTGCAGCAGAACAAGGTTGATCTGGCCATTCACCATTACTCCCGGCTGTGCGACCTTGACCCCGGACAAACCGACCTGCATCTGACGCTGGCCAATCTGCTGATGCGCGCCGGAGACTATGGCGGCGCCGTCGCTCGCTATGAGCATGCCCTGACGCTCGAACCGGAAAACTGGACGGCGCACAATGACGTGGTGTGCGCGTACGAGGAGGCGGGCCTGATTCGGGAGGCCATCGAGCACCTTCACAAGATGCTGGAGCGCGAGCCGGATCAGATCGAAACGCGGTTGCGGCTGGGCGACTTGTACGCTCGGATCGGCAACGACGCAGCCTCAACGACGCAGTACAGCCGAGCCGTGCAGCTCAGCCCTGATTACCTGGAAGCCAACGTGAAGCTGGGCACGCAGCACCTGCGGGCCGGCCGCTATGAAGAGGCGGCCCGATCGTTCTCTTTCGCCCTGGAGATCAATGATCGGCTGCTCAGCGCCTATGTGGGCATCGGGGTCGCCCAGCACATGGCCGGCCGGAAGGATGAATCACTGGCCTCGTTGGAGATGGCCCGCAACATCGAGCCGAACAGCACGCTGCTGTTCAGCGAGGTGGCGCGAATGCACATGAAGGCCGCCGTCGGTCGGCAGGCGAGCAGGTTCTTGAGCTTCTCCGAGGATCCGCCGGCCCAAGGCGCGGCTGAGGCAGGGGGGCAAGGCCGCCCGGCGGACGACACGATGATGACCGACTTGCTGTCGGAGCAGATCGATCGGCAGACGGCAGCCGTCAAACGGAATCCCAACCACGCGGATCTGCACTATCGCCTGGGCCTGCTGCTGCGGAACCGCGGTCAAATCGAGGACGCCATTGAGGCTTTTCGAAACGCCGCGGCCATCAACCCGACGTACATGAAGGCGCTGATCAAGCTCGGCCTGGCGTTGGGCGAAAACGGCCGAGAAGAGGAGGCCATCGAGGTTCTGCAGCGGGCCGTGGAGATCCAGCCGGACTACGTCGACCTGCACTATCAACTTGGCTTGCTGTTCGCCCAACGGAATCAATTCGAGATCGCCGTCGAGCATTATGAACGGGCGGTGGAGAAACACTCGGATAACGTGGCCTTCCAGGCCAATCTCGCTTTGGCCCTGCAGAACATGGGCTTGATCGACCGAGCCAACGCGAGCTGGCAGATTGTCGCCAACCTCGCCCCGGCCTCGGCCGAGGCTGAACAGGCCCGGGCGGCCCTGGCCAAGAACCGACAAGCCAAGAACCCATAGCACTTCGGTTCCGTGCGCCCTCGAGGCCTTGGCGCGGGGCGGTGGGGCCCAATCTGCACTCCGCATCCCGAAATCCACGATGCCGGCCTGGACAACTATCTCTTCTCTCGGCCGGTCAACCCGCTATCATTCCAGTTCTTTGCCAGAATACGGAGAACGCCATGCGACAATCCGAGTTGACCGTGCGTCTTGCGAAGTTGGGCGACAACCTCCGCGCCAACGTCCTGTTCGTGCCGGCGACCGTCACCAACGGCAAGATCGAGATTCCGCTGGTTCGAGGCTTGTCTGGCGTTCTGCGCCGGCGTCTGGATGATTTGGCCCGGCGCTATCACGGCGGCAAGCAGGCTGGGGCCATCGATGACGCGGTGCTGCCGCCGGACTCGCCCATCGGCCGCCTGGCCGTCGTGTGCCTCGGCGAGAACAAGCCGGTCAAGTCCGCCGACGTGCTCAACGCGGCGGGTCTGGCGAGCGACTGGTGCATCAAGCACCGCGTCACCCGCGCGGCCTTGGCCGTGGACGCTCTGACGATCATCGCGAACCAAGAAGCGATCGGCACATGGGTGGAGGGCATGGTCCTGGGCCGCTTTCGTTTTACCGCCATGCGTTCCAAGCCGCCGGAGAACGGCGAAGTGCAGCTCTCCTCGCTGATCCTCGCATCGTGTCAAACGCCGGCGGCGAAAACGGCGGAGGAGGCGAAGCGGGCCGGGCGGCTCGCAGAGACGGTCAATCTGGCTCGGGCGATAGGCCACGAGCCGCCCAACGTGATTAACCCCGTGACCCTGGCCCGCCGCGCCCAGGTCCTCGCGAGAAGGTACGGCTTGCGATGCCGCGTCATCGACGACCGACGGCTACGAGGGATGAAGATGGGGGCGATGCTGGCCGTCGGCGGCGGGTCGGCGACAAAGCCGAGATTGATTGTGCTCGAATACGCCGGGCGCGGACGACGGGCGAAGCCGGTGGTATTGGTCGGCAAGGCTGTCACGCAGGACACCGGCGGCTACACGCTGAAGCCGGGGGCGAGCATCCCGGAGATGAAGTACGACAAGAGCGGCGGCGTGGCGGTCCTCGGCGTGATGATCGCGGCGGCGCGCTTGAAGTTGCGACAGCGGCTGGTCGGCGTCATCGGGGCGGTCGAGAACATGATTTCCGGCGACGCGTACCGCCCGGGCGACATCGTGCGGGCGGCCAACGGCAAGACCGTCGAGATCATCAGCACTGATGCGGAAGGCCGCCTGGTCCTGGCCGACTGCCTGCACTGGGCGGAGAAGACCTATCACCCGGCGGCGATGATCGATGTGGCCACGCTGACCGGGGCCTGCCGGGTGGCTCTGGGCGAGGTTTGCGCCGCAGTGTTGAGCAGCGATGATGACATGGCTTCGGCACTAATCGATTCCGGGGAGCGGACCAACGAGCGCCTCTGGCGGATGCCGCTCTGGCCGGAGTACCGCGAGCCGCTGGTGGGAGGCGACGCCGATCTGAAGAACTCCGCCGGCCCTAACGGCGGCTGCATGACCGCGGCAGCCTTCCTCAAGGAGTTCGTCGGCGAGAAGACGCCCTGGGCGCACCTGGACATCGCCGCGATGGCTTACCTCACCAAGCAGAACCCTATCTGCCCGATCGGCGCGACCGGCTTCGGCATCCGATTGCTGGTCGATTACCTCGAACGGCGCGGCTGAAGGTCCCGTGCGCAGACGCGCGGGGATCACTTGCGACGCCGCCGAGAGATTCTCCACGGCCGCGGCAGCAGCCTGACCAGGAACAGCGTGGAGAGGATCGGCAGGGCGTTCCCCAGCCCCGCCGCACAACAGGCCCCGGATGACTGCGTGCGAGGATAGTGCAGGATGATTCCGTCTTCGCCGACGGCGTAGACATTCTGCGGCCCGGTGCCCCAAACAGCGTAGAGGGCCATTTGTGTGCCGCTGTACATCCTTGTCCAGGTCGCCCCGTTGCAGTGATAGATGCGCCCGAAGCTGCCGACGGCGAACACGTCCGAAGGACCCGTGCCCCAAACGTTGTAAAGCGGACCCGTGCCTCCCCCCCAGCCGGGAGTCGGATCAGGAGGGGGTTGGTTCATCATGGACCAGCCCGAGCCGTTGTAGCGCCAGATCTCGCCGCCGGAGCCAACGGTATAAATGTCGTTTGGTCCGCTGCCCCAGATGGCGTCGAGGCGGGAGGGCAAGCCGCTGAACAACACTTGCGCCCAGACCGAGCCGTTGTAACGCAGCACAAGACCGGAGCCGGTGTCGGGGTCGTAGCCCACGGCGTACACGTTGTTCGGACCGCTGCCCCAAACGCCTTGCAGGTGGCTGTCGGTGCCGCTGTCCATGATGGTCCAGCCGGCGCCGTTGTAACGTCGGATCAGTCCGAACTCGCCGACGACGAAGATGTCGTTCGGCCCGCTGCCCCAGACCCGCGTGCAGGGAACCCCCATGGTACCGGACATGTAGGCCCAGGCCGCTCCGTCGTAGCGATCGACCTCACCGTAAGTGTCCCATCCCCCGTAGACTGACCCAGTGTACTGGTAGACCGTCGCCAGCACGTTCGAGTTTGAGCTTCCCCACACCGACGAGAACGGACGATCCGTACCACTGCTCATCACCACCCAAGCGCTGCCGTTGAAGCGCACGATGCGGCCGTTATCTCCGACGACGAAAATGTCGTTGGCGCCGCTTCCCCAGATTCCTCGATAGTCGTCCGGCGACGCCATGCTCCTCGACCTCCACGGGGCGCCCACGCCGGCGCAGTGCAGGAAGGTCCCGCCGGCCCCCACGGCAAAGAAGTCGGCGCCGCCGGCGCCGAAGATGCCCTCCAGACCCACCGAGGTCTGGGGCCCCTCCTCGAACCAGCTTGTGCCGTCATATCTGAATACCCGGCCGCTCCACCCCACGGCACAGGCCCGATTGGCCGTCCAGGAATAGACGCCGCGGAAGTTGTACGTGGTGTTAGCGTTCATTACGTTCCAATTCGCGCCGTTGTAGTGACGGACTACTCCGCCGTTGCCGACGGCGAAGATGTCGTTGGAGGCCGTGCCGTGAATGCCATAGAGATTGCGAGCCGAGCCGGGGAAGAACAGCTCGTTGTATCGCGACCATTGCGTGCCGTCGTAGTGAATGAGCACCTCCTCCTCGCCGACGGCCCATACGTCGTTCGGGCCGGCCCCCCACACGGCGAGGAGCGTCTTGTTAACCCCGCTGTTCATCGGCGCCCACTCCGTCCACGGGTCGGCCTTAGGTCCGGTGTAGTGCAGGATCAGCCCGTTGGCCCCCACGGCGAAGGCGTTGTTCGGTCCGCTGGCCCAGACGTCTTCCAGATCGTAGTTGCCGTACACGGCCATCTGATTCCACTGCTGGCCGTTGTAGCGGAAGATGATGTCGCGTCCGACGGCGAAGGCGTCAGTGGCGCTGAGACCCCAGACCCCTTCGAGATACGAATACTTCGCGCTGCCGGTCGGCATGGTCACCCACGACAAGCCGTTGTAGTGATAGATCACGCCCGACTGGGCCGCCGTGTCAAAGCCCACGGCGAAGGCCCGGGCGGTCGTATCCGCCGCGCTGTACGCCCAGACGTCCGTCAAGAAAGTCGTGATCGGCGGGACATCGACCCGCTCCCAGCCGGGATCGGCGGCAGGAGCTGCAGCGGGGCTGCGAACCGCTGCGATGAGGATGTACAGAACGAGGGCACCAAGTCTTCGTGGCGGGAGGGCACCGAGAATGTACATAGGGAGACTCCGGCAACCGCTGAAAGCGTCAAGACTGCGAGATGGCCTGGCTAGGCTCTTGCCGCCTTCAGAGGTCGGCATACAGCATTATACTCCTATGGGAGTCGGATAGAAACAGGGGGTATGAAAGGCTCACGAGGCGGCCGTTAGCAGTCCGCCGACGGTAAGCAAGCGAGGGCGGGGCAACACGAAGCGAGCGGGCTAGTGCCGCGTCAGCGGACGAAGGTCGGCGGTACGGCGGATGCGGTTGACGGCGTCAAGCGCCTTTTCATCGGCCGTGACGAAGCGAGACAATTGAGCCGTGCCCAGGCCCAACAGCAAGCCCGCGTCGCGCAAGCTGCCTTCCGCGGCGGACACCGCGTCGAGCACGATCGCCACGACCATCGGATATGCTGGATTACGGCGAGCTATCTCCATTCGGCCGGACTTGGTGCGAGCCGCCAGAAACGCCTCCCCGGGCGTCCAACCCGGTCCGACCGGCGACCGACACTCGACAGCGATGGCCCTGCGCAGGCGGCGGATGGCACGTTGTTTGTTCTCGTGCTGCGAGCGGCTGTCCTCGGCGATGACCACCAGGCCGGTCGGCAGGTGCCGAAGGCGGATGGCCGTGCTGGTCTTGTTGCGATGTTGGCCGCCGGGTCCGCTGCTGCGATAGGCATCGACGGCGCAGTCGGCCAGCAGCGCTGCATCGTCGGCGGCCAACCACTTGTCTCGATCAGCGTGCTCCATCGTTGCGGCACTCGCGATCTCGAAAACAGATTGGGCGAGAGTCCGTCCCTCCTGCCGGTCCGTCCGCCTCGCGCCGACGGGATGGCGCCATTCTTGTCGTGTCAGGGTACGACGAAGAGGCTGCCCGTGCCACTTTAGGCCGATCTTGAGTTGCCCAAAACGTGCCGAGATGCTAGAATTCCGATCGTTCGCTAGGGGTGCCCAGCATGGGCTGAGAGGCGGCGGGAGACGCCGCGACGCCGGTCGGGTCGTTCTCGGCTGACGCCAAACCCTCCGAACCTGATCACCAAGCCGCGGCTTTCGCCCTCCTCACAAGGGGGGCGACGAAAGGATATCGGCGTTGCCGCCGACACGAGCCGCGACAAGGTGCGTAGGGAAGCGACGGCCATGTCCATCAAGTTGCCCCGTGGTCTATTCGCTCGTGATCTGGGAGCCGTCCGACGACTCCCGCCGGGAGGGCGAGGCTCCTGCCGAGCCGAGGCTGCCAGAGCCGTTTACGATTGGATGCACCTGTGGCGCCGCCGTCTCGGCGGTGCGGCCACGGGCGAGACGCCCGTGCCACAGTGGCACGCAAGCGCGAACCGCTCTAACCGTTCGCTCCGGCATGCGACACCCGAGCCTCTAGACGGTGTGCCCGAGCCCCCGCATTTGACGCCCGAGCCCCCGCGTTCATGCGGGGTTCGCAGCAGCGCGACATGAATGTCGCGGCTCGGGCAGCGCGGAATGTCGCGGCTGGGGCAGATTGATCGGAGATGCAGATGGAGTTTCAACGCGTCTTCTCGAACGCCGTGTGGGAGGGCAAGATCGGGTACTGCCGCGCCTTGCGGGCGGGCAACATGGTATTCGTGACGGGCACGGCGCCGGTCGCTGAGGACGGCGGCGTCTATGCCCCCGGCGACGCCTATCGGCAGGCTAGGCGATGCCTGGAGATCATCGAGCGAGCGTTGAAGGAACTCGGCGTGGAGATGCGCCACGTGGTACGTACGCGGATGTTCGTGACGGACATCAGCCGCTGGCAGGACTTCGGCCGGGCCCACGGCGAGGTCTTTGCCGCCCACCCGCCCTGCACGACGATGGTGGAGGTAAAGAGCCTGATCGACCCGGAGATGCTGATTGAGATCGAAGCGGATGCGGTCATCGGCTGAACGAAGCCCAGACCCGGGTGGATCTGGCATTGCAGCATGGGCATGAAAGGCAATCGACGGGCTGTCGTGGTGTGATCAGACGGAGGGAAGATGGTCATGTTTGACTGGCTACAGCGAAGCACGCCCCGTGTCGGTTTCGTGTTGTTCCGCGGGAACCTTCCGCCCCGGGCTGAAGACTTCTTCGCCTTACGGAAGCAGGGCATCACGTTGAAACGCTTCCCGGAGAAGCCCGAACGACACTGGGGGCTTAAGCTCCTTCACCCGAGTTGGGGGGAGGCCGACCTGTTGTGCATGAGAGGATTCACCCCGCCTTCTCTCGCGGTTGTGCGATTCGATGCCTGTCTGACCGACGAGGAAAAGCAAGAGATCGCCAGCGCCGGTAACGGCGTGGTTGTGCGGATGAACGTGTCGAAGCAGCATGTCCTGCGAGATCGCAAGATGCTGTTGCGGTTCTTGCGTGTCGTGCTGGGCGACGATGGCCTGGTGGCGTGCGACGCCGAGGCCCTGCGATTCTGGTCGCGATCTTCGCTGGACGACGAGCTGCAGCACGATGCGGATCTGGACATCGAATGCGTCTATTCCATACACGCGGTCATCAAGAGTGAGCGGGATAGAACCTGCTACTGGCTGCACACCCACGGACTGAAAGAGACCGGGGGGTTCGACATCGATATCTTTAACCCCTCTGCGGATCTGAGCAGCCGAAGCAACGACTTACTCCGTGCCACAGCCTTCGCTATCCTGGAGAAGGCGGTCGGCCCGGATGAGCAACGCTTCACTCTGGCCCATCCCGGCGGCGACGTACGGCTTGTGCCCGTCGCGGAGTTTCGCCGGCGCGTTGATCCGCGGCAGCTCGTGGATCCCGATACATTGAAGGACGAGAATCACGCGGCCAATCGTTCGGTTCTCTGCGAGCCGGCCCGACGGATGTTTGCCCGCTGGTCGAGGCGAGTGGAGCCGTCGAAGTTCTTGATGAAGGAGCTTCCCGACGGGACTGTCCTGCAATTCTCCGATGCGGCGTCCTCACTCATGGGTGAGCGGGCTCGCGCAACCTACGATGTCTTCCGACGGTTCGCAGAGGAGTTTGCGGCAGCCGAATTGCCCTGTTTGGTCAAGTTGGGCTATCCGACCGACGGGAGCAAGAGCGGGGGCCGGGAGCATCTGTGGTTTCAAGTACATTCGGCGATGGAATCCGACATCAACGCCACCCTGCTTAATCAGCCGTACCATGTGTCACGGTTGAAAGAGGGCGATCGCGGCCGCCACTCGGTTGAGTTGCTCACCGACTGGACGATCCTGACTCCTGTGGGCTCGATCACGCCTCGCTTCATGTTGCCTGCCCGTGTGCTGCGCACGAATTGGGACAAGGTGCTGCAAGCCAAGCAAGGCACGGGCCGAACTAGCGAGGGATAGAAGGCGGGGCGGCGCTACCACCCGCCCTGCACGACGATGGTGGAGGTAAAGAGCCTGATCGACCCGGCGATGCTGATTGAGATTGAGGCGGAGGCGGTAGTGCGGTGAGAGCAAGGTGATTACGGAAGTAGGTTGAGCTGGCTGATGCACAAGATTCAGTTGGATACAATCTCGCGCCTCTCTGTGGCTGCGATGCTGTTGTCTCTCAGCGGCGTTGGGTGCAAACCGGAAAACGCGCCGGTGCATCACAGAGAGCGACCACGTGAACAGCAATCTAAGCCAGATTCAACCCGTACAGCAGAGCCAACGGAGATGTCCGGTGAATTGAGCCGCTTGGAACGCGAAAGAACGAGTGAGGTTGACACCATGACTTTGTCAACTGATGGTCTGCGGATCGTAGGACTTCACAAGCTGCCGTTTGACCCGCAGTGCTTCGAAAGGGACATGGCCTCCGTTGCGAATCATCCACCCAAGATCATCGAGGAGCTGCGTAAACAGTATCGACGAAATTGGGACAACGCATGGATCATCGTAGCCGAGGCCAACAGCGCGCCTGAAGAGATCGACTTTTCGGAGTTCGCGCACCCCGCGCCGGGTCCACACGCGCAAGCCGCGTACCTCGAACAAATCCTGGAATACGATGGACGGAGAACACTCGCGGCATTCTTCCTACACTTTGTCGAACCCGACAAGCCTGTTTGGTACAAGGGACAGTCTTTGGAATTGCCGCCTCCTTCACCAGCCCCGGGAGGATTGATTGGGAAGATGCAGTATTTCTCGCCAGACTAGACTCCCGACGCGGCCTTCACCCGCCGGCGACCATAGCGAAGAACCTCCCGGTGAGTTGAACCCGCCCTACGGAGGCCTGAGAGCCAATAGCTTAAAGCTGACCGCCGACAGCTTGTTTCAGAGGAAAGAACTATGACCCAACTTCAATCCGCCCGCAAGGGCGTTGTTACGCCGGAAATGGTACGCGTCGCACAGCGAGAGAACGTCACGCCGGAGTTCATCCGCGAGGAGATCGCTCGCGGGCGGCTCATCATCCCGGCCAACGTCCGGCACTTGGCCGGCTCGGCGGGAGCTTCGCCCTCCCGTCGGCCACGGGGGGCCGACGCTACACCAGCCTCGACCTCCCAAGCGGGAGCGAAGCTACAATCCGAGCCCAAAGCGCAAGCGCGGGGTTCGGGGCCCGTCGCTCGCGCTCCGGGCTCGGATGAGCCGTCGCTGGTGCGAGAATCCCTGGTGCGAGAATCCTTTCTCGCACCGGACCACGCCGGGATTCCTATCCCGCGAGACGTGGGAAGGGATTCCCGCGAGGGTGGGTGCGAGAAGGGATTCTCGCACCAGCAGACCAGCCCGGCCGTCGGCCATCCCGGCTGCAGCGGGAATGCCAGGTTCTGGGTGAACCAGACCGTCGCCCAGCGGTGGGCGGAGATTAACGATCCCGCTTTCTGCCGGGGCGAGCGGGCGCCCAAGCGGCTGGACCCCATCGGCATCGGCCGCATGATCACCACCAAGATCAACGCCAACATCGGGGCCAGCCCGGTGTCATCGACCACCGCCGAGGAAGTCACGAAACTCCGCTGGGCCCAGAAGTACGGCGCCGACACGCTGATGGACCTCTCCACCGGCGGCAACCTCGACGAATGCCGTCAGGCGATCATCGACCACAGCACCATCCCCATCGGCACCGTGCCGGTTTATTCGATGATCATCGGCCGCAACATCGAGGAGCTGACCTACGACCACATCCTGAAGACCATCGAGCAACAGGCCCAACAGGGCGTGGACTACTTCACCATCCACGCCGGCATCCTCCGCGAAAACCTGCACCTGATTAACCGCCGCGTCTGCGGGCTCGTCTCGCGCGGCGGGTCGCTGCTCGCCAAGTGGATGATCCACCACAGCAAGCAGAACCCGTTCTACACCATCTTCGACGAGATCAGCGCCATCATGCGCGAGTACGACATCGCCTATTCGCTCGGCGACGGCGTCCGGCCCGGCTGCTTGCACGACGCCGGCGACGCGGCCCAGATCGCGGAGTTGGAGGTGCTCGGCGAGCTGACCCATCGGGCCCGCGAGGCCGGCGTGCAGGTCATGGTCGAGGGGCCGGGCCACGTACCGCTGCACGAGGTCGCCTGGAACATGCAGATCGAGCAGCGCATCTGCGACGACGCCCCGTTCTATGTGCTCGGCCCGCTGGTCACGGACGTCTTCCCCGGCTACGACCACATCACGAGCTGCATCGGTGCCACCGAGGCGGCACGGGCCGGGGCGGCCATGCTCTGTTACGTCACGCCGAAGGAGCACGTCGGCCTGCCCAAGGCCGAGGACGTCAAGGCCGGCTGCATCGCCTACAAGATCGCCGCCCACGCCGGCGACATCGCCCGCGGCATCCAGGGGGCGGTCGAGTGGGACAACGACATGAGCCGGGCCAGGGCGGCCTTGAACTGGCCGCGGCAGTTCGATCTGGCCTTCGACGGCGAGACGGCGAGGGCCTTGCACGACGAGGACCTGGAGGTGGACACGGATTTCTGCGCCATGTGCGGCCACGATTGGTGCGCCATGCGGATCTCGAAGGAGATCGTGCAGTTCGCCAGCGGCAAGAGCGCGGAGTTCCAGCCGGACCGCAAGTCGACGAAAAGCCCCGGCCTGACGGAGGAGCAGCGCAAGCTCCTCGACGAGCGAGCCCGGGAGGGCGAGCCTAGTGCAGCGTCGGCCCCCTGTGGCCGACGGGAGGGCGAGGCTCCCGCCGAGCCGCCCCTTCCGAAGACTGGCGGCCGCAAGCCCGCCTGCCACAGCGACATAGTGGCGGACGCGGACAAAGCCAA
Organism: uncultured Planctomycetaceae bacterium; assembly: GCA_964470125.1. Lineage (GTDB taxonomy): Bacteria > Planctomycetota > Phycisphaerae > UBA1845 > UTPLA1 > DATKKX01. The sequence goes on along the minus strand of CAYYBO010000023.1, from coordinate 5,397 downwards.
GCGCGTGCAGCGCGAGCACACGACGGCCAAGCCGTAACGCGGTAGCGTCCAACGAAGTAGCGGCGCTCGCCATAGCGCGGTCGCCGGGAGGGCGAGGCTCCCGCCGAGCCGCAGAACTCGCGGAGCTGCTATGACTCACAACCCTGTGCTGGTTCTGGGCTACTCCGAAGCTGCGATGCTGCATCGCGCATGGGGCGACAGACGCATCAGCGCAATCATCGCAATCAGCGGCCGGGGCGAGTTTGCAGTTTCCGCTGAGGGCGTCCCACACTATCTCCATCTGGAATTCGATGACACTGAAGCCCCTGAATCGGGAGATATGCCCCAGGCGGCCCGACTGAGAATTCGGCAGAGAGAGGCGGCGGAGATCGGCCGCCGGCTCATGCCACCGACACCGGAACACGCCCGACGCATAATCGACTTCGCCCGGTCCATCTGTAACGTCGAGGGGCATCTGCTGTGTCAGTGTCGCAGAGGTGTAAGCCGTTCGCCTGCTGCCGCGTTGCTTTGCTTGGCGACCTGGACCGGCCCGGGCCATGAAGCCTACTGTGTGGACTACCTTCGATCCGTTCGCGCCTGTGCCATTCCGCAGCGTGACCTAGTGCTGTTCGGGGATAGACTTCTTGATCGTGGGGGGGCACTGGTTGAGGCCGCCGGGGTATGAATGCCGCAGCTCGGGCATTGAAGATCGCAGGCCAGCGAGCGGCGACCATCGCCTTCGATCAGAGCAGCGACCGTAACGGATCGTTTGCCTCTCGATGGTAACGGCCGCCCAAGCTCGGCGCGACCGCTCCCTCACGGTCGCGGCTCTGTTTGTTTCGCGGCGAGCAGCCTCAAGGAAAGATGCTGTGAAACGAGGGGATGCACGCACATGGTGTTCCCGTCGGCCACGGGGGGACGGCGCTACAGGAGCTTGCGAAGATAATGGGCGGTGTGGCTGTGCGGGCAGTCGGCGACGGCTTCCGGCGGGCCTTCGGCGATGATGCGGCCGCCGGCGTCGCCGCCTTCGGGGCCGAGGTCGATGATCCAGTCGGCCTGCTTGATCACGTCCAGGTTGTGCTCGATGACGATAACGCTTTGGCCGAGATTGCAGAGGCGGTTGAGCACATCCAGCAGCTTATGGATGTCGGCGAAGTGCAGGCCAGTGGTCGGCTCGTCGAGGATGTAGAGCGTGCGACCGGCAGCGGAGCGGCCGAGCTCAGCGGCCAGCTTTACACGCTGGGCCTCGCCGCCGGACAGCGTAGTAGATGACTGACCCAGGGCGATGTAGTCCAGCCCCACGTCGCAGAGGGCCTTTAGCGACTGCTTGATGGAGTCGAAGGCGTCGAAGAAGGTCAGGGCCTCCTCGGCGCGCATGGCCAGCACGTCGGCAATGGATTTGCCGCGATAGCGAATCTCCAGCGTCTCCCGGCCGTATCGCGTGCCCTTGCACTCCGGGCACTCGACGAAGATGTCCGGCAGGAAGTGCATCTCGATCCTGCGAGTGCCCTGGCCCTGGCACGCCTCGCAGCGGCCGCCCTTGACGTTGAAGCTGAAGCGAGCCGGGCCATAGCCGCGGAGCTTGGCCTCGCGGGTCTTGGCGTACAACTCGCGGATCAGGTCGAAGACGCCGACATACGTGGCCGGGTTGCTCCGCGGCGTGCGACCGATGGGCGACTGGTCGATCTCGATGATCTTGTCTATCTTGCCGACGCCGACGATGCGTTCATGAGCGCCCGGTCGGTCGTGCGTGCCGAGCAGGCGGCGCTTCAAGGCCCGCAGGAGGATCTGGTTCACCAGCGTGGACTTGCCGGAGCCGCTGACGCCGGTGACGCAGCAGAAGACGCCGAGCGGAAAGCGAACGTCAATGGACTTGAGATTGTTCTCGGCGGCGGCCTTGACCTCGATAAAGTCGCGAACTCCGACGGTTCGCCGCTGGCGGGGCATCTCGACCGCCAACTCGCCGCGGAGATACTTGGCGGTGACGGATTCGCTCGACGAAAGCAGAGCGTCGCGCGGACCGTTGACCAAGATGCGCCCGCCGCCGACCCCCGCCGCCGGCCCGACATCGACGATCCAATCGGCGGCGTTGATCGTGTCCACGTCGTGCTCGACGACGACGACGGTGTTTCCCAGGGCGACCAGCCGCCGCAAGGTCTCGATCAGCCTGGCATTGTCCCGTTGGTGCAGTCCGACGGTCGGCTCGTCGAGGACGTAGCAGACGCCGACCAGGCCGCTGCCGACTTGCGTGGCCAGGCGAATCCGTTGGGCCTCGCCACCGGAAAGCGTGTTGCTGGTGCGGGCCAGCGTCAGGTAACCGATGCCCACGTCGATCATGAATTGAAGGCGATGGCGAATCTCGGCGAGGATCGGCTCGGCGATCACCGCTTTCTCGCCGTCCAACTTCACCACCGAGAGCGCCCCCGCCGCCGCGTCGATACTCAAGTGCGTCAGATCGTCGATGTTGTGCTCGCCGACTCGCACCGCCAGGCTCTCCGGGCGGAGGCGGGCGCCCTTGCACGTCTGGCAGGGCCGCTCGGAGAGATAGGCGTGCAGCCGGGCTTTGACCGACTCGCTCTCCGTGGATTTCCAGCGGCGGTCGAGATTGGGGATAACGCCCTCGAAGGCGTAGCCGAACTCGGCCTTGTCCGCCTGGGCCGTGCCCCACATGAGGATGTCGCGGAGGCGCAGGGGCAGCGATTGATAGGGCGTCGCCGGGGAGACCTTGAAGTGTTCGCAGAACTCGCGGACCAGCTTCGCGTATAAAGGGGTCATCCGCCGGCCGCTCTGCCGCCAGGCCTCGACGGCGCCTTCCTCCAACGAGACGGTCGGAGCGGGAACAACGAGCTCCGGGTCGAACTCCATGACCGTGCCGAGGCCGTCGCACTTGAGGCAGGCCCCGTGCGGCGAGTTGAAGGAGAAGAGCCGCGGCTCCATCTCCGGCAGGCTGATGCCGCAGCGGGCGCAGGCGTAGCGCTCGCTGTAGATGACATCCTGCCAGCGGGCCTCGCCGCCGGTGCCACCCTCCGCGCCACCCTCGTGAGAGACGATGACCAGCCCGTCGGCGATTCGTAGGGCGGTCTCGACGGATTCGGTCAGGCGAGTCCGCAGATCGGGCCTGATGATGAGGCGATCGACCACCGCCTCGATACTGTGTTTCTTGTTCTTGTCGAGGCTCGGCGGGCTTTTGATCTCGATGATCTCGCCGTCCACGCGGACGCGGATGAAGCCCTCGCGAAGGATGCGCGTCAGTACCTCCTTGTGTTCGCCCTTCTGGTCGCGAGCGAGCGGAGCGAGGATCATCACTCGGGCGTGTTGTGGCAAAGCGAGGATTGCGTCGGCGATCTGCAAGACCGTCTGCTGATGGACGACGTTGCCGCACTTCGGGCAATGCGGCGTACCCACACGGGCGAAGAGCAGACGGAGGTAGTCGTAGATTTCGGTGGTGGTGGCGACAGTGGAGCGGGGATTGCTCCGGCCGGACTGCTGGCCGATGGCGATGGTCGGCGGGAGGCCTGTGATCTGGTCCACGTCCGGTTTGACCATCTGCCCGAGGAACTGCCGGGCGTAGGCCGAGAGAGATTCGACGTACTTGCGTTGGCCCTCGGCGTAGATGGTGTCGAAGGCCAGGCTGCTCTTGCCGGAGCCGGAGAGGCCGGTGATGACGATCAGCTTGTCGCGGGGCAGACGGACGGAGATGTTCCGCAGGTTATGCGTGCGGGCCCCGGTGACCTGAATCCACTTCTGTTCGTCGGCGGTCATGGTGGCGCATTATCCGCGATTCTTCTCGCCGGGACGAGATTCAAGCCGCCCCGTCGCCGCGGCGTGTCGTGGGCGCGGCATGAAAACGGCCCAGCGACTCATCGCCGGGTAAACGGTGTTCGACAGGCCTTAGTCCCGCAGGGACGGCCGCTGTAACGAAAGCCCCCTTTCGTTCGCAAGGCCGCCAGGACCTCGACCGGTGTTTGCGAGATCGGAATCCCGTGGACTGCGGTTGCGAGAAGGGATTCTCGAACCAGTGGTCCGCTCGGCGCACCCTATGGCGGGTCCCAACCCATGACTTCGCGAACCCTAGCGACGATGTCGGGGGCTCGCATGAAGGTCTCGCCGATGAGCAGTGCCGCCGCACCGCTGCTTGCCAGTCGCTGCACATCGGCTTGGCTCTTGATGCCGCTCTCGGCGACGAAGGGCGCGCCGGGCGGCACTGCGGCGGACAGGCGAATGGTTGTTTCCAGGTCCACGCGCTGGCGGCGCAGGTCGCGGTTGTTGATGCCCAGGATGGTGCGGCGGTCGGGCCGGATCAGGTGGCGGACCGCCTCAAGCTCGCTCCCGTCGTGAACTTCGATCAGCGAGGCCATGCCGAGGGCGGCGGCTCGAAGGCCATAGGCGTCGATCTGGTCGGGCGTGAGGATCGCCGCGATGAGCAGGACGGCGTCAGCCCCGGCGGCGCGGCTCTCCAACACCTGATACTCGTCGATGATGAAGTCCTTGCGAAGCACAGGGAGGGCCACGGCCTGCTTGACCTGCTGGACGAACGACGGGTCTCCGCCGAAGTAGGAACGATCGGTGAGCACGCTAAGGGCGGCGGCACCGCACCGCTCATAGATGGCGGCAATCGCGACGGGGTCGAAATCATCACGGATCAGGCCCGCCGAAGGTGAAGATTTCTTGATCTCGGCGATCAAGCGGATGCGAGATCGGAAGAGCACACGTCTGAACTCCAGTCACTACCGGCGCCGGATATCGTATGCCGTCTTCTGCTTGAAAAAGGGGGGGGGGGGGGTGGGGGGGGGGGGGGGGGGGGGGGGGGGGGGGGGGGGGGG
>CAYYBO010000023.1:0-585 GCA_964470125.1 uncultured Planctomycetaceae bacterium | reverse complement strand
GCTTGGCCTGCTCAACCTCCGCCCGCTTGGTCCGGACGATCTCATCCAATATAGTGCCCACGGTTTGAGACTCCCGAGACCAATGTAGAAACGAACCGGCCGGATGGCAACGCTTTCATGCCGAGCAATACACCGATGATCGACATGGCGGAGACGGCGGTGCTGATGACCGGCCTGCTGGTGATTGCGGTCGGGGCGGCGGTGTGGACGCGTCAAGGCCGATGGAGGGAGGCACTGGCTCTGCCAGAGCCGCCGGCGCATGGCTTGGAGCCGCTTGACTTGCTGGCGGGGCTGGCGGCCGTATTGCTGCTGCCGAACGTCTTCGCCAGCTTGTTCAGTAGATTCGCGGGCGAGGCGGCGACGACGCAGCCGGCGATCAGCGAGGCCGCGATTGCACCGGTCCAGGCGATGGCGGCGCCGCTGCGCGTTGCGGCCAGCGCGGCCGGCCAGCTCGGCGCGGCCGTCGTGCTGGCGACGCTGGCTCGGGCACGGTTCTCCGGCGGACTGGCTGGTTGGGGCCTGCGCTGGAACCAGTTGCCGACCCAGATCGGCCGGGCGGTGCTCGCTTATCTGGCGTTGTGGCCT
>CAYYBO010000022.1:9653-22683 GCA_964470125.1 uncultured Planctomycetaceae bacterium | reverse complement strand
CCGGGCAGGTCGAGGGCTCCCAGGGCTTTGGAGGCCGCGGCCCGCATCACCAAGTCGTTCTCGCTCATGGTGAAGTCGATGAGCTTCTGGACCAGCTCACCGCCGCCAAGCTGGTTTCCGTTGCGTCGGGCTGATTCGGCCAGCGAGGCAAAGGCGGCCATTCGCTCAGCCGGGCCGCGTCCTGCGTCGAGTGCGGTGTTCGCGATCGCTGCTTGGGCGTCGCCGCCGGCAGCCAAGGCCAAGACATGAGCGCATTTCGTCCGCAGCGATTCGGATTTACTGGAAAGGCCGTTGATCAGGGCCGGTACCGCCCTGGAGAAGTCGAACACTCTCAGGTTGCTCTCGCCGATCGCGCGCAAGACATCTGCGGCCTGCAGGGCCAGTTGCAGCGAGACATCCCTCTCCAGCGAGGTCATGCCTAGAGCCTGGGCGGCGCGGTTGATCCGGGCGGTTACCTGGTCCTGAATCGTCGCGGGATCGCCGAGGTCCACGACTTCGACGGGCACGTCCGCGACGCCCGCGGCGGCTCGGGCCGCCCTCGTCGCCTTCTCCCGCTCGCCCGGCTTGACCACAATCACGATCGGTGTTGCCGAGGTCGCGAAGTCCTTGCGGATCGTGGCGACGGCTACAGCCAGATCGGGCTGAGCGACATCGGTGGCCAGCAGGACCACGTCAAAAGCCGCGAGGTTGGCCTTCTTGCCCGCCTCCAGGGCGCTGTAGAGGTTGGTGCCGACCGCGCAGTCGTAGCCGGCGGCCCGCAGCACGGTTTGGAACCTGTTGGCCGTATCGGCGTTGGGATCGACCACCATCGCGGCCTGCAGGCCTGCGCCGTTGATGGCTTCGGCGAGAACCGGTATGACGTTGGCCGCGCCGGCGAAGTCCTTCTGGGGCAAGGCCGCTCCCAGCGCCAACGCCGCCTTGATGCGCACCTGACGATTCGGGAAGTCCAGCGTCTGGACAAGGGGCTGCTTGAACTCCTCTCCTCCCAAGAGGCTGGGCGCTCCGGCCGTGGCTCTCAGAGCAGAGATCGCCCCAAGGGCGACGCCCGCGTCGCGATCCTTGACCGCCCGAGCCAGGACCATGTGGTTGTACCTGGCGCCGGCTGCCCGGGCGAAGTAGATAGCCCGCGGGAAATCCTCGGGTCGTGTGCCGTCCTTGGCCGCCAGAGCGTCCGGCTGATCGCTTTCGACGTTCATCCCCAGCTTGATTTCGCGGCGGAAGTTTCCTGCAAGCCACAGGGCGATGGCCTGGGAATTGTTGGGATCGGCGACAAGAGCCTCTTCGCAACAGCGCATGGCCATGATGTCGTTGAAGGCTGCTGTCGGAACAGGCATATACCTCAACTCGTTGTTGTTCAGGTACCAGACATTCGCGGTTTCGTTTCGGGCGTCGGCCTGGAGCGAGTCGCTGTTGTTGTAATACCCGTCCGCCAGTTCCAGAAAGAGCGAGGAAACGTCACCGGTCGCCTGACCGATCGACGCCATCGCCGCCTTGGCCGCCGACACGACCTCCGCGGAGGCATTACTGTCCGCGGCCGCCTTGGCGAGGTAGGGCAATGCCTGGCGGTAGCCGATCTGCCCCAGGGCCTTGATGACAACCTGCTTGGTTACGTCGTCATCCAACGCCAGGGCGGCGCAGAGCGGATTGAGACCGGCCCGGCTGATCTGCGGAAGCACCTGGATGATGGCCGGCTGGAGGTGGTTCTGATCGCTCTGTCGGAGTGTTTGGAGGAGCTGTGGAATCGCATACTCGCCGGAGGCCTTCAGCCGTTCGGCGGCGTTGTAGGCCATCCTGGCTTGCCCGGCCAGCTTGGACACGTTGGCGGCGATTTCGTTGGGGTCCATGCGGAGTTGTTGCTCGCCCTTGTCGAGCAGCTCAAGGAAGCGCCTGGCCGCAGGCGCCACATCGCTGTTTCCGAGGAGTTGCGTCAATACGGCTTGGCGGTTGGGATTGAGCCTGGCGAGCTCCAGCAGAGCGACCGGATCGGGGTTGCTATCCACCAGGGCCTTGAAATTCGCGTCGGCGTAGCTGAAGCGGCCGATGGCGGCGAAATGCCAGCCGTCCTCGGCGAGGGTCCGCTGTCGCCTGCCGCCGGTGATCTGCTCAGCGAGTTGCTTGATGACCGCGGGGGCATCGGCGGTGGCGGCCCACTGCTCAAGCCTGAGCCAGCCGGCTCTGTCCGCCATGAGAGCCAGGCGGAGATCAGACAACTTCATCGCGGCGATGGACTCGAACTGCTTGCCGGCCTGGTCGAGTTCCTCTCGCTCGAGGGCTCGCGTAGCGGCTCGCCAGGTGACCCAGGCATCGACCGGCTGGCCCACCATGTCCTCGGAGAGCTCCTGCCCGAGGGCGGTGCTGACTGAGGCGCAGGCAAGAAGGCAGAGAACAAGAGCCGGCCCCGGCACGATTCTTCTGGCGGTGGCTTGCGACAGCGACATTATGAAACCTCCGGAGATCATCTTCGGACGAATAACGGGGAAACTACCGCATGTTCTGGCAGGCAGCGAAACCGAGGTCCCCGCCATCCCTGGGGTGGTGTGCGCGCGGCTCCGCTCACGCGAGTCCGCAGTTATTCCTAGCCACTCCAGTATTGCAGAACGGACCTGCCGGGTCAAGGCGTCCGGAGCCCCTGGACTCAAACCGGAGGGCCGATTGCACGAGGGAGATAGAGCCCACTCGCTCCGGACCTGTCCCTGGGCCGCCCTCCTGGGCTTGTTACGCGGACGTTTCATTCGGACGTTTCCTTTCGGTCGCCGGTATCGTATGAAACCACTGGATTTTTTTCGCCGGCCGACCGAATAGGGTTGGAGCGACCCGCCCGCACATCGGAGGCGGTCGACGCCTGCAGCCCAGGCGTTCTTCACCAAAACCTTAGGCAAGCTGCACCAGGGGCGCCACGACCCGGACGGGCCTGCGCAAATGACGGGCAGGCACCAATCCGTGCGGGTCCAACGCGTTCATGTACGCGTCCGTTCTGTGGCATCGCCGCTATGGCCGGCGCTGCGACCGGCAGCGGCTCGGAACCAGCGGACGGCTCCAACTGGCTGCGGATTTGTCGAGGCCGGCGGCGGGCAACATCCGCCGCTAATAAGGACTCTGAGCGTCGCTCACGGAAGTGCGCTGGAGGACGGGAGGTCCATCCGTGCATCCGTGGCGAATTCCTGGAAACCGGTTGGCGGGAGTGTTCTCGGCGGTCATCCTTGTCTTGCTGCTTGCCTCGGGCTGCGGCACGACCCCTGTACCTTCAGCCAACAACGCCCGGCCCAGACCGGACGCCGGCGACATGCCGCCTGTCCGCAGCCCGGTGATTGAGGACCCCTTCGAGAATAACACTTTCGAGCATGCCCAGCCGGCAACCCTACCGGAGAGCGGCGAAATCGTCATCGAAGGGACCATCGCGTACAGGCAGGACGTGGACATCTACGCCCTCGGTCCAGCCATCGTCGGAGATCGAATCATTGTCGATGTCACCGGCCATGACGGGCTCAACACGGTTGCGGCCTTGTTTGACGGCGACGAGAACCTCATTGATGCCAGCGACGACCGGTCCTATTACGGGGGCCTGATCGATCCGTACATCTCCCAGGTTGTTCGGGTCAACACGCCGCAGCTCTACGTGGGCATCGCGGTGTCGACGGCCCGATATTTCGGATCGAGCCAGGGTCGATATGACTCGGGCTCGTACAGCATCCGCGTTCGGCGAGAGCCGAACACCGCCGTCCGCGCTGCCCGCGGCCAGATCGTCTACTTGGATTTCGAAGGCGGGGCCGGCGTGCAGATTGCCCTGGAGCCCATCGTCGTCATGAGCCCGTTCAGCGCCGAATCAATCTCCGGCCGGCTGGCAGGACAGACCAGCTACATCATCAGCCTGGTGATGGACCACATGCGTCGTGATTTCGCTCCGTTCGACGTGACCTTGCTGGACAGCAAGCACCACGCCCGCCCCGCCCTGCCGCACACCGGGCTATATTTCGGCAACTTCAACGCCTCGTATCTCGGCCTGGCCGACAACGTGGACACGGGCAATGCCTCACTGCAACAGGAGGCCATCATCTTCTCGGAAACGTTGTCTCTTTGGGAGGCTCTGCAACCCTCGGCCGAGGAGATCGGCCTCGCTCTGGCCAACATCGCCGGGCACGAACTGGGCCATCTGTTGGGGCTGGAACATGCAGCTTATCAAGGGGACCTGATGTCCACGGCGAGCAGCGCCCGACAGGTTCTGGAGGTCGACGCCGCGTTCCTGCGCTCTCCGTTGCAGGCCGACGTGTTCCCGGCAGGCTTTCAGGACGGCGTCGCTACGCTGCTGCTGAACCTCGGCGTCAATCCGTTGAACCCGAGCGGGCGGCTGCGCCTGGAAGACACGTTGCCCCAGCCGAGCAGCCATTGGCGTGATGAGGCCGGCGTGGCGGACATTCCGATCATGCAGGCAATGTAATCTGGACGGGCCTTTTCACCGTCTGACGAGCCAGGCCCACGGCAGCGCTGTCTGCCGTGGGCTTGCTCTTTAGTTCGGATAGCTGATCCGCAGGCGGTCAAGAAAGCGAAGGGCGAGGCCGTACCGCCGGGGTTTCTCCTGGCAGGACCCGGCGGGCGGGTCAAGGCGGATCACTTCGGCAGGGCAGGCGATCCGACCCGAATATGGCGAGACTCCCTCTGCCGGCGGCACGGTCAATATGGCGCCGAGCTGCTCGCCGACGTGAAAGTCCGGCGAGTCCAGTTGCAGGTACATGCCGCCGGCGCTTACGTCCTGCGTGAGCGTCCGCACGACGAGCGGATGGTCGCCGGCCTCTCGCCGACACTCAACTGGAAGCTGAATCCCCAGACGGCGATGACGGCGGCGCTCGCTGCAAGCCTCGGTTTGGCTGGTATCTTCTGGGGTCATGTCCTTCTCCCCGCCTCGCGAGTTCCCAGGGACCGCGTATCTGTCGAGGCAAACTCGGTGCCGCAGGTCCTCGACAACCTCCTCCGCTGCCAGTCGCCGGGATCGATTGGTCCTTAGACGTTGCTGTGCCAAGAGTTCCATCTCCTGCGCTGAATGCCGCGGGGGTTCGCGGCTCGGCCGTGCACTGCTAACCTCTGTTGGCGCCAGACAACGTGTTCGGCCGACCGTGCCGGGCCAGACCCGATAACTACTTTCAGCGGCGCAAGTTGTGTCCGTGTTTATTCTCGGCAACGGCGTTGCGGGACATGAACAGACGGCGTAGCGACGGCGCCGGCTTTAGAGAAGCCGGCTCTGTTGGGCTGCCGGGTCGGCAGGCATTGCGGCTACGTCGCTTGCAGTTGGCCGCGGATCACCGCTTCGAAACCGCCTTTGACGACTAGCTCCTGGGCGACGGCTCCTAGAGGCGGGAAGACGTAGGAGCGCGGCTCGGCGGGAGCCTCGCCCTCCCGTCGGCCACCGGCCGTGGCGGGAGTCGACATCCGTCGTCGGCCACAGGGGGCCGACGCTACGATGATGCGCGACTGGGCGAAGTCGATGGTCGCGTGCCAGCCAGTCCGGATGGTCAGCCGCTTGTCGTCCTTGAAGGCGGCGCGGAGGTCGTCCACCAGCTTCGGGCACTCGATGCAGACGTAGCCGTTGTTGTAGGCGTTGCGGCTGTAGGTCTGCGAGAAGGAGCCGCCGACGATCAGTTGCAGCCCGCGGAACTTCAAGGCGGTCGCGGCTTGCTCGCGCGAGGAGCCGGAGCCGAAGTTGTAACCGCCGACGAGGATGTCGCCCTTCCGGGCAATCGTCTGGAACTCGGGGTCGTAGTTCAGCATGGCCACGGCGGCCATCTCATCCGGGGGCAGGGTCTTGTAGGTGTAGTCCTTGCCGTAGATGCCGTCGGTGTTCATGTTGTCCTTGGGGACGAGGAGCAATTCGCCTTCGAGCCGCTGGGGGAAGCCGGGCATGATGTCGACCTTGACCTCGCGAGCGGGCTTGTCGACGACGCGGATGACGCGCTTGGGGAGGCCAGAGGGAGCGGAGGCCATCTCGCCTTCCCGTCGGCCACGGGGGGCCGACGCTACAAGAGAGGCGGGGGCCGACGCTACAAGAGAGGCGGGGGCCGACGGTACAAGAGAGGCGGGGGCCGACGGTACAGGGCCGGCGATCTTGCCGGCTATCGCCGAAGCGGCGACGACCGCGGGGCTGGCGAGATAGACGAAGGACTTGGGCGAGCCCATGCGGCCTTTGAAGTTGCGGTTGGTGGCGGAGATGCCGACCTCGTTGTCGGCGAGGCAGCCTTCACCGAGACCGATGCAGGCGCCGCAGCCGGGCGGGAGGGCGATCGCGCCGGCGTCCATGAGCGATTTCCAGTAGCCGAGCTTCTTGGCCTGGTCCTCGATTTCGCTCGAAGCGGCGGCGACGTAGAGCTTGACGTGGGCGGCGACCTTCTTGCCGGCGAGCACCTTGGCGGCGGCCTCAAGGTCCTGGAGCCGGCCGTTGACGCAGCTCATCAGGAAGGCCTTGTCGATCTTGACGTTCCTGGCCTCGATGTCGGGGATGGAGGTGATCGTCTTGACCTCGTTGGGGCCGGCGACATAGGTCGAGACGGCGGAGAGATCGAAGTCGATCTCCTTGGCGTATGCGGCGCCGGGGTCGGCCTTGGGCATCTCGGCCTCGATCTTGTTGATGATGTCCGGCGTTAGCCGCGGCTTGGCGTCGCCGCGGGCCTTGAAGACCTCGGCGCGGGCGAGGAGGTGCCGCCGGGTGACTTCGTCGTAGGGGAAGACGCCGGCGAGGGCGCCCCACTCGGTGCTCATGTTGGCGATGGTCAGGCGTTCCTCGATGCTGAGCGAGGCGACGCCGGGGCCGGCGAACTCCAGGCAGCAGTTGAGCACTTCGTCCTTATTGAAGACGCCGATCAGGGTGATGATGACGTCCTTGCCGGTGACGCCGGGCTGGAGCTTGCCGAGGAGGTTGATCTTGACGATCTCGGGGACCTGCCACCAGGTGCGGCCGGTGGACCAGATGGCGGCGGCGTCGGTGCGAACGACGGGGGTGCCGAGTGCGGCGACGCCGCCGTAGATGTTGGAGTGGGAGTCGGAGGCGACCACGAAGGAGCCGGGGAGGGCGTAGGCCTCCTCGACCATGATCTGATGGCCGATGCCGCGGCCGGCGGGGTAGAAGTCGACGCCGTGCTGTTTGGCGAAGGCCTCGATCTTGGCGTAGGTCGCGAGGTTCTCGGGCGATTTGTTCTGGATGTCGTGGTCGAGGGCGAAGACCGGCTGGCGGGGGTCATGGACCTTCTTGGCCCCGATGGAGCCGAACTTGGGGATGACCGCCCCGGTGTTGTCGTGGGTCATGCAATGGGCCGGGCGGATGGAGAGAAAGTCCCCGGCGTGAACTTCCTGCCCAGCGGGCAGACCAACGGCGTACTTCTGAGCGATTTTTTCGACGAGGGTTTGAGGCACGAAAGAAACTCCCAATTCACCGGCCGCGTTGCGGCCTTATGCGGCGGCCTAAGGCCGTCGTGCGCGGGCCCCCGCGGGCGATACCAATGTAGCGTCGGCCCCCTGTCGCCGACGGCGGATGCAGGCTCCCGCCGCTACGAGTACATGCTTCCCATCGGAGCAACGTGCGGATGATAGCAGCCCTCGCGGGCTGCGGATAGCGGTTCGACTTGTGGCCGGTATCTACCTTGCGCTCGCTCCCACTCAGGCGACGCGGCCGACGCTGCCAGCGGCCAAAGTCACGGTCCGGGCGATGAGCTTCGCTTCTGGAACAAGATTACAAGTTGATCTCCCCCCCGCCCTTCAATGTGACTGAGACGGGCCCCGAGCAGGGCAAACGGAAACGGCAGATGCTTGACTCTCCCTGCGGTGCATACCTGCGTGAGCGAACGAAGGAGCGTCATCGCCCTGTAGCCCGGGAAGTAGGAGGCCCACGCGATCGGTTGGAGCTCAGGCGGCGCGAAGCGGCACACTTCCTCATGGCGGTAGTGGCGGTGCCAAGGATCACGATAGGCGGAGATATCTCCGAACAATCCGGCTTCTCGGTGAGCGCGTCCGAAATGCTGCTCGTAGTACTCCGGATGTCCGAGTATGCGACAGTGGATCAGGCGATGGATGCGCGGGAACAGGAGCTTGAAATTGGCTGCGTCGAGAAACGTAAGCCAGCCCTTGTGCGGTGTAGTCAGTAGCAGGTGCCCGCCGGGCGCCAGCACGCGACAGAGTTCCCTCAGGGTCAATCGCTCGTCGGGTACGTGCTCAAGCACTTCGAGGCAGGTAATTGTGTCGAACCAGCCGTCAGGATACGGAAGTGATTCACATTGCCGCACAAGTCGAACGATCACCCCTGGCCGCATCCGCGCTTCCGACACAGAGTTGAGATCGACATCGACGCCGTAACGCTCGGTTGCTCGGTCCTCCATCCGCGTCAGGAATGCGCCGTGGCCGCAGCCAAAATCCAACATTCTGCCCAAAGCCGCCGGCAGCCATAGTGCGGCGTACTCGTACTGTCCCAGGGACTTCTCTGGAAAGTACCGGCGCAGTAGCCGCGTGCTGGGATGCGACCACTCCTCGGGAGCCGAACCGGGCTTCGTCGAGGATCCGGGCCCGCCGGCGGTCCCCAAGGAATGCGTGCATTCGTTGCGCAGCAATCGCGTCTGGTTTGGTTCGCCTCGCCTCGTGTCCATGTGCGCGCTCGCACGCAAGTGGAACAGCGAAATGTGCACTCACGTCTTGTCCGGCAACGAATTGGACTGTGTTGCCCGGGCAGATTCAATATATTGTAGTCCGCGCCGGCACAGCTTTCAAGCTTGGGCCTGCACCCGGGCGCGAACATTGTGCCGGGGGCCTCCAAGACCCACCGAAGGCCGTCATGTCGCATCGTTGGCGCGGGGGCGCGAACCACTGCCGAACCAGGCAGGGTTCCCTTCTGCCACGGACTGCCAGGCCTTCGGCCGGTTACAGTTTCGCGATGATGGCGTCGGCCATTTGGGTCGAGCTGGCGGCGCCTCTCTTGAAGACGTCGGGGCCGATGGGGGATTGCCTCAGGAGTTCGTTCAACTTCTCGACGGTGGCGGGGTCTAGGCCGCCCATGTCGTCGAGGCGGATCTGACCGTAGTCGTTGAGGTCGTTGAAGACCTTGCGGAGGACGGGGACTTGGTCGATGGGGTTGGTCGCGTCTACGAGCCGGCCGACGACGCTGGTGCGGGACTCGTCCGCGAGTTGGACAAGGGTGGCGGCGAACCACTGCCTGGACTCGCCGACTTCTGCGGCCGAGTGGTCACGGAGCATCGTGAGATGCGGCCGGGCTTCCACGGCGGTCCAGCAGAACGCAAGCGGGATCAAGGCGGCTTCGACGAAGCCGACGGCCATGCCGAGGAGACGGTCAATCGTGCGAAGAAACGGCCTGCGGACGATGATGCGCCGGCGGATCTGGCGAGTGACGAGGGCGATAAACAGAAGGAGGATGATGGCCATCGCACAGAAAATGACGTAGCCCCAGCCTGAGCCGGATGAGGAGGCGCCTGCGGAGGATGACTGACCGGCGGCGGGGAGGGCTACGGCGGCAATGTAGAGCAGGCCGATGGTGGCGGCGAGGAAGACGATCTTGCGGAAGCCGCCGCGCCAGAGGCCGTGCAAGGTGCCGAGGGCGAGGATGGGGACAGCGAGTTCACCGAGGAGGTAGCCGCGGTGCCAACTGTGAGAGAAGAGGACGCCGGCGAGGACGAGGATGAAGAGGGTGGTCTTCCAGGGGATGGGGGCGCGACGGGCGCCGGGGTTGGGGAGGCCTAGCAGTGCGGCGAATTCCTTGCTCGCCTGGGAGTTGGGGGGCGGTGGGGGAACAAAGCGGCGAGCCACGGTCGGAAAGGGCGACTCAGGTGTGTGGGGCGTAGTGGTCGGCATGGAGGATTCTCCCTCTTGTCACGTCGGTCCCGGGCGGGGGCCGCTACGGTCGGCAATCCGGTCGGCGAGACCGTGCTGTGTGTGGCCAGTACGAGTATCGGCCAGCCTGCGGCAGGTCAGCACAGCCTCCGAAGGTGAGTAGCAATGTGCTGCCTGTTTATTCTATGCCGAATTCTGGGACGTGGAGGGGGCCTTTCGGACGGACCTCATCAAGCCCCCTCGGGTGAGACGGTTACAGCGATGCATCGTGTGCAGGCCGCCATCAGACGGCCGGCGGGTCTGGCGGTGGCTGGGAGGGGCTGGCGGTTCGCGAAGAGGGAGGATTTGGGCTAGACTTGCGGGCTTGTCCCGAGGCGGAACGGGCCCCGGCCATTAGCCGGCGCCACACCGGCTTAGCTCGTTCCGGGTAGACTCGGTGCCAACGCTACGCGGAAGAGGACATCCGTCGTCGGCCGCGGGGGGGGGCGACGCTACGGGAGGCGGTGGTTTTGCTGGAGAGGTAATGCGATGGCGGACAAGAATCCGATTGCGGCACAGGACGCGGAGGTTTGGAAGGCGTTTCAGGCGGAGGATGATCGGCAGCGGAATACGCTGGAGTTGATCGCTTCCGAGAACCACGTCAGCCCGGCGGTGATGGCGGCGGCGGGGTCGATCTTCACGAATAAGTACGCCGAGGGGTACCCCGGCAAGCGGTACTACGGCGGATGCGACAACATGGACGCGGTGGAGAGCATTGCCATCGCCCGGGCGAAGGCGCTGTTCAACTGCGAGCACGCCAACGTGCAGCCGCACTCGGGGAGCCAGGCGAACCAGGCGGTGCTCCTGGCGGCGATGCTTCCGGGGTCGCGGTTCGACGAGGCGGAGCAGCGGGAGAAGAATCCCGGCGAGCCGGTGAGGACGCCGGGTGACATGATTCTGTCACTACACCTGGACCACGGCGGCCACCTCTCTCACGGCAAGAACGTAAACATCAGCGGGAAGTGGTTCCGCGTGACGCACTACGGGGTTGACCGGGAGACGGGCCGGATCAATATGGACGAGGTTCGGCGGCTGGCGAGGGAGTGCAAGCCGAAGCTGATCATTACCGGGGCGTCGGCGTATCCGCGGATTTGGGACTGGGCGGCGTTCGCGGACATCGCCAAGGAGGTCGGGGCGCTGTTCCTGGCGGATATCGCCCATGTCGCGGGGATGGTGGCGGTGGGGCTGCATCCGAGCCCGGCGCCAATGGCGGACTTCGTGACGACGACGACCCACAAGACGCTCCGCGGGCCTCGGGGCGGGCTGACGATGTGCAAGGAGGCCTGGGCCAAGAAGATCGACTCGGCGGTGTTTCCAGGGCTGCAAGGCGGGCCGCTGATGCACATCATCGCGGCGAAGGCCGTGGCTTTCGGCGAGGCACTGAGGCCGGAGTTCAAGGCCTATCAACAGTTGGTCCTGGACAATGCCAAGGCGCTTGCCGAATCGCTTCTCTCGCGGGGTCTTGATCTGGTCTCCGGCGGGACGGACAACCATTTGATGCTGGTCGATCTGCGGAGGCAGTACCCGGACGTGAGCGGAGCGATGGCCGAGGCTTGGTTGGGGCAGGCCAACATCGTGGTCAACAAGAACATGATTCCCTTCGACGAGCGGAAGCCGATGCAGACCAGCGGCCTGCGGATCGGCACCCCGGCGTTATCCACTCGAGGGATGGGGCCGGGGGAAATGCGAAAGGTCGCGGAGTTGATCGTCCGGGTGGTCGGATCGCGTGGAGACAAGCCGGCGATTGAAACCGCCCGCGGCCAGGTGCTTGATCTCTGTACCCAGTTCCCGCTGAAGACGCACTGATGCAAGGAAGCAGGCGGTTAGAAGTCTTGGACGCGCCGGCGACCCGAGGATCGGGCCCCGCTGGAAACGAGGGTCTCCGGCCGCCTCGGCGCGCGCGAGATGTAAATGACGGGCGAGGGCGACGGTCGGCGATTCACGGCGTTTCGCGCCTCCTAACGGCAGGCCTGCTCGCGGCCGGTCTGGCGGGCTGCAACGGCTCGGCGTCGATTCAGTTCGTTTCTTTGCACCCCTCGGAGATCGAACCGCCGCCGGCGACGGTGTGGCGCCTCCATGCTCAGGAGTGTTACTGGTGGCTTGACGAAGCCGGTGAGCTGAACGTGGCCATGAGCTGCAAGATCAGAAATCCTCTGCTCGGGAAATACGGTCGGGCAGACTTCGACCTGTCTCTGGTCCTGGGCTCGCCGCCGGCGGGGAGCGGCCGGAACTATTCGATCCGTCAGTATGAAACCCGCACGATCTTCGTCTCCGCCCTGCAATCAGTGCGATGGACTTCCCACAACGGCATTGTGGGCATCACCGTGCGAGACGACGGAGCGATCTGGGGGAGCTTTCGAGTCTGGCTGACGCCGCAGACGGAATTGCAGATGATGTCCTTCCTGCCTGACCGGATGGGGCCCGCTTTGTGCTTCGGCACGTTTCGCGCGGTAGAGGACGAGGCCCGCGGAAAGGCCGTCCGCTCGCGATGCGAATCCGGCGGGTGGGCGCGACCGCCTCGGCAAGGAGGCGCTACGGCCTCGCAGCCGGTCGGCCCAGCGACGACGCAGCCGGCTGCTTTACCGGTCACATCGCCGGCCTCCGGGTAAACGGGGACCCGACCGCGCACGCAGCGGAGGACGGCGAATCCGCCGGCCGGCGAGCACCGGTGAGAGGCTGGGTGGTGAGGAGGATTGCACGGCGACTCGGGGCTATTCGGCGACGACCGTCTCCTTGACGACTTCCTCCACGGTGGTGATGCCGTCGTAGATGGCCAGGAGGCCGCTCTCGCGAAGCAGGCGCATGCCGTTCTTCACCGCGGCCTCGCGGAGAATACCGGTGGAGGCGCCCTGCATGATCAGTTCGCGGATTTGGTCATTGAAGATCATAATCTCAAAAATGGCGATTCGGCCGCGATAGCCTGTTCCGTTGCAGTAGTCGCAACCCTCTCCGAAATAGAATTGTCTTCCCTCGACGTCCTCGGGTTTGAGTTGCAGCTCCCACAGTTGCTCCTCGGTGGGAGTGTATTCGCGCCTGCAGTGCTTGCAGATGCGGCGGCAGAGACGTTGGTTGACGATGGCCTCGAACGTCGCGGTGATCAAGAAGGGCTCCAGTCCGAGGTCGAGGATACGGGCGACCGTGGAGGGTGCGTCGTTGGTGTGCAGGGTGGTGAATACCA
>CAYYBO010000022.1:0-9643 GCA_964470125.1 uncultured Planctomycetaceae bacterium | reverse complement strand
CTGGATTGAAATCTGGGCGGTTTCGAGGTCGCGGATTTCACCGACCAGGATGATGTCCGGATCCTGGCGCAGAAAGCTGCGGAGGAAGCGGGCGAAGGTTGCCCCCACGGCGGGGTTGACCTGGCATTGTATGAGCCCGTCAATGTCGTACTCGACCGGATCCTCGGCCGTGAGAATCTTGACGTCAATGCTGTTCAGGGCGTTCAACGCCCCGTACAACGTGGTGGTCTTTCCGCAGCCCGTCGGTCCGGAGTTGACGATAACGCCGTGCGGGCGATTGATGAGTCTGCGGAAGACGACGAGGTCGTCTTCACGAAAGCCGAGATTCTCCAAATCGAGGCTGACGTTGCTGCGATCGAGGATTCGAAGCACCACCGATTCGCCGAACATGGTGGGCAAAACGGCGACGCGGAGGTCGATGGGGTTTGCACCGACCGTGAGGCTGATGCGGCCGTCCTGCGGGAGGCGCCGCTCGGCGATGTCCAGGTTGGCCATGACTTTCAATCGACTGGCGATGGCCATGGACAAGTAGCGCGGCGGCGGGACCATTTCGTAGAGCACGCCGTCGATGCGATAGCGAAGCTTGTACTCTTCGTCAAACGGCTCGAAGTGGATATCGCTGGAGTGGTCTCGGATGGCCTGCAGGAGCACCAGATTGAGCAGTTGCTTGACGGGATTGCTGTCGACCAACTCCTTCAGTTCCTCCAAGTCGAGCGACTCGCCGCGGTTTTCAAACTTGGCCAACTCCTTTTTCTCGCCGATCTCGTCGAGCAGATCGTGGATCGACTGGCCGGCGTCCTCGGGGTAATAACGACTCAGAGCGGCGGTAATCTGAGCGTCGGAGGCGATCATCGGGTTGATGTTGAAGCCGAGCAGCTTCCGCAGGTCGTCAGTGGCCTGAAAGTTGTCCGGCGAGGCCATGGCGACGCTCAGCGTGTTAGTGGCCTGGTCAAAGCCCACGGGGATGATGCGATAGGTGTTGGCCATCTGGTTGGGCAGGATCTTGATGGTGTCCTCCTGGACGTCGATGGCGTCCAGGTTCACCGGCTCCATTCCGATCTGAGCGGCCAGGGCGAATTGAAGATCAGCATCCTTGATATGGCCGAGGTCGATGAGGATTTGCCCTATCGGTCCTCGCTTGGCTTTCTGCACCGCCAGAGCTTCGTGGACCTGCTGGCGTGTAACCTTGCCCATCTTGATGAGGATGCGGCCGAGGGGACGACCCTTGTACTGCCGGGTCGTAGGTGCGGTTGGTGCGGTGGAGGCCATGGCTGAATACCTCTGGGCCAAGCCCGGGACGGTTATGGCTTCTGGCCGGGCGAGGGTTCCTCGATCAACTCCTCATCGTGGACGGTGATGATGGCCTCGCCGGCCTCGTGGAGCTTGCCGGCCCTCTCGAGCTTATCCTGCAAGAGGCCGGGCTGACGAGCCTTGTCAAGCATTTCGTCGGCGTCAATCTGCCCCTTGTCGTACAACTGCCATAGGTGGTCGTCGAGCAACTGCATGCCGTATTTCTTTCCGGTCTGAATCGCGGAATCGATTCGGAAGGTCTTGTTCTCGCGAATCAGGTTGGCGATGGCTGGGGTCACTACGAGGAACTCATAGGCCGCGACCATGCCGGTGGGTCTCCTCGGCATGAGCACCTGTGAAAGGATGGCGATCAGCGACGTGGAGAGCTGCACGCGGATCTGCTCCTGCTGCTCATGGGGAAAGGCGTCGATGATTCGGTTGACCGTGCCCTGGCAGCCGGTGGTGTGCAGGGTGGAGAAGACCAGGTGGCCGGTCTCGGCGGCGAGGATGGCGTTTTGGATGGTCTCCAGGTCGCGCATTTCTCCGACCAGGATCACGTCGGGATCCGAACGCAGCACGCGCCGCAGGGCCTCCGCGAAACTCGGCACGTCGTTGCCCACTTCGCGCTGGTTCACGATGCTCTTCAGGTGAGAGTGATAGTACTCGATGGGGTCTTCGACGGTGACAATGTGGCGGTCGAGCTCGTGGTTGATGTAATTGAGCATCGAGGCCAGGGTCGTGGTCTTGCCGCAGCCGGTCGGGCCGACGACCAGGAACAGCCCTCGGGGGCGGCGACACAATGCCCGGGTGATCGGCGGCAGGCCGATCTCCTCGAAGCTCATGAACTTGGTGGGGATCAGCCGGCAGACGACGGTGACATTCCCCTTCTGCCGAAGGATTGAAACGCGGAAACGGGCCTGGTCGCCGAAGGCGAAGCCGAAGTCGGTCCCCCCTTCCTCCTGGATTTCCTGCTGGTTGCGCTCGGGCGTAATCTGCTTCATGAGCGAGACGGTGTCCTCCGGTTCGAGGACCTTGGTCTCCAAGGCTCGCAGGCGTCCGTGCAGGCGAAGCGTCGGCGGACGGCCCACTGAGAGGTGGACGTCCGAGGCACCTCTCTTGATGCACGTTTCGAGAATCCGGTCAATTTGAAGAGTCGCCATGTCAATCCTATACGCTGGCTCGTCCCAAAGGAGACGGCTCAACCTGGGAAGCTATCATCCACTGTACCGGCCGGCGCCGCGGCCGCGCCGACAACTCATTACTCGGAGGCGGCCATCTCCGTTTGAGCGATCTGGGTGATCTCGGGGATCGAGGTTATGCCGCGGAGGATTTTGCGCTGCCCGTCCTCCAGCAGCGTGGTCATTCCGCTGGCCTTGGCCGCGTGGCGGAGCTGGCTCACACCAGCTCTGTTGAAGGCCAGTTCCCGCAGCTCGCTGTTCATTTCCAACATCTCGAAAACCGCCAACCGGCCGCGATAGCCGGTGTTGTTGCAGTGCGAGCAGCCCACGGGCTTGCACACCGTACCCGCGCGGACCTGCTCCTCGGTCAGGCCCACCAACTCCAGGAGCTTGGGGTCGGGATGGTCATCGGGCACCTTGCACTCTTTGCACAGAACGCGGATAAGGCGTTGGGCCATGATGGCCTGAATGCTGCTGGCGATCAGGAAGGGCTTGATGCCCATATCGGTCAGTCGCGTGATGGCGCTGGGAGCGTCGTTGGTGTGCAGCGTCGAGAAGACCAGGTGGCCGGTCAAAGCGGCCTGGATGGCGATCTCACCGACCACCAAATCGCGGATTTCGCCCACAAGGATGATGTTCGGCGCCTGGCGGAGCATGGACCGCAGGATCTTGTCGAATCCCAGTCCGATGTCGTCGTTTACCTGGCATTGGTTCATGCCGGCGAACATGTATTCCACGGGGTCCTCGGCGGTAATGATCTTCTTGTCGGGGCGGTTGAGTTCCTGGAGGGCGGCGTACAAGGTCGTGGTCTTGCCGGAGCCGGTAGGGCCGGTAACCAGAAAGATGCCGGTCGGCCGTTGAATGATGCGCATGAACCTTTCGTAGTCTACCGGCTCGAAGCCGAGGGCCTGAATGCCGATGCTCGCCGACTCAGGCCTCAGAATACGAAGCACGATGGACTCACCGTGGACGTGCGGACAGGCGCTGACGCGGAAGTCGATATCGCTGCCGCTGACGCGCATCTTGATGCGCCCGTCCTGGGGCACGCGCTTCTCGGCAATGTCCATCCCGGACATAATCTTCAAGCGAGTAGTCACGGCCGCTTGAAGCCGCTTGGGGATGTTCTCCCTCTCGATGCAGTTGCCGTCGATGCGGTAGCGGACGCGGACCCGGTCGGTCATCGGCTCGACGTGGATGTCGCTGGCTCTCGTGCGCACGGCCTCCGCGATCATCATGTTGAGCAGTTTGATGATGGGAGCCTCTTCATCACCGATTTGCTTGGCCTTGCCTTCCCTGGCGTCCTGGTCCAGCGAGGCGTCCACGGAGGCATCCAGGCTTCGAGACAATTCATCCAGTGAGCTCTCGGCGCCGGACAAGTAGCGCTGGATGTAGGCCCGGACGCGAGATTTCGGGGCCAGCACCGGCTCGACATCGGTGACCCCCAGCCGGAATCGAAGCATGTCCAGAGTGTCGAGGTCCAGCGGATCGGTGATGATCACCTTCAACCGCCCGTCCTCGCTGCTGATCGGCAGGATGTCGTTCTGCCTGATGAGCTTCTCGGGAATCAAACCGATGGCATTCGGCGGAACGGTTTTCCGGCTGATCTCGATGTACTCCATGCCGTGTTGGGCGGCCAGGGCCTTGGTCACGTCATCCTCGGACGACAGCTCCAACTCGATGAGGGCTTCACCGATGCGTTTGTTGTTGTTCAAGGCGAATTCGGCGGCCCGGTCGGCGTCTGCCTTGGCCAGCAGGTTCCATTCCTGAAGGATCTCGCCCAGCTTCTGCCGTTTACGCGCCATTGCGAAACCCCGTCGCCGAAAGAAGGCCGCACATATCCGCCACCAGATCGTTCCCGTTCCACGACGCCCCGGGAGGCGGAGCCGATCCCCACCATCGTCTCAACGGCGTCGGCCTCGAAGGTAATAACGGGCCGGCGCGGCCGCGGAGCGAGGTCGAACGGGCGCCGTGCCCGCGTGCGGGCGGGCCAATCTGTCTCTCGGCAAATTGTATCTGCCTGCCGCGTTTCGATCAATCTGTCTTCCGAGCGATCCTGTCGTGTTAATGTGTTATTGAGACCCGCCGAGGCGCGACATGCGACATACGACGGTTTCCGGGCGGAGACACTCCCGCTGTGGGCGACGGCGACCGGTTTGGCAGAGCGTGGCCTGCTGCGACACCACCGGCGTTTCGGGCTCAAGTGCGGTCGCCAGTCGCGAGCTCTCTCAGAGCGGGCCGGCCGCTGCAGCGGTCAGATCGAGGCCGGCGAATCGCTTCCGCCGGAAGAGGTGCGTGGCCAGCGCCGCTACCATGGCGCCGTTATCCGTGCAGTAGGCCAAGGGCGTCAAGACCAAGCTGACCGCGTCTCGCCGGCAGCGTTCGGTCAATTGGCGTCGAAGAAAGGAGTTGGCGGCCACGCCTCCTCCTACGACCACGCGGCCGGCGCTGGTCCTGGCGACGGCGAGCATCGTCTTCTCGACGAGGACGTCGACCACCGCCGCCGAGAACGAAGCACAAAGATCGTCGACCTGCCGCGGGCTCAATCGCTCCAAGCCGCCTGAGGTCTTTCCGGGGCCGTGTACTTGGTAGAGCACGGCCGTTTTCAATCCGCTGAAGGAGAAATCAAGGGAGGACCCCTTGAGCATGGACCTGGGGAAATGGACGGCCGTCGGGTCGCCGGCGGCGGCCCGCCGGTCAACGACCGGCCCACCGGGATAGCCGAGCGCCAGGATCGCCGCGACCTTGTCGAACGCCTCGCCGGCAGCATCGTCGATGGTGCCGCCGAGAAACTCGATCTCGTCGTAATCCCGAACGTGGAACAGCGAGGTGTGGCCGCCGGAGGCGACCAGGGCGACCGCCGGCCAAGGGTCGTAGTCCAAAGAGACGGCGGCGCTGGTCGCGTGGGCGTGAACGTGGTTGACGCTGACCAGCGGCTTGCCCCAACACCAGGCCAGCGTTTTCGCCGCAGTGACCCCGATCAACAAGGAGCCGATGAGGCCGGGGGCGGAGGCAACCGCGACGGCGTCGACCTCCGCCGGGGTGCATCGGGCTTGCTGCATCGCTTCGCTGACAAGGGCGTCCAGCCGCTCGATGTGGGCACGCGAGGCCAATTCCGGGACAACGCCGCCGTACTTGGCGTGGAGATCGAACTGGGTGGCGATCAGATTGCAGCGGACGCGCCGCGCGTCGTCAACGATGGCCACCGCGGTTTCGTCGCAGGATGTCTCGATGCCCAGGATGGTTGTCATGCCTTCTCAGGAATGTAGCCGCCTCGAACGCGACTGTCTTTCCCCATCGGCTTTGCCGCCGGGTGGTCGACCGAAGAGGCCCGTTCGAGCCCGGAGCGCAGGCGACGGCGCCTCCCGTTCCGCTATCCAGCCGGTCGCCGACCCTCGCGACTCGGACTACCGCCGCTCAGCGGGCGGTTCAGGTGCCGCCGATGACTGCGCTCGCCTCATTCGTCTTGGCCAGCGTTGTCTGTTGCGGGCGTTCCAGCGGGATCGCCGGGTTCCCTGTTGGGCGAGTGAAGCCGCCGGCCGAGTAACTGCAGGGCCCTTCGGAGCTGTACATCGGCTTTCAACACAGTCTCAGCATCAAGCGGAGCGTCCGGCTCCACTCCCGCCGGGGCCGCCGGCTGAGAAGCCGGTGTCACCGCTTCGCGACTTATCTGCCGCCACACCTGCAACAATCGCTCGCGTTGGCCAGGCGTCAAGTCAACCGGAATGTTCGGGGCAACTCCCCAATCGCCTTCCTTCGTGTTCTTGGGCGTGCGTTGGATGCACTGACCGCCGGGCAGGTAGTAATAGGCCGTGGTCAGTTTGACGGCGCCGTTGCGGCGATCCAGCTCGACGACTTCCTGCACGCTGCCCTTGCCGTAGGAGCGCTCGCCGACGACGTCGGCCCGGCGATGGTCGCGCAGCGCTCCCGCCACGATCTCCGCAGCACTGGCTGTCGAGCCGTTGATTAGAACGACCATGGGAAAGTGGGGGTATCCTATGTCGTGGGTGGCGTACCAGCGTTTCTCGTCGCTCGCCCGGCCGCGGGTGCTGACGATCAGGCCCGTATCGAGGAAGCGGTCGGCGACGTCGATAGCGCTGGTCAGCAAGCCGCCGGTGTTTTCGCGCAAATCGAGAATCAACCCGCGAAGTCCCTCTCTCAGCAGGCGATTGACGCGCTCGTCCAGCCGATCGGCCACGCCGCCGGTAAACTTGGTCAGACGGAGGTAGGCGATTCGGTTCTTTTCGTCGAGCATGAATGACCAATCGCCGTCCGGTGTTCGCGACCAGCCGCGAACCGGATCCAACTGGATCACCGCTCGTCGGAGGGCAATCTCCCTGGGTGCGCCCGGGTGATCCGGTTGCACCACGGTGAGCACGACCTCGGTATCCGGGGGGCCATTCAGCCAGTTGTTGACCGCCTCGACCAGGGGTATCTGCAGGGCGGGCCGGCCGTTGATGTGGGTGATGACATCGCGGGGCATGATGCCCGCCAGCGCGGCGGGCGAGCCTGGTTCGCGGCTCAGCACCTCCAGCCCCTCTTTCGCCGGCCAGACGTCGACGCCGACGCCCCCAAAAACGCCCTCGGTTCGCTTCTTGAACCTTTCATATTCCCGCTCGTCCAGGTAGATGGCATGTGGATCGTTGAGCAAGTCAACCATGGCGTCGATGCCGGCGCGGACGGCGGCGTCAACGAGCCTGTCATCGTCAATCGGCTCGACATAGCGGCGCTCGATCTGGGCCCGTACATCCACGAGCGGGCCAAAGGCCTTGTAGACGGCGTCGCGGCCGGCGATGGTCTGCGGCAGTTGCCACATGACCAAGGCGATGATCGCGACGACCAGAATCCAAGCGAGGTTACGCTTGGGCACGATTGGACCTCCGTTGCCCGGCCTCCGAACAATTCGGGCGAGGCGCTGATTGTGCTGCCGGAAGCCGGAACCGTCAAGCAAGCGGGACAGAGCGGGAACACGTCATGATCAGAGCGACGACCGCAAGGGAGCGCTCACAGCGCGATTCCAAGGGTCCTTCCGGCCTCGGCGTGACCTCTCCCGTGGCATCGCGATTCTTAGCGGATGCGTCGGCGGCAAACTACACTCGCGGGAGGCGCGGGGGTAGAATACGAGACGCGCAAGTGCGTTAGCGCCTGGAGTCCTGTTGTGATTGACGCCACACCGCGAGTCAGGAGCCGTTTGAGGCTGATCAATCCCAAGTCGCCGCTGTCGACCATCACGATGCCGGACGTGATCCAGCGGATGACCTTCAGCCGCAAGGGGCTGTTCGCCCCGACCGGACTGACGATCTGCGCGGGCGTGGTCCCCAGGCATTGGGACGTCGAGATCATCGATGAGTGCGTGTTGGACTCGCCGCATGTGCCCAAGGGCGACTGCGACATGGTCGGCATCAGCGCCATGACCACGCAGGCCAAGCGTGGGTATCAGCTCGCCGACGCCTATCGGGCGTTGGGCGTTACCGTCGTGATGGGCGGCATTCACCCTTCGGCCGTACCCGAGGACGCGCTTCCGCACTGCCATGCAGTGTGCCGGGGTGACGCTGAGACGACGTTGCCGCATCTCGTCTCCGACTGGGAACGGGCTGTCCGGCAGCAGCGTGATCCGCGAAAGGGCTGCCTCGGCCTGAAGCAGGTTTATGACTGGGCGGATTACCCGACGGCGCCGATCGGCTCGCCGCGGAAGGATCTGATCGACCCCGCCAAGTACCTGGTGGCGAATCCGATCCAGACGACGCGAGGCTGTCCCCACGCGTGCAGCTTCTGTACGACGCCGGGGGTGTTTGGGCGGAAGTTCCGCCAACGGGCGGTCGGCGACATCGTGGAGGAGATCAAGGAGGCCAAGGCGCGGTGCAAGAGCTGGTGCTTCATCTTCGCCGACGACAACTTCGGCGGCGACCACGAGTGGGCCATGGAATTGTGCGCGGCGATGGAGCCGCTGAAGATATCCTGGGCAAGCCAGTGCGACATTCTGATCTCGCAGAACGACCGGCTCCTGGCGGCGATGAAGCGCTCGGGGTGCGTGGGGTTGATACTCGGGCTGGAGTCGCCGCGACAAGACACGCTGAGCGAGGCGGGCAAGCGGTTCGTTCGCACGAGCAGCTACCAATGGCGGATGCGCAAGATCGAGTCCTACGGCATCAGCCTTTGGGGGGCGTTCATCCTCGGATTCGATCACGATACCTGGCAGGACATGATGGGAACCTGCCGATGGGCGCAGCGGACGAATTTGGCGATGAGCTGCTTCCCGATCCTGACGCCGTATCCCGGCACGCCGATCTACCGACAGTTCGAGCGGTCCGGCCGGCTGCTGACGCGTGACTGGGACGAGTACAATGGGGCGTCGGTCGTCTTCGAGCCGAAGATGGTAACCGTCGCGCAGCTTCGACATGCCCAGATGGCGGCGTTCGCCGAGTTCTTCTCGCTGCGATCGGCATTTCGCCGGTTGAGGTTGTGGCCGTTGAAGAAACGGGCTTGGGTGGCGAATCTGGCGTCGATCTACGGGCTGAGATACTACTACGCGAAGCGAGGCCGGCTGATTCCACAGTTTCGCGACTTCCTGGATGCAGGCAGCCGGGCGTGGAACTACCGAGCGAGAAACGTCACAGCGGCGGCGTCTGCGGAAATCACGCGGGTGGACGGCGAGGCGGATTCGATGCTCCGGCCGGGGCCGTCGGTCGAGTTCAATAAGACCGCGGCTGAGTGCGCGGAGATGGCGGAAGGGCTGGCATGACCATGAGTCGCCCGTGCCATGACGCCCGCATCAAAGGGGCTTGGCCGTTGGGCGGCCTGCTCATTTGTGTTGTTCCGATGAGGCGCCCGCCGCTGCCACGCCGGCGCTTCCGGCTGGCAGAGCGCCCATGAACGGATTCCGCCTAGCCACTGATCTGTCGCCGGCAGGGGATCAACCTGCGGCCATCGAAGCCATCCACAGGGGGTTCGCCGAGGGGGGCAGGAAGTTCCAGGTCCTGATGGGCGTGACCGGGTCGGGCAAGACCTTCACCATGGCCCACGTCATCGCGCGGTTGAACAGGCCGGCGCTGATCATCTCACACAACAAAACGCTGGCGGCCCAGCTCTACGAGGAGTTCAAGGAGCTTTTTCCGTACAACGCCGTCGAATACTTCGTGAGCTACTACGACTACTATCAGCCCGAGGCATATATCCCC
>CAYYBO010000021.1:22705-22918 GCA_964470125.1 uncultured Planctomycetaceae bacterium | reverse complement strand
CAGCCGGTCTGCCGCGAGTAATTCGCCAATCCGCAGCCCCGCCTGATCGTCCCGACGAAGTGAGGCCCCGCAGCCAACGATCAGAACGCGGCTCGGACCGGCCGAGGGCATCAGTCCTCCCACCTGACGTTGAGCAGATGCAGGGGCCTGGTTATCCAGGTATCTAAACCCCGGAGTACAAACACAGTTTCCGCGGCCTTTTATACATGGCAA
>CAYYBO010000021.1:10164-22695 GCA_964470125.1 uncultured Planctomycetaceae bacterium | reverse complement strand
AATGACCACCAAATGCGGTTTGCAAATTGCAGGGGAGGGTTATTTAAGGTTGGTTACCCCGGTGTTGATATACCCTTTGAGCGTCATTTCTTCCTTGCTCATGTTGGTCTTGAGCAATTGCGGCACCAGTCCTCGCATGTCGGCCTCGATGTTAGCCAAGTTCTGCCCGGTGGGGATGATCAGGTTTGAGCTTTCGATCCGGCCCTTGGAGTCCACGCCGTACTCATGGAAGAGCACGCCGCGGGGAACCTCCGACGAACCCGCTCCGAGGCCGAACTTGCCCGGCGGCACCAACGGCTCTTCCTTAATGCCGCGGGTGAGCAGTTGGTCGATCAACTCGACGGCCGCCTCGGTGCAGTGGACGCACTCGATCACTTGGGCGGTGTTGTTGTGGTACGGGTTGCAGCAGATCGGCTTTAGGCCCAGCTTGCCGGCGACATCCTTGGCGGCGGGATGAAGTTGGGCGAAGTTGTTGTTGAACCGGGCCAGGGCGCCGACCGCATACGTCGGCGCGTTCGGCGAGCTGCAGTGCTTGGCCGCCGAGTGCGGCACGACTTTCTCGATCACGCGCTTGCGGTAGTCGGCCACCTTCGTCGGCTTGGGGTCCTTGGTAGAGACGATGTCGCCGTCGTAGAAGGCATATTCGCCGTTGCCCACATGCTTCAGGGCGACGTACTCCGTGTCGCGGGTGAACTGCGGCACCTTGAGCGTGGCCACCAAGCCGGCCAGGACCTGCAAATCGGCTCGCGACTCCTCCAGGCGGCGCTTGAGGTCGAGCAGGGCCTCATCGCGGGGAAAGTGGGACACGCCGCCGACTTGGACGGCGACGGGGTGAATGTGCCGGCCGACCACCACGCCGCAGATATCGTTGGCCAGCTTCTTGACGCGCAAGGCCAGCTTGACGACGTCCGGGTGCGTCTTGGCCAGGGGAATGACCGAGCCGACGCCGAGGAAGTCCGGCACGGCCAGGAAGCACACGTGCAGATAATGGCTCTGAAGCTGCTCGCCGTAGAAGGCCAGCTTGCGAAGCATCTTGGCCTGCTCGGTAATGGTGATGCCGCACGCCGCCTCCATGGCCTGGACGCTGGCCGCCGTATGCCCCATCGAACAGATGCCGCAGATGCGGCAGGTGATATGGGGCGCCTCGTAGTATGGCCGGCCGCGGAGGAAGGCCTCGAAGAACCGCGGACTCTCGACGATGGCAAGCTGCAAATGGGTGATCTCGCCATCGCGAACACTCACGGAGATGTTGCCGTGCCCCTCGACGCGAGTTACGTGTTTGACATCTATGGTTACGTTCTTCATGGCAGCGTACTCTCTTGGTATGCTCCGAACAGACGGAAGTCGCCCAGAACGTCCTCAAGGGGGACGTTGTACTGCTCTCGGAGGTTGACGCCGGCGGCGGCCAACTGCTCCTTGCCCACCAGGCCCCGGCAGCCCTCGCACTTTGACCCGAAGGACGGGCAGATCGCGAAGCAGCCCGCCCGGGTCACCGGGCCCAGACAGATGATGCCCTTTTCATAGAGGCAGAGGTTGCCCTTCTTCTTGCACTCCGTGCAGACGGCCTGTTCGGGCAGCTTCCACTGCTTGCCGGCCAGGAGGCTCTTCACGAACTCCAGGAACTCTTCCTTGACCATCGGGCAGCCCGGAAGCTCGTAGTCCACCTTGACCACGGCGGAGAGCGGCTGGGCGCGGATGGTGGGAAAATGCTTGGCGCCGTCGCCGTAGACGTATTTCCGGTAGTCGTCTTCATCCTGGTAGTTCTTCAGCGTGTTGATGCCGCCCAGGCAGGCGCAAGCGCCGATGCCCACCAACACCTTGGAATGCTCGCGGAAGTGCTTGATCTCTTTCACGTCCTCCGGCGTGGAGACGGCCCCATCCACGAAGGCGATGTCGATGTCCCAGCTTCGCTCGGTCATTCCCTCGCGGAAGTTGACGATCTCCACCGCTCCGAGGATGTCGAGCAACTGGTCCTCCAGTTCCAGGATGGCCAGCGAGCACCCCTCGCAGCTTGTCAGACTGAATATCGCGATCTTCGGTTTCATTCGAGCGCCTCCCGCATGGCCTTGAGCTGCCCGTACTTGAAGACCGGCCCTTCCATGCACACGTACACGTTGTTGGCCTGGCAATGCCCGCACTTGCCGATCCCGCACTTCATCCGCCGCTCCAGCGAGCAGTAGATGTTGTGCTGCGGAATCCGCCGGGCGAGCACTTCGAGCACGACGAATTTGAACATCACCGGCGGGCCGACGATGACCACCATCGTTTCCGTCGGATTCAGCTTGGGCAGTTCCCTGAACAGCGTGGTCACCACGCCGCTCTTGCCCCGCCACTGCTCATCCGGCCTGTCGACCGTGACGTGGAAATTGATGTCGGGGTTGTCCCGCCAGTCGGGCATCTCGTCCCTGAAGAGCAGTTCCTTCGGCTCGCGGGCGCCGTACAACAGATGGAACTGCCCGAAACGGGGCCGCTCGTCCAGAACGTACTGGATCAGCGAGCGAACCGGGGCCAAGCCCAGGCCGCCGGCCACGATGAGGATGTCGCGTCCGTGCAGTTCGGATACGTCGAAGCCGTGCCCCAGCGGCCCGCGGATGCCCACGGTTTGTCCGGCCTCCAGGGTGTGCAAGTAGTTGGTGACGTTGCCGGCCCTGCGGATGCACAACTGGAACATCTCCGGGCGGGTGGGGGAAGAGCAGATCGAGATGGGGCACTCACCGATGCCCAGGACCGAGATCTGCACGAATTGTCCGGGGGCTTGCCCCAGATGTCGGCCGTCGAGGAACTGGATATCGAAAAGCCTCTCCATTTCGGTAAGCTTCTGGATCTTGAGGATCTTCGCCTGCGAAGGGATGTATATGCTTCCCTGGGCCAGGGGCGGTGTGGCTTGCATTGTGGTCATGTCACGCCTCCTCCGCGAGTTGGTTGTAAATCTCTACTGAGTTGATCTTGGCGGTGCAGGCCCGATCGCAGCGGGCGCACCCCACGCAGCCTGGCAGTTGGTTCTGTTCGCGGATCCACTTGGCCTTGCGGTAAATGCGGTGCCGCAGGCGTGACGCGGCCTTGGGCCGGAAGTTGTGCCCGCCGGCCACCTCCGCGAATTTCGGAAGCTGGCAGCCGTCCCACTCGCGTTTGCGGACGCCGCCGGCCAGGGTCATGTCCATCTCGTCGAAGATGTTGAAGCAATAACAGGTCGGGCAGGAGAGATTGCAGCTTCCGCACGAGTAGCACCGCCGGGCCGTCGCCTCCCACAGGAGCGAGTCGTAGGAGCGTTCCAGCAGGGCGGGCAACTCGGCGGCGCCGGTCTTCAGGGTCTTTCGGAACGCGGCGGCCTTGGTCCGCAGGTACTTCTCCATCTCGCGCTCGTCGCCGGCGGTGGGAACCGCCGACCGACGCGTGTAGAGCATCCACTCGCGGCCCGCCGGGGTTCCGAAAACGACGCCGAACCGCTTCTGACCGCCCCCCTCCTCGCCCAGCGGATAGAGCATCACGTCGAATCCGGCGGTCGCTTCGTTGGTCTGCATGTCGGCGCAGAAGACTCCCTCGGTGCACGGCTTCGGGCAGTCAACGGCGACGATCAACGTTTCCCGTCGACGGGCCAAGTAGTGCTCGTCGCGATGGTCCTTCTCAAAGACGCGATCCAGAAGGCGGATGGCGTTTACATCGCAGGGATGCACGCCGACCAGGGCCGTAGGCTTGCCGTCCAGCACGGCCTCCGCCTTGAAGCCCCCGTTCTCCCGCTTGTAGGCGAAGAGCGACTCGATCGCGGGAAAGAGGAACGACCGCGGGCTGTACACGCAGTAATTGAACGACAGGTCCAGCCGCCCGGCATCCTCCACTTCTTCGTAGAAATACCGTTCCTTGCGGGCGACCGGCCCGATGATGCGGCGCTTTCTGCCCAACTCGTCGATGAGCGACAGAAAGTCCTCTTGCTTGATCATTCTGTCCAGCATGACATGAACCCTTGATAAACCAGATGACTTCCTCTCCTCCCCGTCGCGATACTGGAAAACCGTGGACGCCGCCGACCGGTTCAACCCGCAGTTGCCCGTCGGCCGAGAGGACCGACGCGGCTTGCGCCTCGCCCCCGCCGCAGGCCTGATCGCTGCGGCGAGGCTCTACCTCCCCGCTCCCAGGGCCTTCTGCACGGCGGCGCGCAGGGTTGCGGCGTCGAACGGCTTGTCCAGAAACATATTCACCGGCACGTAATCGCTGCCGAGCTCCTTGGCGTAGTCCATGCCCATCGTCTTGCCGATCGATGAGATGATGATGATCGGGACCGCCTTGAGATCGTCGTCCTTCTTCAGCTCGTAGGCCAGATGGAAACCCTCCGACGGCGAGTCGAGCATGATGTCCAGCAGGATCAAATCAGGCTTCTGCCGGCGGGCGGCTTCCAGCCCCGCCGGGCCGGTCAAGGCGCAGTCGATCTTGTAGCCCGCCGGTTCGAGAATCATCTTGACGGCCTCATGGATGTCGGCATCGTCGTCAATCAGCAGGATCGTCTTGTTGTCAGCCATCTTGCATCAACCTCCGCTCTAGGGTCGTCAGCAAATTCGGGGAAGCTCCTCGCCATAGGGGCGCTGCACGATCCGCCGCCCACCGGCGCGGGTCTGAAGCTCGACCAACGGCGGCCGGGCGGCTGTCACTCGCCCGATGAGCGCGGCCCGCCTGCCCAGCGAGTGGGAACGCAAGGCTCGCAACGCCGTTTCCGCGTCCTTCCCGGCCACGATACAAACAACCTTGCCCTCGTTGGCCACCGTGATTGGATCCAGGCCGAGCATCTCTGCGGCGTTGCGAGCCGTCGGCAGCAAGGGCAGTTTCTCCTCCTCCACCTCGATGCTCAAACCGCTCTGTTCGCTTACGTCCGCCAGGACGCCGGCCACGCCACCGCGCGTGGCATCACGCATGAACTTGAGGTCGGCCCCGCTGGCGAGCAGGTCCGCGATCAGTTTGTTCAACGGCGCCGTGTCGCTCTTAAGCTCCGAATCAAAGCGTATATCACCGCGAAGCGACATGATCGTCAAGCCGTGGTCTGCGATGGTCCCGTTGATCAGCACGGCATCGCCCGCCTCGACCCGGCCCAAACCCAGGTTCACGCCCGGCTTCAGCCGACCAACGCCGGCCGTGTTGATGAAAAGACCGTCCCCCCCTCGCCGCTCGATGACTTTTGTGTCGCCGGTTACTATCTCGACGCCGGCCTGGCCCGCCGTCGCGGCGATGGATGCCAGCACTCGGTCAAGCACCTCCAGCGGCAGACCCTCTTCCAGGATCAGGCCCAAACTCAGAGCGATCGGCTCGGCGCCCATCACCGCCAGATCATTGACCGTCCCGGCGACAGCCATGCCGCCGATGTCCCCGCCGGGGAACTCCAGGGGCGTCACCACGTAGGAGTCCGTCGTCAGAACGACTTGGCTTCCCTGCCAGGGAACCACAGCGGCGTCGGTCAGCGGGCTGAGCCGGTCGTTCTTCAGGTGCGGCAGGAAACGATCATGGATCAATCGACCGGTCAACTCGCCGCCGCCCCCGTGGGCCAGGACGATACGATCGAGGCGACCCGGATTTGACGAACCACCGACTCCGCTCACGCATGCACCTCGCTGGACTTACATCGCGACTGCTTCTCCAAACCGGCGCGGCCGTACTTGTACCAGGCGGCGCAGGTGCCTTCGCTGCTGACCATGCAGGGGCCGATAGGGGCCAGTGGCGTGCAGGCATTTCCGAATAGCGCACACTGGGCGGGCTCTACTTTACCCTGGATCACCTCGCCGCACAAACAGCGGGGGTGATCCTCGTCCTGGCCCAGTTCCAGCCCAAAGCGGCGCATTGCGTCAAACCGCGAGAATGCCGGAGCGAGCTCCAAACCGCTGGCGGGGATCACGCCCAAGGCCCGCCAGGGCGTGTCGGCGGTGACGAAAACTTGTCGAAGAAGACGGAGCGCGTTGAGGTTGCCCTCCGGCCTGACGACCGCCGGATACACGTTCTCCAACGCGGGTCGCCCCGCCGCTGTCTGTCTGACCAGGTGTCCCAGTCCGAGGAGCATCTGCATCGGCTCGAAGCCCGCCACTACGCAGCCCTTGTGATGTCGCTCGACGACCGGCCGATAGGCATCGCTGCCGATGATCACGCTGACATGGCCCGGGCAGAGGAACCCGTCCAACGGCGCGTCACCGGCCGCGAGCAGAGCCATCATGGCGGGGACCACCAGTTTGTGGCACATCAGGACGGTAAAATTTCCGATGCCGTCACGCTCGGCGGCCAGGACCGCCGCGGCGGTCGCCGGGGCGGTGGTCTCGAAACCTACGCCGAGGAAGACAACAGCCTCGGCAGGCTGGTCGCGAGCAATCTGCAGAGCGCTCATCGCCGAGTTGACCACCCGGACGCGGGCGCCCTTGGCCCGCAAGACCTCCAGGCTGCCGAGCTTTCCAGGCACCCGGATCATGTCGCCGTAGGTGGCGAGAGTGACGTCGTACTCGGCCGCCAGGCGAATGGCGGCGTCGATGTGCCGTTGTGCAGTGACGCAGACCGGGCAGCCCGGCCCGCTGACCAGCCTCAAATTCGCCGGGATCATGGAGCGAAGGCCGCTACGAAAGGCGGACACGGTGTGCGTGCCGCAGACCTCCATGACCTGCACGCGACGCCCGATTCGCTCGCACAAGCCGGCCAGTTCGTCGCGAAGCTCCGTCATGGAGATCGCCATCGTTTCCTCTCCCGAACCACGCTTCAGCCCTCGGCCAAGGCCGACGGATCCTGCTCGTAACATGCCTTGAGGTAGCTCCACGTTTCCAGGGCGTCCTGCTCTTCAATCTCGGAGATGGCGAAGCCCGCGTGAACCAGGACCCACCCGCCAGCCTTGGCTTCGGGCGTGAGGATCATGTTCACCTTGAGACGATTGCCCTGAAAGTCGACGAGGGCCTCGTCCTTCTCTCGCGAGACGATCTGTCCAGGCACGGCTAGGCACATCCTCCGGCCCTTTCTCTCATCGCCGCCGCGGCCACGGCCTGTCCGAGTGCCAGGCTGGCGTCACCACATGAGACCCGGCGAGACTGCACGACGGTCAGGCGCCGCTCCTCCAGCCGTTCCACCATGCGAGACAGTAGTCGGCGGTTGGCGAAGCAGCCGCCGGACAGAACCACCGTCGACACCCCGGTCATCTCGCAGGCCATCACCGCCGCTCCCGCCAGCATGCGGGCGACGGCCTCGTGAAAGCGGGCCGACATGCCGCCCACGTCCTTGCCGGCCCGGAGGTCCTTGACGATCGCCCGAACCAGCGGCGCGAGGGACATCTTGGACGAGCCGCTGCAAGTCGTGGTCTCGTAAGGATACGCCTCCACCGGCTCGGAGCAAGCGGTGGCCTCGAGGGCGATAGCGGCCTGAGCTTCGCGCTCGTTTCGGTCGCACAGGCCGAGCATGAAGCTGATGGCATCGAAGACGCGGCCGAGGCTTGATGTCTGCGAGAGGTGTACGGTGGAGGAGGTAATCCGATCGAATGCGTCGAGATCCTCCTCCGGGACTCGCGAAAACGACTGCGGCATGAGCTTCCGCCATTGTTCCCCCAGGGCCTGCTGAAGCAGAGCAGCGGCGGGTCGCCACGTTTCCACGGCGGCGGCATCCCCGCCGAACAACGGAAAGTACTGGAGGTGCGACAAACGCTCGAAACTCGACGCGTCGCAGGCCATTACCTCGCAACCCCAAGCCGCGCCGTCGGAGCCGTAGCCCACTCCGTCGCAGCAGACGCCGACCGCGGGGCCTTCCATGCCCGCGTCGGCCATTATGCTGACGATGTGGGCGTGGTGGTGCTGCACCGCGACCGTGGGTAGTTTCAACGCCCGCGCATAGTGCGTGGACATATAGAGCGGATGGAGATCGTGCGCGATCAATGCCGGCGTGAAGCCGGCTTGTCCCATCCATTGCTCAATTGACTGGACGTAGCTTCGGTAGGTTTGGGGGTCCGTCAGATTGCCGAATGGCCGGCTTAGCCAGGCCTCGTCTCCCTTGTAGAGACAGACCGAGGCCTTCAATTCGCCGCCGACCGCCAAGATGCCGGTTGGGCACGCCTTCGGCAACCGCAGCGAGAGGCCTGATTCGCACGTCTGCGGCGACGCGCAGTTCCGTTCTTGCCGGTCGGGTGGACCCACGGCGTTGGTCGGGCGGCGAGCATTGGGGGACGGCTTCATGGCGCGGCCCTTTGACGGCCATGCCTCCTGACGAGCGGGAGGCGGAAAGATTCCCGTAGGCCGCAACCCGCAATATGAATGCCAGAATCCCCTGCCGGGCGGGATGCTCGGAATTCCGCCGACTGGTGTGCGGAGTCAGCCTCTCCCCAAACGCAATCCAAGACTATCCTTAGTCGGATTCCCCCATCTGAGCCGATGCGTGCGGATTATTCCTCACGGACCCGCCCATTTTGCACACGCTGAGCAACACCGTTTGCAGGGCTTCTCAAGACGCCGGGGAGCCTCGGACTTGTGTCCGGGCAGTGCGTCTACGGGCTGTCATGTTGCATCGCCTTGGCTGCGGTCTGAAGCAGGACGCCTTCGGAAAGATGAGGATGTCGACAACCGCCTGCGCAACAGAATCATTTGATGGCGCACGGCGAGTAGCCGCCGAGGAGCGGGCGATCAGGCCGACAGCGTCTCAGCCGGTTTTCTCGCTACCAGAGAGGCGGCAAACCGTCTGGGGCCGGACAACCCTTCGCGCCGGATGCAGATGTCCCACCCGTGAAACCAACCGGCCAGCTCGCCGGGCCGCAGCACGTGTGACTCCCGGACGGGTTTGCCGAACAACTCACGCTGGGGCTCCACGAACGTCTCGTAGACGACAAGACCGCCGGGCCGCACCGCCTCGGCCAGCATTGGCATCAGCGGCCGATGTAGGAAATTGAAGCAGCAAACCAGATCGAAGCTGTGTGGTCGCAGAGGCGGAGCGGCCTCGATGTCAACGCAGCAGACGTCCACCGCAACGCCGCTGCGGCGCGCGAGGTCGACGCAGCGCTCCAGCGCGTCGGGCAGGAGATCCCATCCCTCGACCGTCAGCCCTTCCATAGCCATGAACACGGCATCGCGTCCGCTGCCGCAAGCAAGGTCCAGGGCTCGGCGGCCTGCCAGCCCGTGCCAAGTCCGCCGCGCCAGGGTAATCGCCTCGACGAGCAACGCATGCGGCCGCCAGAGGCGAGCCCGCGAGGGGCCGGTCTCGACCGTGCCAGCGTGCAGCCATTCCGGGCCATGATGGATTTCCATCAACGTCCGGCCACGGGCCCGCAGCCGGGAGCCGGCCCACCGTGCCCGAGTGGAATCGGAGTCGTAGATCACCAAGACCACATCGCGAGGCGGTAACTCGTGCAGCCGCGACGGCAACTCTTCCAAGGGGACGTTGACGGCCCCGGGCCGGTGGGCCTTCTCGAAATCGCTCGTCGGCCGCACGTCGAGGAGCGGCATCGCCTCTGCTTCCCAGGTCCTGTCGGCAGGAGTGTCGCTCATGGTGTGTCAGCAGATTGAAGCTGCAATTGCCAGATGCCCAAGCCGATCCAGCGGTCAAACTTGCACCCGACCTGGTCGAGGTGTCCGACCTTGCGGAAGCCGCGCCTGGCGTGGAGGGCGTCGCTGGCCGGCTGACCATCGGCGATCTGGGCGATGATGCTGTGGTGGCCGTGGCGACGGGCCAGCGTGATCAACTCGCCGAGAACCGCCCCGCCGATGCCGTGACCGTGACACTCTGGTTTGACATACACTGAATCCTCGACCGAAAAACGATAGGCGCATCTCCTGTTCCACCTGGAGAGGCTTCCCCAGCCGACGAGCCGCCCTTCACGAAGGGCCGACAGAGCGGGGTAGCCGTCGCCGTGCTCGGCCATCCAGTCGGCCCAGTACTCCTCCGACGGCGCCTCCGTGTCGAAAGTGCAGGTGGAAGTGCGTACATAATGAGCGTACACCGCGGCGATCTCCGGCAGATCGCTCGCCAAGGCCGGCCGGATGCTCACCGACGCAGCCATCTTCCACCCTGAGTCTGCTCTTGACGCGATTCGTGCATCCCGGTGGAGCGTAGTCCGGCACGACTCGCCCGGCAACCCGCCGCGAATCCGCACTTGTCGCCCGAAACGCGATTCCCCTACCCAATCTGCGGCATTTCGTCGCGCGCTGCACGCTCCGCCGCGACAGCCCGTGCAGCCGATGGCCGACGCGACTCGACCCGCATCTAGGACTCGGATACCTCCGGGTACTTGAAGACGCCGCCAATCGCTCGGGTGGGTAGAGACGCGCCTGTGCCTGTGTGGTCTGGCCAGCTTTGACGCCCAACTCGTTCGGTGTACGATCTTGCCATGACTGAATCCGTTCATCTCCGATGTATCCGTCCCTCTTGTGCCGCAACCTACGACCTCGCCGCAAGGATTTACGAATGCCAGAAGTGCGGCAACCTGCTGGATGTTGCTTACGACTGGAGCCAACTCAAACCGCCCAAGGCCCTCTCCTTTTTCCAACAGCGTTGGGGCACGCGCGATAATCCTATAGACCACTCCGGCGTCTGGCGGTTTCGCGAGCTGCTGCCTTTTGCCAGGCCGCACGAACTGGTCACGGTGCGCGAGGGACAGACGCTCCTGCAAGCCGTCGATGTGGAGCCGCTGGGTATTCCGCTGAAAGCGGGGTGTCTGCACCTGCAATACGAGGGCATGAACCCCTCCGGCAGCTTCAAGGACAACGGGATGGCCGCGGCGTTCACGATGGCCCGCAAGCTCGGCTGCCCCCGCGTCGGCTGCGCATCGACCGGCAACACCAGCGCCAGCATGGCCTTGTACGCGGCCAAGACCAAGCTCGCTAACGGCCGGCTCATGCAGGCCATCGTCTTCATCGGCGCCGGCAAGATCGCCTATGGCAAGCTCGCCCAGGCTCTCGACTACGGCGCCCTTACCCTGCAAGTCGCCGGAGACTTCGACGCCTGCATGAAGCGCATCCGCGAGGCCACCGACCGCCTTGGTCTGTACTTGATGAACTCCGTCAATCCCTTCCGGCTCGAAGGCCAGAAAACCATTATGTACCGCGTGCTTGAAGGGCTTGGCTGGGAACCGCCGGATTGGATATTCGTTCCAGGCGGCAATCTGGGAAACTCCAGCGCTTTCGGCAAGGCCTACCTTGAATTGCAGCAGCTCGGCCTGGTCAAACGCGTCCCGCGAATCTGCGTGGTTAACGCCGCCGGTGCGAACACACTCTGGGAACTGTACAACCGGCGAAACCTGCGATGGAACAACGGCGATTGGGACGAACCGGTCGCCGACGCTAAGTACGCCGAGATGGACGCCAAGGGCATCAAGGCCAAGACCATCGCCTCGGCCATCGAGATCGCCCGCCCGGTCAACCTCTCCAAGGAACTGCGGACTCTCGACGTGATGAACGGCATCGTCGTGCAGGTGACCGACGAGGAAATCCTCGAGGAGAAGGCTCTGATCGGCAAGTACGGCTACGGCTGCGAGCCGGCCAGCGCCGCCAGCCTCGCCGGCCTCCGCCAGTGTCTTGCCCAAGGCATAGTGGACCGCCACGCCCGCGTGGTTTGCATCCTGACCGGCCACCCGCTGAAAGACCCTGACGCGACCGTCCGCTACCACACCGGCCTGGAGCCTGCCACCGCTCCGCCGAGCAAGCGCGAACCCTGGGGCAGGCACGCCAACCGCCCTATTCCGGTCGCCGATGATCTGGAAGTGATCTGCAAGGTGATCGAGGAGAACAGTACGGAGCAGCAGCCGAAGTAGCCCAACGGAAACACTCTAATGGTTCGAGGTCTGCGCTTCCTCGATAGCGGTCCACCCGCCATGCTGTCGGCGGGGGGGCTTGGCGCCGATCGGATCGGTCCGACAGGGTGGTGAATCGCGACGGCAACATGCAGAGAGCGATTGAAGACAAGACTCAGCCCATCCTCACGCGTGGCGGACAATCTGCAAGCCGCAGCATCTTCGCCAACCGCAACTTCCTATTGTTATGGCTGGCCTACGGCATCTCGGCGTTGGGCGACCACCTCTCGGAGATGGGCCTGCTCAAGCTGCAGAACGCCCTCGATCATACCGTTACCGATACGACTCGCCGCCAGGCGGTGATGACCTTCGCTTTCATGCTTCCCTTCTTTCTATTTGGGCCGGTGTGCGGCTGGATCGCCGATCGTCTGCCGCGCAAGTGGATCATGATCGTCGCCGACTTGATCCGCGCCGTGGTGATGGTCGAGATGTTGGTTATCCTGACAGGCCTGCACCGCTGGTGGATGCCGTGGGACCACACCGGCGGTCCGCTGCCGCTCGGAGTGGCGGTGCTCCCGCTCATCGCCTGCGGCATGTTCGCCGCCCTGTTCTCGCCGGCCAGGCTGTCGCTCCTGCCCACTATCGTGCGGCCTGATCAGATCGTCCGAGCTAACGCCCTGACCGCCGGCCTGGGCATGACCGCCACCATCGCCTCTGCCGTGCTCGGCGGCTACCTGGTCACGCATTTTGACGTGGTCTGGAATTTTCGAGCCGACGCGGCGACTTTCCTGCTGAGCGCCGCTTGTCTCTTTTTGATC
>CAYYBO010000021.1:0-10154 GCA_964470125.1 uncultured Planctomycetaceae bacterium | reverse complement strand
GCCTCCTCGCGGCCAGGCCGCCCGCGCAGCAGCCCATGGCAGTCTGAAGGCCATCGCCGAAGGATTCCGCTACGTGCGTGGCCACCGCCGAACGGCCGAGGTCATTCTCATCGGGGCGATCTTCTGGACCGGGGCCTCCGTCGTCCACAGTGTAATTCCCGCGATGGTCAAGGACGTCTTCGGCGGCACGTACCAGGACATCGGTATCTACAAGGGGCTGCTCGGGCTCGGCCTCGTCCTTGGCTCAGTCGCCCTCACACTCCTTGGGTCGGCGCTGCGAAGCGAACTGGCCATCTCCTGGTCGCTGAAGCTGGCGGGGCTGTCCGGTTTGCTCATGACCCTGGCCGTGGGTTTCGGCTGGCACTCGGCCTTCTGCGCCGTCGGCTTGGTCAGCCTGGGCTTCTTCGGCGCCGGCATTCAAGTCAGCGTCAACGCCATGCTGCAACGCATCGTGCCGGATCACATTCGCGGCCGCGTCTT
This sequence comes from uncultured Planctomycetaceae bacterium, assembly GCA_964470125.1. GTDB lineage: Bacteria > Planctomycetota > Phycisphaerae > UBA1845 > UTPLA1 > DATKKX01. Next base: position 9,674 of record CAYYBO010000021.1, on the reverse strand, counting down.
CGGCGTCACCGATCTGTGCTGCATGGCCGGTTTGCTGCTGGCCACCGGCAGCCTCGGCATCCCCAGTTGGCCCAACATCGACCGGCACATCACCTGGATCATGGCCCTCACCTCTGCCGTGTTGCTTGGCGCCGGCATCTGGACCACCCGGACGCGCCTGGGCCGCGGCAGGTTCGGCCCGGCGATCACTTTCTGGCGAAACCTCGCCGAACTGCACATGCGCCTGGTCGCCCGTGGGCGGCGAGAAGGCCTCTGCACGATTCCAAACACAGGCCCCGTCATCCTGGCGGCGAACCACAATTGCAGCCTGGATCCCCTGCTGCTTATCAGTACATCGCCGAACCGGTATCCCAGCTTCATGGTCGCCCGTGAGTACGCCGAGCTGCCGGTCATCGGCAGGCTCATTGGCCTGATCGACTGCATTCCCGTGAACCGCACGGGCATCGACACGGCGTCAGTCAAGGCGGCCTTGCGGCACTTGGCGGCCGGTCGGGTGCTGGGCATGTTTCCCCAAGGCCGCATCCGTCGACCCGACGAACGCGGCGAAATACATGAGGGCGTGGGCCTGCTGGCCCTGCGGAGCGGGGCGACGGTGATTCCCGCCAACATCTCCGGCACGCGCTACAGCGGCGGCGTCGTGGCTCCCTTCCTCCGCCGCCACCGAGCGGTTGTGCGTTATGGCCTGCCCGTCGACCTCTCGCCGTGGAGGGGGCGGGAGAAGGATCGGGCCGCCTACCGGGAGGCGGCGTTGCGGATCATGGAGCAGATAGAGGCGCTGCGGCCAGGTGATACCGGCGTGTGAACCAGCAAACACACGCGCGCTCGGGGCGCCGAAGCTTCTGGCGCGGCGGAGCTGCCACCAAAGCAGGGGATGACATCCCCGTAGGCCGTAGCGTCGACCGCCCCTTGCCGACGTGGAGCACGAAGAATCTTTTCGGCTCGCAAAGAAACCGAGCGTTTGTGGTGCGGGGGACTTGCCATCGGCGGCGCACTGGACGAAAGCGCCGACTGGCGATATAGAGCCCGATCATGAAGCTGATGGTGCAAATCCCGTGCCTAAACGAGGAGGCAACGCTCCCCGCGACACTTCGCGACATCCCGCGACAGATCGAGGGCATCGACAAGGTCGAGATCGTGGTCATCGACGACGGCTGCACCGACCGCACCGTCGAGATCGCCCACGAGCAGGGCGTCGATCACATCGTCCGCTTCCCGGCCAACCGCGGCTTGGGCCACGCCTTCGCCGCCGGCATCGACTTCTGCCTGCGGCACGGCGCCGACATCATCGTCAACACCGACGGTGACAATCAGTACCACGGCGGCGACATCCCCAAGCTGGTCAAGCCGATTCTGGAGGGGCGGGCCCACCTGGTCATCGGCGATCGCGAGCCGGAGAAGGTTCCGCACTTCTCGTTCATCAAGAAGAAGATGCAGACGCTGGGCAGCCGCGTGGTCAGTCGCCTGGCGAGCATGCATGTGCCGGACGTGGCCAGCGGCTTCAAGGCCTACAGCCGCGAGGCGGCCATGCGGCTGTCGTGTTCGACCGACTTCGACCACACCGTCGATCACGTCATCCAGGCCGGCCGCAAGCGGATCATCACCGTCAGCGTGCCCATCCGCACCAACGAGAAGCTGCGCGAGTCCCGCCTCTTCACCAACATCTGGGTCTTCATCAGCCACTCGGTCAGCATCATGGTGCGGGTCTATTCGTCCTACCGGGCGATGAAGATCTTCTCGCTGGCAGGGCTGCTCACTTTTGGCCTGGGCTTTTTGATCGGCCTGCGTTTTCTCTACTTCTACTTCTTCACCACCGAGCACGACCAGCACGTCCAATCGCTGATTCTCGCGGCCATACTGCTGCTGGCCGGCTTCCAGATGATCCTGACCGGCATCGTGGCCGACCTGATCAACTCCACCCGCGGCGTGCTGGAGGATGTGTCCTATCGGCTGCGAAGGATGGAACTCGAAGAGAGCGAATCCGCCAAGTAGGGTTTGCTGTGCGGACCCTCTCCGTGGCGGTCCGCGCAGGGGTCCGTATGCGCTGAATCGTTAATTCCTCGAAGGCGGCGGTGGAATCGTCGAGGGCACGGGCTCGGCCGGTGTGGGGCGCATCGGCTCCTCCGGGGCGAGGTGGCTGCGGGTCTCGTCGGTCAACTGCTCGATCCGCGTGGCGGAAAACCGGGCGTTTGACTCGTTGTTGTTCTCGTTGGAGTCCAGCACCTGGTGATACAGCTCCAAGGCCTTGGTCCGATCGTGCCGGCGGAAGTCGTAGACCACCGCGCACTGGAAGCGGGCCGCGTGCGGCGTCTGGGGGTCTAGTGCGATCGCCCATTGATAGTAGCGGACGGAGAGTTCGTCATCGGGATCATCCTCCCGCAGGTACTCCTTGTAGATCTCGCCGCAGTAGAAAGCGCAGTCGTCCACCTTGTCGGACTTGGGATACTCGTCCAGCACCCTCTTGAACAGGTCCAGCGCCTTTCGAGCCTTGTCCTTGTTGGCCTTGAGGTGGCCGGCGAGGGGCACGCCGCGAACCTGGTTCAAGAGGCCGAGGGCTTCGCTGTAAATCGCGTCGGCTTCAGGGATGGACTCTTCCGGGGCGACTTGCACGCGCTGCTCGGCCGGGCCCGCCGCCAGGTAGGGGTAGTTCACCGACTCCGTGGTCATCCGCTGCCGCCTCGCCCAGTTGGCTCGCTCGATATCGCCTGCCAGCAAGTAGGCCCGCTCGATCTGGACCAGTTGCTGGATGTACTTCTCCCTCGTGACCACCATTTCCTCGATGAGGTCGGGGAAGTTCGCCAGCCTGACGCCCTGGGGCGAGACATCGCGGTCCGTCGGGGGCGGGCTGATTTCCAGCACCCGAGGGTCATGTTTGCGACCAACGCCCTCGCAGCCCGCGTGCGCGGCGGTGAGGACGATGAATGAGGCAAGCACCGGCAGCGTGATGGTTCGATCTCTTCGCATGGCAGTCATCCCTAGCCTGCGCGGGGGTAGGGTCCCTGTCCCGCCGCGTCCCCGTTTGGGTAGGCTGGTATTGGACCTCCTCAGACGCTGCGGGTCAAGCGTCGCTTTTGGACGCGTGCGGAGGCTGCTGCCTTTGGGGCCGGCAGCCTGGCCGGGTTATGGGATTCCCGTTGCCGAGTTACGGCACTGACCCGCCCGGGGCGGGCCTGGTTCGAGGTGATCGGCGACCGTTTGTTGGGATCTGGAACTGCTCGGCATTGCTGGGGCCGCCCTGGCTACAGATGGGGACGGCTTCACTCGACTTCGGGCTACCCAAGCCCGGCCGAGGTCGAGACTCAAGGCGGATTCTCTTGACCGCGCAGCCACGGGACTTGGGGAGGGTCACGCGGCGAGTGAGTTGATGCTTGTGTGGCATTGAAGGCACATGAGCGGCCTGTCGGCGTTCTTGCGGCGCAGGCTCTGCGCCTGCTTCGGCAAGACCTGCCGCTTATGACCAAGGGGATGCCGAGCCGCTGATTCCTCCTCTGCCGGTCCCGGGTTGGAGGGGTGGCGCCGTGTCGAAGGCATGTCTTGGACCGTGTCGCCGCCTGCACTAGACTATCCCTCCATGAACAGGCCCGTTACTGTCATGGCCGTGACACCACTAGACCGGAAGTGGATCTCATCGCGAACGACGGAGCTTTGGGGGGCGGACTTCGTGGTCAGCCGCGGCGCGGTCCATCGGGTTGCGAAACTGCCTGGTTTTATTGCCTGGATTGAGGGCCAGCGCGTCGGCGTCACGACCTACCGTCTTGGCGAAGACGATTGCGAAATGGTCACACTGGACGCGCTTCGCCCCAGGCTGGGCATCGGCACCGCTCTCTTGGAGGCGGTCAGAAGGGCCGCCGCGGGTCGCCGGCTGTGGCTGGTCACGACCAATGACAATCTGGACGCCATCCGTTTCTATCAGCGCCGGGGGTTTGTTCTGACGGCGGTATACGCCAACGCCATCGAGGACAGCCGCAAGCTGAAACCGCAAATCCCGCGCGTGGGGAACTACGGCATTCCCATTCGCGATGAAATCGTCTTTGAGTGCGCGGGCGACGCGACCGGGTGATCGAACAAGGGGCGACGGCTCTTGCCGCCGGCCGATGTTTGTGCCGATTCCTAGAGTATGGAGAACAGCACGATCAAGCGGTCGCCCGGCCGCCGCGCAGCCGCCACGGCCGCCGCCATTCTGGCCGGCCTGCTTGCCGTTGACGCCGCCGCAGCGGCGGTCATCGGCATCCTCAACGACGGCCGACAATCGGCCTATCTCAGCCTGTTGGGAAGCAGCAGCGCCGAGGCGAGGCTGGCCTTGCAGGCGGACGGGCACAGCCTGATTTCGCTGAACGCGTTGACGCCGGGCGCGCTCGGCACGGTGAACGTCGTTTGGCTGCCGCTGCTGGAGATCGGCCAGACCTACACGGCTCAGGAGCGGTCCGACGTTGTGCAGTACGTCGCGGACGGCGGGGCGGCCATCTGGATCGGCGACGCCGACGTGTTCAACGCCGGCGACGATTCGCTGCTTAGCGCGTTCGGGATGAACAAGCGGATCGGCAACCTCAATGCCGGGTTGTCTCCGGCCTTGCCGGGGCATCCCATCATCAGCGGCCCGCACGGCGCGGTTTTGATCGTCGGCACGAACGCCGGCTACGGTCTCTTCAACGGCACGGCCAACGTCGCCGGCGTTTTCCTCGGCGACGCCGGGGAAGGCACCTTCGCCGGCTTTCTCAATCCTGCCAGTGGTTTTACGGGGACGGGCAGGGCGGCTTTCATCTGCGACGCTTCGATATTCGGGCAACTGTTGGACCAGGACAGCCATCGAGCCTTCTTGCGAAACGTGGTGAAGTGGGCGTCGTCGTCGCCGGGCTACACGCCGTCCGGTGTGAATGTCCACACCGGTCAGATGGCCGGGGCGTGTTCCGCCTGCACGGGCGTGGACCTGGTGTTTTCCACTGTCGCAGCAACGGGCGAGACCACGGTCCAGCCCTCGGGCAGCGGGCGATGTTACTTCGACGGCGTCCCCTATGCGGCCTTGCCTGCCGACTTCCTGGGCTATGCCTTCACCATCGGGACGACAGCCTCGAATCCGCCAGGAACGACCGTCGACCTCATCGTGACGTATGAGCCCGCCACGCTGGCCGCTCTGGGCATCCAGGACGAGGCCGCGATCAGGTTGCTGCACTACGACGCCGCGACTCAGGCAGTGGTCGACATCACAATGGGGCTCGACACGGCCGCTAACAAGATCACCGGCCAGGCAGCCGCACTCGGGGTGTTCCTGCTGGGGGCGACTGTGGCCGGTACGGACTGCAACGCCAACGGTCTGCCCGACGTCTGCGAGATCGACAGGACCAGCTCGGCCCCCGGCGGCCCGTTCTACTGTACTCAAGACTGCGACCCGGACTGCAACGGAAACGGCGTGCCTGACGCCTGCGATATCGCCGGCGGGCACAGCCAGGACTGCAACACCAACGGCGTGCCGGACGAGTGCGAACCGAGCGTCGCGTTGACCTTTTCCTCCGATCCGGTCCAAGGGGGCGTGACCACACCGGCCGACGTGAACGACTACAGGCCTTGCGCCGTCGTGCCGCTGTCAATCCTGCCGAACGAAGGTTACTGCTTCACCGGCTGGACGGTCAGCGCCGGCTTGCCGCCCGCCGATCCGTCGGCTTTGCAGACGAGCATTGTCGCCGACGTGGACAAGATCGTTGTGGCCCACCTTGTGCCGCTCATCACGCAGCAGCCCGTGGATGTGACCGTTTGTGAAGGCGGCGCGGCGACGTTCACGGTGGAGGTCAACGGAGAGTACGCCGATGCGGTTGAGTACCAGTGGCGCCGCAACGGGGAGCCCCTGTCCGACGGTCAGGGAATCACGGGAGTGACGACGGCGACGCTGCACATAGAGCCGGTCGCCCCGCCCCACGGCGGCGCATACACTTGCCGGCTCACGCATCCCTGCGCCGGCGCAAGCACCTCGCCGGCAGTATTAGCCGTCAGCCTTTCGCCGGTCATTACTGCGGATCCGATTGAACGCGATGCCTGCCCGGGTAGTTCAGTTTCCTTCCAGGTTCTGGCCACGGGGACGAGTCTGGTTTATCAGTGGCAGTTCGACGGGGGCGCCGGGTTCGCCGACCTGGAGGACGGATCGGATATCGCCGGCGCCTCGACGGACGCCTTGACGGTGTCGAATGTCGCCGCGTCGGCCGGCGGGCTATATCGGTGCGTTGTCAGTGGAGCGTGCGGCCTCCCCGTCGTCAGCGAGCCGGCCCTGCTGACAGTTCTGGTCGAGACGCAGATCGCCTCCGGTCCGGCCGATCAGTTCGCCTGTCCAGGCGAGAGCCGGACGTTCACCGTGACCGGGATCGGCACGAATCTGACCTATCAGTGGCAATTCGACAACGGCGGCGGTTTTGTTTACCTCAGCGACGACGGCAAAATCTCCGGGGCAACCACGACCACTCTGAATATCCACAACATCGGCCCCGAAGACCAGGGCGCATATCGCTGCACGGTCTTCGGAATATGCGGGCCGCACAAGACCAGCAGCGCCGCCCGGTTGGACGTCGGCCAGCCCGTCGTGATTGTGGCCAGCCCGACAAGCCAATTCGCTTGCCCCGGCCAGGCAGTCAGCTTCTCGGTTTCGGCGGGGGGGACTGAGCGGGCGTATCAATGGCAATACGATGACGGCGGGGGGTTCGTTGATCTTGAGGATGGAGGGGTCGTCTCCGGCTGCACGGCGGTCACGCTTATTCTTGCTCAGGCCGACGCCTCTCTGGCGGGTTGGTACCGATGCCGTGTCAGCGGCGCCTGCGGCGGGCCGCTCTTGAGCAACGCGGCGGCGCTGACCGTCGGCGTGATCGTGGCGATTCAGACACAGCCGACAGCCGTTTCGGCCTGTCCGGGCAACCCGGCGGCGTTTCACGTCGTTGCCGGCGGTACGAACCTGACCTATCTCTGGCAGTTCAACGCCGGGGCGGCTTTCCAGAACTTGTCGGATGACGGGAATATCACCGGGGCGTCGACCGCCTCGCTGTCTATCGTTCATGCCTCCTATCAGCATGCCGGCCAATACCGCTGCATCGTATTCGGGGCCTGCGGGCCGGCGATGACCAGCAACGCCGCGACGCTGACGGTGACGAGCGGTCTCTGCGACTGCAACGGCAACGGCGTCGACGACGCGACGGATATCGCCGCGGGCACCAGCGAGGACTGCAACGACAACGGCGTGCCGGATGAATGCGATTTGACCTCCGGCCTGGGCTACGACTGTAACGGCAACGGCATCCTCGATCAGTGCGATATCGCGGTTGGCGCCGCCTTGGACTGCAACAGCAACGGCGTGCCCGACGAATGCGACGTGGCCGCGATGAGCAGCGCGGACTGCAACGCCGACGGCATCCCGGACGATTGCCAGCTTGCCGGCAATGACTGCAACCACAACGGTGTTCCCGACGAGTGCGATCCGCCATACACCGCCGACGCGGGCTTGCCGTTGTCGGTTTGCGTTGGCGCGACATCGCAGCCGCTGGGCGGGCCGGCCGTCGCCAGCGGATCAAACCCGCCGTACACATATTTGTGGCAGGTGGTTTCCGGCCCGGCGGGCGGCGGCGCCGTCCTGTCGCCCACCAGCGAGCGGCCTCGCTTCCATGCGACGCTGCCCGGCATCTATGAGATTCACCTGCAAGTCGCCGATTCCAGCCAGCCGCCTTGCCTGGCTTTCGACACCGTGGCGGTTGTCGCGAGGCAGGTGACGGTCGATGCCGGTAGTTCGTTCGCGATGTGCGCGGATGCCACCAGCGAGCCCTTGTCACCCACCGTCGCGGGGGGGACCCCGCCGTACACATATCTGTGGACGGTTGAAGCGGGCAGCCCCAGCACTTCCGCCGACCAATTCACCGGGGAGGGACCGAACGGCAAAAGTCCCACGTTTGCCCCTGCCGCGCCGGGTCAGTACGTGATTCGCCTGACGGTAACAGACAGCGGCGAGCTTGCATGCGCGGCGACCGATACCCTCGTTATTCAAACCGCTGACTTGAGCATCAGCGTGCCGGATGACTTCGCAATTTGCGTCGGCGGAGAATCCGCGCCGCTCAGTGTGGTCGTGGTCTCCCAGGGCGTCGCTCCATTGTCCTATGCCTGGACGATCGACGCCGGAAGCCCGGACACGGGCCTTGCGCAGTTCGGCGGTAATGGGCCGGCATCGGTTAACCCGACGTTTCGACCGGCGGCCGCGGGACAGTATGCCCTTCGCGTAACAGCGGCTGATTCCGGCACGCCGGCCTGTCTGCGCAGCGCGGTCGTGCGGGTCAGTGCCGCTTCGCTGGCCGTCGATGCCGGTTTGCCGCAAAGCATTTGCGTCGGCAAAGGCGTGCAGCTTACCCCGGCGGTTCAGGGCGGCAACGGCCAGCGGTTCTTTTTGTGGTCCATCGAGCCGGGCAGCCCGAGCACGGACTCTCGCCAGTTCCGCGATCCGCATCAGCACGTGGAATCGCCGTTGTTCGTGCCGGCGGCGGCAGGCGAGTATCGACTGCGCGTGACCGTTTCCGATTCAGGCCTGCCTCCGTGCACGGCTGACGACGTGGTGGTCGTTCAGGCGACCACGATCGGCGTAAACGCCGGGGCGGATTTCACTACCGAGGCATTTGCAGCTTCCGCGCCGCTGGGCGCCTCTCAATTGGTGAGTGGCGGTGTGCCGCCGTACACCTGCAAGTGGGAGATCGTCGGCGGGCCAGACCGGAGCGTGTCACAATTCAGTGACGCAAACGCGGAGCGTCCCACACTCACGCCTAGTATGGTCGGCCCCTATGAGATCAAGGTGACGATCACCGACGCCGTCGGTTGCCGGGGCGTGGACAGCCTTGCAGTCGAAGCGATCTGCGCCTCGCAGATCCTGCAGGTGAACGCCGAGGGCCGGCTGTTCATGACCCTGCAGATTGGTCCGCCGCACACGCGGGCGGAAGTGCGCCTCTCCGGGGCGCAGCCCGGGGCCGCCGTGCGGGGGTCTCTCCGCGACGACGGGGCGAATGCGAATTTCAGCGGCTTTGCGCCCACGGTGAATCTGACCCGGCGCCTTGCCGTAACATCCGATATGAAAGGCGGCTCGTTTACCGCCGTGATCGCGATGTATTACGCGGAAGGCGAACTCGCCGGTCTCCCCGAAAGCGACCTGAAGATCGGCTGGCTCAACACGCCGCTACAGTGGTGGCAATGGCCGGGTACGAATCCCGTCGAGGATGGTCCGTATCCCGCCCGTGCGACGCGATCGGACGTCGGCCGACAAGGGGTCGACCGCCAAAGCAATTGTGTCTGGGCGGTGTTGGATTACCTGGGCGAGTTTGCCGCGGGCGTGCCGTCCGGAGAATCGGCTCCGGTGGAACCCTCGGCAAGATCGGATCGGCCTGGTTCGCTCGCGTCGGGCCAAGCGGCTTGCGGGGCCGCCAGCGGATGCGGAGCGGGCGCTCTGCTGCCCATGACACTTGTTGTTGTGCTGGGCCGTCCTTGCCGGCGCCGTCAATCCCGGCACACTTCGTAGGTGCGTGCGTCGTGACAGGCCGGCCGCTTCAATTCCACGGTGATGACGCCGTCGGCGTCGCAGCGGTAGACCTCGCAGACCGGCTGGTCGCCGAAAGAATCCGTATCGTCGACCCGCTCGTCGGCCAGAGGTTTGGAAAGCGGAATGACGGGTTCGT
>CAYYBO010000020.1:19031-23015 GCA_964470125.1 uncultured Planctomycetaceae bacterium | reverse complement strand
GGACGCCGTTTCGCCGCTGGTGTTGACCAGTTCGAGCAATACGTAGTCGGAGACCATCAGCGGCGTGCGACTTGAACTGATCTCGCCCAGCGAGCAGCCCGTCACCGTCACCGTCTCCAGGGACGCCGGCACGATCGCCGGCGACCTCTCGAAGTTCGTATCCGCGTTCAACTCCGCCGTCGGCGCCATCGACCAGCTCAGCCGCTACGACCCGGAAACCGAAAGGGCCGGCGTGCTCAACGCAGACGCGACGGCCCGCACCATACGCTCCGGCCTGATCGACCTGGTGAATCGCCGCATCGAGGGCCTGTCCGGCAAGTACGGCCTCCTCAGCGGCGTGGGCATCAGCCTCTCCGGCGGCTCATCCCTGACTTTCGATCAGGAGAAGTTTCTCCAGGCGATGGACCAGGACCCCGCGGCGGTTGAGGCCTTGTTCACCACCGCCGATACCGGATTCGGCTCAATCGTCGAAAGGGCGATGAAACGCTACACCGATTCCGGCGACGGCTTGATACCCCGAAGAGACGAAGCGCTCCAACAATCCGCCGGCATCCTCAATGACCGGATCGCCCAGATGGAATCCCTCATCACCAAACGGCGGGCTCGGCTGCTGGCTCAGTTCCAGGCCATGGAAACCGCCTTGGCCCGGTTGCAGTCACAACAAAACTCGCTGGCCGCCCTCAGCAATCTGCTCTCCTCAACCTCCAGCCAGAACACCAGCAGCTCATGATCCCCCAAGCGAACCGCCGAACTGAGCAGTGGCCGCAGCCCCCGATGAAGTGAAGCCGTGTGGACGAACCTGCCTTTTCGCACGCCTTCCAAGGCTGACGGATACGCGGGCCTCTCCGCGCGGCGGAATCCACATATCGGACTTTCACATGGAGAGGAATCGCTTGGTCGGGAGAATCACCTGCCCCCGATAAGTTTGTACTTACCCGGCGAAGCGGACTCACCGATGCAATTACGCAGGCCCAACGCTCGACACACTTGGGCAGGTGACCATCTATCGGACCTGAGGTGAGACGACCGCATGCCACAGGATGCCTCTGACGAATATCTCCGCAGCACCGTGCTGACGGCCACGAGCGAGCAACTCGTCCTCATGCTCTACGATGGCGCCATTCGTTTCGCCCGGCAGGGTAGGGAAGCCCTGGCTCGCAAGGACTTCGAAATCAGTTGCGACAAACTCCTGCGGGCCCAACGTATTGTGCAGGAGTTGCAGGCCGGCATCCGGGAAGAAGTCAACCCTGCCCTTGCCCGACAAATAAAAGCTCTTTACGACTTCGTGTACGAGCGACTTGTCCGGGCGAACATGAAGCAGGAGGCAGGGCCGATCGACGAAGCCATCAAGGTTCTCGAACATCAGCGCGAGACCTGGCAAATGCTGCTAGACAAGGTCCGCGGCACTGCCGCTTCGCCCCTTTCGCCGCCACCGGTCGTAGCAAACGTCGGCGCGGTCCTCAGCATCGAAGGCTGACTTCACCCTCTCGCTACTGAACAGAGCCTCGCCACTGAACAGAACCGCGACCGCAGGGGAACGGTCACTCCAAGATTGACAAGGCCGTTGGAATCGCGAGGTGACCGTTCCCCTGCGGTCGGGGTTCTGTCTGGAGCGGTTCCCGATTCGATGGATGAGCGCCGCCAGCAGGCGCGACGAACGGCCGTCACACCCTCGCTGGCGCTTCGGGCTGGTAGAGACTGCCGCCTGTGGTCCACTGATCCGGGAACCGCTGTATCCGCTTGGTTTCACTAGGCATTTTGCCGCACACGTCAGCTTGCCAGTTTTCGCTGTTAGCCGTAGCCTTTATCGTTTTGAGAGAGGCGGTTTGACGATAGAGAGACCCACCATGCAGACAAACGAAGCAGTCCTTGAGAAAGCAGTGGCCCGGTGTCGCGAACGCGGCGTGATAATCCCGACGTTCGCTCAGCAGCTTGATCCCTCGCGGGTGCCCGAGTCCGTTCGCGCCCGCTTGCGCAAGGTGGGCCTTTGGGATGTGGACCCGGTCAACCTGTTTCGCATCACCTGGAAGAACGAACCCGTCGAGCGCGGCGGCCTCTTCAATGATGGAAACTGGGTCGAGTTCCCCTCCGTTCTCACGGGCGTCCCCACGCGCATTGTCGGCCTGATCGGCAAGTGGTTCCCCACGGGGGCCCACAAGGTCGGAGCGGGTTTCGGCTGCCTGGTGCCGCGGCTTGTCTCCGGGCAGTTCGACCCGACCAGCCAGAAGGCGGTTTGGCCTTCCACCGGGAATTTCTGCCGGGGCGGAGCTTTCGACTGCGCCTTGCTCGGGTGTCACGCCGTTGGCATTCTCCCGGAGGAGATGAGCCGCGAGCGGTTCGAGTGGTTGCGGGAGATCGGCGCCGAGGTCATCGCCACGCCGGGCTGCGAGTCCAACGTCAAGGAGATCTACGACAAGTGCTGGGAGATCCGCCGGACGCGGCCGGACTGCGTGATCTTTAACCAGTTCGAGGAATTCGGCAACGCCATCTGGCACTATCACCTCACCGGCAACATCGTCGATGAAACCTTCCGCCGCATCGCCCGGCCCGGGGACCGGCTGGCCGCGTACATCTCCGCGACCGGCTCGGCCGGCACCATCGCCGCCGGCGACTTCCTCCGGACCAAGCATCCCGCCATTCGCGTCGTGGCTACGGAGGCCTTGCAATGCCCCACGCTGCTCTTGTGCGGCTTCGGCGGGCATCGCATCGAGGGCATCGGCGACAAGCACGTACCCTGGATTCACAACACACGCAACACCGACGTGGTCTGTGCCATCGACGACGAGCAGTGCGTGGCTCTCATGCGGCTGTTCAACGAGCCGCAGGGACACGCCTTCCTGGCCGGCCAGGGCGTCCCGCAAGCCCTTGTCGCTCAATTGCCGCTGCTGGGCATCTCCGGCATCTGCAACGTCGTGGCCGCGATCAAGGTCGCCAAGATGTTCGACCTGGGTGGACGCGACGTGATCTTCACCCCGCTGACCGACTCAATGGGTCTCTACGCCAGCCGCATCGAGGAGCAGCGGAAGGACCACGGACCGTACGACGCGATGACGGCAGCGAGGCACTTCTCCCGCTATCTCGAAGGCGTCGGCGCCGACAACATGGCCGAGCTGTCCTACCTCGACCGCAAGCGGCTGCACAATTTCAAGTACTACACCTGGGTCGAGCAGCAGCAGCGGGACATCCGCGACCTCGAGCGCCTCTGGGACCCGGACTTCTGGACCGAGACCTTCGCCCAGGCCGCCGAGTGGGACCGGCTCATCGAGCAGTTCAACCAACGGACCGGGTTGGTGAAGTAACCGCACGCAAGCAAGTACCGTCAACTCAGACTGCGGCGGGGGCGTCTCGCCCGTGGGTTCGGCGCCGAGACGCCGGCGCAACGCGGTCGGACGCAGCGGATGCGAGAGGGCCTTGTGAGGCGGACGCTGAACGCTCCCTCACGGTCGCGGCTCTTATCCGGTTGCCGACTGTTCATCGCTGTTGGCGAGGAACGGGGGCCGTTCGCTGAGGCTCGAAGCGTCGGGGCGCGGAAAGTCGGCCAGGTCCGAGGGGACCGGGATCGTGACTTCCAGCCAATGACAATCGCTCGCGGCTCGCACCCTCGGTTGCTCCAAGGCCGCCGGGAGGAGGATGACGTCGCCCACCTTGAATGCCTGCCGGCCGGTGCGTGCGTACACGACCTCGCCGGCACCGGACAGCACGATCCAACAGACCGGCTCGGCATAGGGAATCTCGATCTCGCATCCCTCCACCAGGCGGACCTTCTCGACGATGAAGTTGGGACACGTGATCAGCCGCGTTACGGTGGTGAAGACGCTGGAGACGTGCGACCGCTTCTCGAAGGGGGCGAAGTCGATTCCGTCGCGGATGCACGCCAGGGCTTCCTCGATGTGCAGGCCTGCATCCGCCTCCGGCCGCGTGCAACCCCAATCCACCAGCCGTTAGTACAAAACCTATTGCGTAGGTTTAACCTCAACCAACCCC
>CAYYBO010000020.1:2488-19021 GCA_964470125.1 uncultured Planctomycetaceae bacterium | reverse complement strand
GGATTTCCGCGACGACCGCGCCGCCGCTGAGGGCGTGAGGAGTGCCGCCGGGCAGGTAGTACGCCTCGCCCGCCTTCAGCGGAATCCGCCGCAGTTGCTCAACGATGCGGTTAGGTTCGGCGGTCATCGCCTTTCTGAGTGTCTCGACGGTAGCACCCGGCGCGAGTCCTCGGTACATGGCAGCGCCCGGCTCCGCTCGCAGCACATACCAGGCCTCGTGTTTGGGTTTCACTTGGCGTCCCGGCCGGCCCGCGGCCTCCGCATCCGGGTGCACCTGGATGCTCAGGGGTCGGGCCGCGTCGAGGAACTTGATCAGTAGCGGAAACCGCCCGTCGGCCAGCCTCACACGTCCGGTGAGAGCCGGCCCCCAGGCCTCGATCAGTTCGTGCAAGGTCTTCCCCTTGGCGGATCCCGCTGCGACGACGGATTCCTGGCCTTCAAGATCGCTGCACTCCCACGATTCACCGATTAACTCGCCCGGGGGCAGTGCCTTGCCGAGAAACTCGGCAAGACCACTCCCACCCCAGACCTTGGGTTTGAAGGATGGTTTGAAGATGAGCGGATGCACCTGCATGACGAGACATTCTAGTTACTCTCATCGACCGCCGCGAGAATCGCCGTCAACAAGAGCGGCCCTGCCCCCGCTCAGGGGATTGCTTCGAAGCGCCGCCGCAGGCCGTTGGTTGAACATTCCGACCGACGCCGATAGCATGGCTGGCGGGCTCTGAAACGAGCGCACTGGATGCCATCGCCGGAGGCGAATCGGCCCGCTCAGAAAGACTCCATGACGGATCAGTACTACGAAGATCGCCGCAAGAAGCTCCTTCAGCTCGCCGGGCTTGGACAGGAGCCGTACGGGAACCGCATCGAGGGCGTCGTCCCCAACTCGGCGATTCGCTCGCGAGTCGATCAACTCGGTCTCCAAGCCGGACAGGCCGATGAGACGGCTACGACCCGCGCCGCCGGGCGGATAATGCTCCGGCGGGTCATGGGCAAGCTGGCGTTTCTGACGCTTCGCGATTCCAGCGGCGACTTGCAGATCGGCGTGTCGCTGGCCAGGGTCGGCGAGGCCGGCTGGGAATTGCTCAAGCTGCTCGACCTCGGTGACATCATCGGCGTGGACGGCCACCTTGGCCGGACCAAGACCAACGAAGTGACGGTGTGGGCAACCAGCCTGACCATGCTGTGCAAGGCCCTACAGACCCCTCCGGAGAAGTGGCACGGTTTGCAGGACGTGGACGCCCGGTATCGGCAGCGATACCTCGATCTCTTCTCCAATCCCGACGTCATGCGGACGTTCCTGGCCCGCAGCCGGATCATCGAGGCGATTCGCGCCCACATGCACGGGCTGGGGTTTGTCGAAGTGGAGACGCCGGCCCTGCAGCCGATCTACGGCGGCGCGGCGGCGCGGCCTTTCACCACCCATCACAACACCCTGGACATGGACCTGTTTCTGCGAATCTCGCCGGAGCTCTACCTCAAGCGGTTACTGGTCGGCGGGATGGAGCGGGTCTTTGAAATCGCCCGAAACTTCCGCAACGAAGGGATCAGCCCGCGGCACAATCCCGAGTTCACCATGATGGAGTGCTACCAGGCCTACGGCGACCTGAGCGACATGATGAACCTGGTCGAGGGCCTGCTCGCGGCGGGGATCAAGGCGGTCGACGGTCAGCTTCGGCGGCGGTTCGGCGAGCATGACCTGGACTTCACGCCGCCCTGGCCGAGGCGAACGTATCGGGAGTTGCTGCGCGAGCATGCCGGCGTGGACATGAGCGACGTGGCCGCCGTGCGACAGAAGGCGGCCTCTCTCGGCATCGAGGCCGGGCGAATGGACCACGCAATCGTCGTCAACAAGCTCTTCGAGGCGGCGGTCGAGGGCGGTTTGATCCAGCCGCAATTCGTGACCGAGTATCCCGCGGCGCTGTGCCCGTTGACTCGGCGGAAGAAGGACGATTCCTCGACCGCCTTGCGGTTCGAGGCCTTTGTCGCCGGCATGGAGATCGGCAACGCCTACACGGAATTGAACGATCCGGCCGTTCAGCGAGAGACGTTGTCGTCCCAGGTCAAAGGTGAGGGCGACGAGACCATGCGAGTGATGGACGAGGATTTCGTAAATGCCCTGGAATACGGGATGCCGCCGGCGGGCGGGCTGGGCGTGGGGATCGACCGGGTGGTCATGTTGCTCACGAACTCGCCGAGCATCCGCGACGTGATCCTGTTTCCGCTTCAGCGGAAGAAGTAGACGACGGACTACGTGCGTATCGTCGGCCTCCGTGGCCGACGATACGGCGGGTGTCGCCTTCGACGGGACGACGCCACGGCAGGCGTCGGTCCCGGCGCGATGCGCGTACGAATCAAGAACGGCCGATGGTACTGCCCTTGAGCCCTCGACTTAAGCTCTTTCTCTTCGCCCTTTTCGCTCCGGTGACGGTCCCCGCCTACGCCGTGTTCCTGGTGCTGTCCAATCTCCTCGGCGGGGCTTTCTACATCGTCATTGAAGCCTCGGTCGCCAGGATTCTTCGGCGGCCGGTCAGCATCTCCCGCGGGTGGATGGTCATCCTCACCGTGCCCGTCATTCTGTTGGCCCCGCTTTTCGCCGGAGCGCACCTACTCCTATGGTTCGGCCACCTCGTCGGCAGACTTCTCTGTTGGGCCGGCCGCTGGCAGATCGGCCACAGCGGCCCATACGGCTCCTTTGCCGCCGGCCTCCTTTGGACGATTGTCGCCTTCTGGACCACCACGGCCTGTCTGAACGCCGCAATGGGCCTCAGTTGGATAGGCCGGCCGGTGCAAGGCAAGCACATCTTCGTGGAGTACATCGTACGGGCCAGGAGCCTCGGCCAGATGCCGCAGGAGGTACAGCAACGGCGCCAGGCCCTGATCGAGGATCTCCGCGAGCGGGGCCAGCAGGTTCATCCCGAATGGACTGAACTAGTCGCCATGCTGAGCGACGACGATAGCTTGTTTCGCTGGCTGCCGGAGACGGTCATGCGCCGCCTCGCGGATCTGCCTTGGTTTTTCGTGCCCGCGGAGTTGTCCGAAGACGGGGCGGAACACAGCACACTCCTGCTCGGCCCGATGTTGTTTGCCTGCATGCTGTTGGTCCGCTGGCCCGGCACTTTCGTCCTCGTCAGTCGCCCTGCGCTCAGGGTCGCTTGGTTTCTCCTCCGCACCATCGGGGCCGCTTGGGCGATCTATGCCCTGGCGACCTGGATGCCCTGGCGGGCGCACTCCGGCTTCTCCTTCGCCGACCAGGCGCCTCCGACGACTTTCCTCTGGCTCAGCCCCGCGTCGTGGCTGGGCTTCCACTACCTGGACTGGGTGCCGCCGGAGTGGTGGCTGTTCAACGCCGGCCTCTGGTTGATCCTCATCGGCCTGGCCGTTCTCATCTGGTGGATGGGCTGGCGAATCAGTCCCTTCCTCGGCTGGCCGCGATACTACGTCGCCTTCCTGGCTTCGCGCCTGCTCCAGCGGAAGCGTATCGCCTTCTTCTCGGTCGGCGCGGTCACGCTCTGCGTCGCCATGATGATCATTGTTATCAGCGTCATGGGCGGCTTCGTGGACAGCATCCGCTCGCGGGCCCACGGCCTGCTCGGCGACCTGGTCATGGACGGCGGTCTGCAAGGGTTCCCGTTTTACGACGAGTTCATCAATCGCCTCGGCGATCTTCGGGACGCCAAGAGCGGTGAGCCCGTTGTCGTCCAGGCCACGCCGCTGATTCACTCCTACGGCATCCTGCAATTCCCGCGGACCAAGCGCACCAAGGCGGTCGGCATCCGGGGCATCCGGCTGGATGAATATGTCCGCGTCAACGAGTTCGGCAAGGACCTCTTCTACGACAATCGTTTCGGCGGAACAAAGTTGGAAGCCCAGCCGCAGCCGGTCTACGGCTTCGACGACGACAGCGTCGCCGTGCTGCCGAATGGCATGGACGCCCGCTACGCGGATTACATCAACGCTCTCCCGACGGAAAAGCGGGAAGAAGAACGGCGACGCTACCATCGCGCCCCCGGCGAGTTCTATCCCGGCCCGGGCGTCTACGAGCTGGCCTCGGGCAGCAGGCCCAGGCCGGGTTGGGAGGGACGCCCACTGCCGGGCATCATCATCGGCCGCGACCTTCTCGCCCAGCGGTTGCCGTCCGGCGAGTATCGAAGGAGCGAGGAATGCCCCCGCGGCGAGATGTGTTTTCTCACCGTCCTGCCCTTGACACGGAGCGGCGACATCAGCGCTGAACCTCCGCCCAAACCTGCATTCCGCTACGTCGACGACTCTCGAACCGGCGTCCATGAAATCGACTCGAGCAACGTCTATGTCTCCTTCGAGGAGCTCCAGCGGCTGCTCTCCATGGACTCGCAACCCAGGGCGGACGGCTCCGGCAAAACAGCGGCCCGATGCACACAGATTCAGATCAAGCTCCGCAAGCCGTATTGTGACGATCGGGCGCTCTTGAAGTCGATGAAGAAGCCCATCCTGCAGGCGTGGAGAAAGCTGCGGGCAGAGGTCGCCGCCGACCCGCTCGAGGACATGATGATGGCTCAGGTGGACGTGGAGACCTGGGAGGAGATGCAGGCCAGCTACATCTCCGCCATCGAGAAGGAGAAGTTCCTCGTGTTGATCATGTTCGGGGTGATCAGCACTGTGGCCGTCTTTCTCATCCTGTGCATCTTCTATATGATCGTTCAAGAGAAAACCCGCGACATCGGCATCATTAAGAGCGTAGGCGGCAGCGCCGAGGGCGTCGCCGCGGTGTTCCTCGCCTACGGCGGGGCCATCGGCCTGGTTGGCAGTCTGCTCGGTTCGCTGCTGGGCATCACCTTTGTCGAACACATCAACGATGTGCAGGACTGGCTGGCCAGGCTGAACCCGGACTGGCGGGTTTGGAGCCCGGAGACGTATTCGTTCGACAAGATCCCCGACATGTGGAAATGGTCGGAGGTGGTTTGGATAAGCGTGCTGGCGGTGATCGCTTCGGTGCTCGGGGCGACCTTCCCGGCGATCCGGGCCAGCCGAACCTGGCCGGTGGAGTCGTTGCGCTACGAGTAGCGTCGGGCCCTTTTTGCCACGGGCTGCGAATCGGCGTGGAGCCGAGGCCGCTTTCACTGTCGGACCTCGGCCGAAACCGATAGGATGCGCCGTCACCATCGGGCACTTGCACTCACCAATCAGCGATGTGCGCCGGGCCGGCCAGGGGCCGGATCGACCGTTGGTGTGGTTTTGCCGCGACCCGCAGCGTTGCGGGCACCCGCTCCGCCGATCATCCATCAAGCAGGCGGAAAGCACCTGCCGGCGTCGGCGGCAGGTGCGGACGACTGGATGTCCTGACCGACCGCCTATGTTGAGGTACTCTCAAGGTGACCATCTTCATCGCCAGCGTGGCTGCCGCGCTCTGCATATCGTTTCTCTGCTCGCTGATGGAGGCAGCGCTGCTGAGCCTGACGCCCAGCCAGGTCGCCGATTTGTCGGCTCGTCATCCCGGAATCGGCGCTATCTGGCGCAGGTTCAAGACCAATATTGAGCAGCCGATCGCCGCGATCCTGATACTGAACACTGCCGCGCACACCATTGGCGCATCAGTCGCCGGCGCCAAATTCGATGAACTGTTTGGCGACGAGTGGATTTGGCTGTTCTCGATCCTCTTTACGCTCGCCATGCTCCAGTATACCGAGATTCTGCCCAAGACCCTCGGCGTCCACTTCAACCGTACGATTGCGCTATGGATCGCCCGGCCGTTATACGTGGCCATCCGTGTCTTCACGCCGCTGATTCACGTGTTGCACGTGCTGAACCGCCCGTTCGAGGGCCGACGCGACGAGAGTCGCCCCCCGGCCACACTTGAGGAAATCACGTCGCTGGCGATGATGGCGAGGCTGTCCAAACACATCGGACCACACCAGGAGCGGATCATCAGCCGCGCAGCCAAGCTATCCCAGACCAGCGTTCGGCAGGTGATGATCCCCATCGAACAGGTGTCGATGCTCTCCACGTCGCAGACGTTGAACCAGGCGGTCATCGCGGCCCATATCGACGCCCATACCCGTTTTCCCGTCTGCGAGGGCGATGACCGCGGCCGCGTCCTTGGGTACATGAACTTCAAAGAGATGATCTATTACATGCGGACCAATCCGGGTGATCCAAGCTTGAAGGGCATCATCCGCCCCGTCCACTTCGTGGACCCGGACTGTTCCGCTTCGGACCTGCTCAAGGCTTTCATCGATCAGCACGAGCACATGGCCATCGTGCGAGACGCCAACGGCCTGTGCCTGGGATTGGTGACGCTCGAAGATCTGATCGAAGAGATGGTGGGCGAACTGGAGGATGAGTTTGACCATCTGCCTCGGCACGTTCATTCGCTCAGCGGCGGCACTTGGATGTTCGGCGGAGGCGTGCCCATGAGCGAGGTAGCCGCCAAGCTCGGTGGCCAGCCCGCGGCTATCAGCGGCACGCTGGCAGCGTGGATGGAAAAAGACCTCGGTCAGCCGCCCAAGCCAGGGCTGGTGCTCAGATGCGGCAGCATTGAGTATACCGTGCGTCGCGTCCGGCGAGGCCGGATCTTCGAGGCGTCGGCCACGATCAAGAGCAGTGCCTGAGAGGGCAGAAACGGTGTCAGGATGAATTTTCTTGACTACGCCGAGGCGAAAGGCCTGTCAGGGTAGCCTGGCTTTGCTCTTTGACACCTTAACGTGCTCGACGGCGGGCAGCAGATCATCCGGGGTCGCGAGCTGTTTTGCGGAAAGCCGCCGATGCCACAGAGTCCCCATCGAGTACGAAGAAGGCGTTGATTGGCAAAGCAAATCACACGGGGAAGGAGCGGACTATCCACCGGCGCAGCACGCCCTACAATGGTGCTGTCCCGGGCCGCACGCGGCGGGCAGCCGAGGCCCGGGGGCCGCCCGGATCTGACAACCCGCTGCGTGGCGAGCATCGCCGGTAGCCACACAGGCCATTAGCCGACGACACACTATGTGGCCCGCCCGAAGCGTGCTGGCCGGCGTTGATGGCTAAGAGCCAAGGGCTAATAGCTGAGAGCTTCCCATGCCCAACGTACTGCTCCGATGCGAAGAGATCCACAAGAGTTACGTACTTGGACGCACCGTCCTGCCGGTACTTCGAGGGGTGGGTCTGGGCATCCGCCGGGGGCGTTTCATCGCTATCACCGGCAGCAGCGGAAGCGGGAAGAGTACGTTGCTGCACATTCTCAGCGGCCTGGACGTGCCTCAAAGAGGGCAGGTCTATTACGAGAACCAACCTCTTTTTGAACCCGAGGGCCTGCGGCGGATACCGCTAGGACGGGACGCGTCGCCGACAGCGAAGGAGGCTCCGGGTGGCGGAAGCCGACCGTCCGATAAGCGCAGGACGCCTCCGGATCGGCGGGCCAGTTCGGCTCTGGGCCTGATGCTCATGCCTGGGCACCGCGAACGCCTGCTCAACTCCGCCTTCGGTTTCGTCTTCCAGTTCTACCACCTCCTGCCGGAGTTCGACGTGCTCGAAAACGTCCTCTTGCCCTTGATGGTCGGCCGTTCAATCGGACACTGGCTGGCCGACCGCGAACCTGCGGCCCGTCGGGCACACGAGTTGCTGGAGCGGGTCGGATTGAGTGGGCGGCTGCGCCATCGTCCGGGTGAGCTGTCCGGCGGCGAGCGTCAACGTGTGGCGATCGCCCGGGCCCTGGTAAACCAGCCCGCCGTGCTCATGGCGGACGAGCCGACTGGGAACCTGGACGGCAAGACGGGGCGAGAGATCATCGGATTGTTGAAAGAGCTGAACGCCATGGGCCAGACGATCATCATGGTGACCCATGACCGCGACTTGGCCGCTGAGGCAGACGAGGTGATACACCTGACGGACGGGGTTATAAAGTAGGCAATCTGGAGGCACGACACATGGGCGACGAATATACACCGAACCCGAACCTGAAGATCTGGCTGAACGGCAAGATCGTGCCGGTCGAGCAGGCGACGGTCAACGTCTTCGACCACGGCGTGCTATACGGCGATGGCGTGTTCGAGGGCATCCGTGTCTACCACGGCCGCATCTTCGAGTGCTCGGCTCACATGCGGCGGTTCGAGTTGAGCATGAAGGCCATTCGTCTGGAATCGCCCTGGACCAGCGAACTGATCGTCAAGGCCATGCATGACACGATGAAGGCCAACAACATTACGGAGAACGGCTACATCCGGCTGGTGGCCACCCGCGGCATCGGAACGCTGGGCATCCACCCGTTCCGCTGCGTGGCGCCGTCGGTTTTCATCATCGCCGATCAGATCGCGATGTACGACCCGATCATGTACGAGAGAGGCATGAAGGTCATCACCGCCTCGACCACGCGGAACCATCCGAACGCGTTGTCTCCGCGGATCAAGAGCCTGAACTACCTGAACAACATCCTGGCCAAGATCGAGGCCATCGACGCCAACTGCCTCGAAGCAGTGATGCTTAACCCCGAGGGCTACGTGGCCGAGTGCACCGGCGACAACCTCTTCATCGTCAGCAACGGCAAGCTCCGCACGCCCGGCCCGCACTCGGGCATCCTCGAGGGTATCACCCGCCGCTTGATCCTGCGGCTGGCCGCCAAGCGGGGCATTCCCACCGAGGAGTGTACGCTCACCCGGCAGGACCTCTACTTCGCCGACGAGATGTTCATCACCGGCACCGGGGCGGAATGCTGCCCGGTCGTGGAAATCGACAAGCGCGTGGTCGGCACCGGGCTGCCCGGCCCGATCACCAAGCAGCTCATCGCCGACTTCCGGGCCCACGCCAAGAGCGGCGAGGAGATGTTCAGCTCGTAGTCGTCGCCTGAGTAGTTACGGACTTCGATAGTAACGAGGAGCCCCGGACTTCAGTCCGGGCGGCGCTTCGGCTCGGCGCGCGCCGCCATGATGCCGCGCCACTGCACTCAGAGCCCCCGCATTCATGGGGGCGACGCCGTGGCAGGAAGCGCGGCATGAATGCCGCGGATCGGGCGGATCACGCCGGCACGTTTGGCTTCGGCAGGTCGGTCATGTCGCGGGCCAGCTTGAGCGGACCGATCTTCACTTCGACAGCATCGAGGATGCTGCAATCCTCGACCATCTTGCGGATGGCCTCGATGTCCGGGTGCAGGACGCGGTCGTCCTTCAGCGGCGGCACCTTCGAGCGGATCAGGTCGTAGGCGACGCGGGTGCCCTTGCCGGGCTTGCGGCCGCCGTGGAACTCGTAGGCCTGGGCGGCGGACATCATCTCGATGGCCAGGACCACCCGGACGTTCCGCAGGATCTCATTGCACTTGCGGATGGCGATCGGGCCCATGCTGACGTGGTCTTCCTGGTCGGCGGAGACGCTGATCGAGTCGACAGAAGCGGGGTGAGATAGGACCTTGTTCTCCGAAACCAAGGCGGCGGCGGTGTATTGGGCGACCATCAGACCGCTGTTGAGCCCTTTGCCTTCGACGAGGAAGTCCGGCAGGCCGGAGAGGACGGGGTTCAACATGCGGTTCGTATGACGCTCGGAGAGGTTGGCCACCTCCGACATGGCGATGCAGAGGAAGTCCGCGGCCATGCCTATGTTCTGGCCGTGGAAGTTGCCGGCGGCGAAGTACTCGTTCTCCTCGCCGAAGAAGAGCGGGTTATCGGAGGCTGAATTGGCCTCGGTGTTCACTACTTGCCGCACGTACTCCACCGTGTCCAGCGAAGGGCCGAGGATTTGCGGCGTGCAACGCATGCTGTAGCCGTCCTGCACCTTGCCGGTCTTGTTGGCCATGATCTCGCTGTCGGCGAAGAGGCGGAGGAGGTTGCCGGCGACGGCGTTCTGGCCGCGGAACGGCCGGACGCGCTGCACCAGCGGGTGATAGGCCTTGGCCACCGCTCGGAGGGCGTCGAGGGCCATAGCGCTGGCGATCATGGCGTTCTTCAGGATGCGCTCGGCGTCGTAGACCAGCAGGGCGGCGCCGGCGGTCATCATTTGCGAGCCGTTGATCAGGCCCAGGCCTTCCTTGTAAGTCAGGTCCGTCGGTTTGACGCCGGCCCGCTTCATCGCTTCGCCGCCGGGGAGAAGCTCGCCCTTGTACCAGGCGCGGCCCTCGCCGATGGCCACCTCGGCGAATTGCGAGAGGGGCGAGAGGTCGCCGCTGGTGCCGACCGAGCCCTTCTCGTGGATGAAGGGGACGACGCCCTTGTTGATCATGTTGATGACGGTGTCGAGCAGGCAGGGCCGCACGCCGGAATAACCCTTGGACAGGGTGTTGGCCCGACAGAGCATGGCGGCGCGGACCACGTCCGGCGGGAAGGGGTCGCCGGTGCCGGCGGAGTGGCTGTAGACGATCCGACGCTGGAGCTCAGCGCTTTGTTCCGGCGAGATGCGGATGCGGGCGAACTCGCCGATGCCGGTGGTCACGCCGTAGATGGCCGCACCCTCGGCGATGAACTTCTCGATCACGCCGCGGGAGCGTTGCACTTTCTTGAGGGCCTCCGGCGAGACGACGGCGTGGGCCCCCTTGCGGGCCACGGCGTGTATTTGTTCTATTGAAAGCGAGTTCCCGTCGAGTACGACTTCTTGCATCGCTGTTTCCTTCGAGGGTTCGGGCTCTAGCGTAGCGGCCGACGTCGTCGTCGGCCGTCGCCGTTTGACTATCGCGATCTCGGGTCCTCGGCCGACCTGGAGGTCGGCTGCTGCCAGCTACGGGCAGGACCCAGGCGGCGCATTATAGCGGGACCCCGCCGACGCCGGGACGGGGCAATTGCCGTGCCGAAGGGGCAAAAGAAAACCGGGCCGAGGGTCAACCGCGGTCCGGTTTTCGTTATGGTGAACTCACGACGCGGCGCCCAGGGGTCGCCTGCCTCGCGAGACACGTACTTGTTCGGGGCTTTCCGGGCGGACTCAAAACGCCGATGCGCGAAAGTTTCCGATTCGGAAAGTCACGCTATGATTCGATTCCTTGTCTCAGTGTCGAGCAGTGCTCACACGCGATCATCGTGGGAGATGGGCGATTCAGCCTATTCCTTGGCTCCCTACCACCATCATAATATGCCGGAAGCCCGCGCGAAAGTCAATAGCTGCTTAGCACCTTCTGCGGCGACGAGAAGCTGAGAGATGAGATCCAATATCCCCTGTCCGGCGTGCGCTCGCCCGCTGCCCCAAATGGGAGCCCAGAGCGTCGTCTGTCCTTATTGCGGGAAGGTCCTGGCTCCCGCCGACGAGACCTCGATGTGGGTGCGGGATGGCGTCGATCTGCGCCGGCTGGCGATGTGGCAGAGACGCCTGTCTTGGGGGGTGCTGGCGATCGGCCTGAATCTGCTGCTCCTGATCCTCGTGCCGTCCAAACTCACGACAAGTACCATCGGCACAATCCTCCTTGGGGCGTCCACCTTCGCGTGGTGCCTGAATATCGTGTTCCTCCTTATCGCCGCTGCCGGCGTACTGGGCGCGATCAACGTGAGGAGGACTACCATCGCGATCCTGATCGTGGCGTTACTGGTTCCTCCTTTGAGTGGATTCGCTTTCCTCATCACTGACATCTTGGCGTTGCGTCAACTGCGCCGAGCCGGCCTGCGCGTCGGCTTCTTCGGCATCAAAGACAAAGAGGTCGTGCGAGTGCTGTCCGCTGCTCTTTGTGGTCAGTGCGGATACAACCTGACCGGCAACGTCAGCGGGAGGTGTCCGGAGTGTGGGACGCCGGTTCCAGCGGCACTTCGATCGTGCGCAGGCTCCGGGTGACGCGGCCGGACGCGGAGGCCACGGTGTATTCAAAGAACTGGAACCGGCGGGAGCCGGCGGCGTTCCGCATCGGCTCGGTGGCGGCAGGGGCGCCGACGATGCGCAGACCGTTGACCAGCCGGTCCTCGGCCTCGTGCAGGTGGCCGTGGAGAATGAGCCGGACGCGATGCGTCAGGCAGAGCAGCCGAAGGGCGTGCCGGTCTTCCTCGGGGAGTTGGTGCAGCCACCGTGTCACCAAACTGACCGGCGGGCGGCCGCGGCGCCAGGGGGCGGGCTGCCTGGCGATGCTCGGGCTGTGGTGGAGCATGACGATCTTGACGGAGGCCTCGCGGTGCTTGTGGAGCAGGCCGGCGAAGGCGGCGAGTTGGCGGAAGCCGAGGCGGCCCACGGCGTTGGTGACAGGGGAGAGATTGCCGCTGTTGTTGGAGTCCAGACCGAAGACGACGATGTCCTCGCGCACGCGTCGGGCCCAGGGATACTTGGCAGGCTGCTCGCAGAGGAGCAGGCCGCGGTGTGCTCGCACAAGGTCGGATCGTTTCAGCCTCCTCGGCCGCCCCAGCCGGGGCATCAACGCACACACGTCGTGGTTACCCAGGACCGCCAGCGTCTTCGCGGTCAATCGCGCGTCGCGGACGATCTCGCGGAAGTGCTGCCAGGCGAGAAGATCTCCTTGGTCGGTGACGTCGCCGGTGATGAGAATCAGGTCGGCCTTTTGAATGGGCCGGGTCGCGGCAATGCGGCGGAAAGCCTGGTTCATGCCGATCAGGCGGTTGGCAAGCTTGGGTTCGTGCCGGGCATCGGCGTCACCGGGCGTCAGGTGAAGATCGGACAAGTGGACGATGCGGAATGGAGTGTGGCGAATGGCCCGCGGTGAGCCGAGGGAGAGGGCGCGCCGCGCAGGCGAGCGGCGATGCTTGGGATTCAGCGTGTTCTTTCGCCCCAAACTTGAGATTCCTTGAAGCCGCCCGAACGCCGGCCGCGAGCAGGCGCGGAGCGGGCGTCAGTCAGGGCGTGGCGCTACACCGTCCAGACCCGCGCGGAAGGCTCGTGCCGCCATTCTGCTACTCTTGCTCAGTGTTTTGGGGAGAGAGGTGCGACGAGGGCGCGTCTTGTGTTGGTGACAAGGCAACGCCTTGGACTACCCCGGTTGACAGGGCGGAGCCTTGTGCTGCCTTGGAGAGGCGGCGACCCAAGCCGGCCGGGCAGGACGTTCGGAAAGTCGATTATGATCGAGCCAGAGGCGGTTGCACTTCGAGAGCCTCGCGCCAGTTCCCGTAAGACCCCCCGGGGGGGCGAGCCATTTGGCGCCTCGAAACACCACTACTCGAAACGGCGCTAGGCGCGGGCGGGGACGGGCTTCTTCTTAAGCGGCGGCTTGACGGCGATGGAGGCGGCCGCGGCCTTGGCGGTGAAGGGGGCGGACCTGGCCGCGACAACTTCACCCTTCTCCTTTGTGTCGCCCTTGGAGGCCGGGGCAGCCGCCGGTTTCTCGCCCACCTTCGACGTTGACGCGGCCTTGTCGTCGGCCTTGGTCGCAGCACCCTTCTTGGGGACATAGCCGCTGAGTTCCAGGATCTTGCGGCGGAGCTCTTCGAACAAATCCTCGTTGTCTTGCAGGAAGGTCTTGGCGTTTTCGCGGCCCTGGCCGAGTTGGATGTTGCCGTAGCGGAGCCAGGCGCCTTGCTTCTCGACGAGGTTGAGCTTGGTGGCGAGGTCGATGAGGTCGCCGGTGCGGCTGATGCCGCTGTCGAACATGATGTCGAACTGGGCGTCGCGGAAGGGCGGGGCGACCTTGTTCTTGACCACACGGGCCTTGACCTGGCTGCCGATGACGCGATCGCCCTCCTTGATGGAGGTGACGCGGCGGACGTCGATGCGGACAGAGCTATAAAACTTCAGAGCGCGGCCGCCGGGGGTGGTCTCCGGGTTGCCGAACATGACGCCGATCTTCTCGCGGATCTGGTTGATGAAGATGGCGCAGGTGCCCGTCCGCTTCACCGAACCGGTGAGCTTGCGGAGCGCCTGGCTCATCAGGCGAGCCTGGAGGCCGACGTGCGTGTCGCCCATCTCGCCCTCGATCTCGGCGCGGGGCACCAAAGCGGCGACGGAATCGACGACGATGATGTCCACGGCGTTGGAGCGGACGAGCATGTCGGTGATTTCGAGGGCCTGCTCGCCGCAGTCGGGCTGGCTGACCAGGAGCGTTTCGGTGTTGACGCCGCAGCGTTTCATCCAGGAGGGATCGAGGGCGTGCTCGGCATCGACAAAGGCGGCGACGCCGCCGGCCCGCTGGGCGGAGGCGACGACGTGCAGGGCGAGGGTGGTCTTGCCGCTGGATTCGGGGCCGAAGATCTCGACGATGCGACCGCGCGGCACGCCGCCGCCGCCCAAGGCGAGGTCGAGAGAGAGGGCGCCGGTGCTGATGCCGTCCAAACAGGCGGAGAACTCGCCGTCCATCTGCATGATGGCCCCTTTGCCGTAGGCCTTCTCGATCTGCTGGAGGGCCCGGTCAAGGGCCTGCTGTCGTTTCTCACTGCCTGTCGTCACCATGCGGATAGCTCCTTTCACTGCGTTATCGCCGGCCGAACCGCAAGGGCAGCGACCGGTGGGGGGCTCGGCCGAAGAACCTGTCGCTTGCGCTTCGGGCTCGAGTGCGGGTTTTGGCGCGCACCTTTGCGTCAAAGCCGACGGCCCATCATGCCAGGATTATCGAGCGGCGGCAAGAGGAAAAATTAGGAAAATGTTAGCTTGCGGTCCGGAGGGCTCAGGGGACGCTCTTCCGTGGATCGCGGCAGGAGCGCCCCACGGTTGCCCGCTCAGTGGGCTGCCTTCTGTGGCCCCGGCCGCGCAGGGGCTCGGCCGCTACGGGCTGCGACGGTTCGGGGCGGTGGCTTGCCCGGGCCGGCCGCTGTCCATAGCATGGCGGCATTGTCGGGGCGCATCGATCAGGCGACGAGAGGCCCGCATGCCCAAGCGATATCAACTGGCGAATTTGCGAAATCTTCGGACTTACCCCATCGGCAAGCGAGCGCACAAGTTCGACGCGGGCCGGTTGGCGGGTCTACCGGCGAGGGGAGCGAGCTTTCGGCGATGGTGGGAGTCGTTGCCGCCGTTTCTCGGGGCCGAGGCGCTCAAGGGGCTGGCGACTGCGATTGTCGAGGCGCGACAGGCGGATCGGCCGGTGGTTTTTGCGATGGGGGCGCACCTGGTCAAAGTGGGTTGTTCGCCGATCATCTGTGATTTAATTCATCGCGGGATCGTGTCGGCGGTGGCGATGAACGGGGCGACGGCCATTCATGATGTCGAGGTGGCGACGGTCGGGGAGACAAGCGAGGAGGTTGCGGAGACGATCCACGACGGCAGCTTCGGAATGGTGGAGGAGACGCCGGCGTTTTTCACGGAAGCGTTGAGCAAGGCCGAGGAATCACAAGGGCTGGGGGCGGCGCTGGGGTCGCACCTGGTTCGAGCGCGGCCGCGGCATGTGAAACACAGCATCCTCGCCGCCGCTTGGCGGGAAGGGATTCCCGCGAGCGTGCATGTGGCCATCGGAACGGACACGATCCACATGCACAGGCAGATCGCCGAGAGCGGCTTGTATACAAGGAGCGCGGCGGATTTCCGGCTGATTTGCAGCGTTGTGGCGGACATGGCCCCGCGGGGGCCGCGAGGGTCGAGGAAGGGGGCCGCGCCGGCGGGGGTGTGGTGCAACGTCGGCTCCGCCGTCGTTCTGCCGGAGGTGTTTCTGAAGGCGGTGGCCGTGGCGAGGAACCTGGGTAGCAACCTGGACGATATCACCACGGCGAACCTGGACATGATCCGGCACTACCGGCCGAGTGAGAATGTGATCGGCCGTCCTGTCCGGCGGGGTCGCGGCCATCAGATCACGGGGCACCACGAGATCATGTTGCCGCTGTTGCGGCAGGTGCTGGTGGAGATGATGAAGTAGCGGGAGGATCGCGAATCTCGGACTCAGAGGGAGCTCCCAAGCAGCGAAGCCGCTGCAAGAGCGACGACGCGAAGTGAGCAGGTCAGTGTTGCGAGAGGCCTTGGTGCGACATGCAGGACATCTCCCGTAAACCCGCCGTCTTTCTCGATCGTGACAGAACGCTGATTGAAGATCCGGGCTACATCAGCCAGCCGGATCAGGTGCGGCTGTTGGAGGGCGCGGCGGAGGCGGTTGTTAAGCTTCGGGGGGCCGGCTTTGTTGTCGTGGTGGCCACCAACCAATCGGGCGTGGCTCGCGGGCTAGTCAGCGAGGATGATCTGAGGGCGATTCACCTGCGGATGCGAGACTTGCTGCGGGCGGAGGGGGCGGACCTCGACGGCGTCTACTACTGTCCATACCTTGACGGGCCCGAGGCGGTCCGCGAGGAGTACCGCCTGGCCAGCGAGCTTCGTAAACCGAGGCCGGGCATGCTGTTGCAGGCGGCGAAAGAGCTGGGCATCGACCTGACCCGGTCGTGGGCGGTAGGAGATTCGTTGCGGGATGTCCAGGCGGGGCGGGCGGCGGGTTGCCGGACGATTCTGATTAGCGAGGAGCCTGACGTTGACGAGACGCAGGCGGACCACGTCGTCGCCGACATTGTCGAGGCGGCCGAGCGAATACTGCTAGTGACGGGCCAACCGGCAGTGCGGGAGCCTCCGAGCGGCGCAGTCGCCGGGGCGGCGACGGCCGCACCCGAGGCCGCGGCGGAGAAGATTGGAGGGGTCGGCCCGGCGCCACCCACTTCACGCGATGATGTTGCCGCGTCATCAGGCGAGTCGGCCGCTGAACCCGGCGCGCGGCCTCGTGCTCCATCCGCAGCCGTGTCGTCTAATCCCGGCGCCTCTCGGTCCCCTGCTTAC
>CAYYBO010000020.1:0-2478 GCA_964470125.1 uncultured Planctomycetaceae bacterium | reverse complement strand
CTCCTCAACCCGATCTTGCCGTGGGGCGAGGGACGGAGGCGGTCGAGGAAACCCTCAACCGCATCCACGAAGAGTTGCACATGTTGCGGCGAGAGCGGCAGTACGACGACTTCTCGATCGCCAAGCTGGTGGGGGCCGTGGCCGAAGCGTTTGCCCTGTGCGCTACCGGCTGGGGGCTGTACACCTGGGTGATGACGGCGCCCGGTCCCGACCCTGAAGGGGCGACCTCCGCGACGATTTGGCTGTTGGCCGCCATCGTGTTTCAACTCATGGCGCTGACCTGCCTAGTGGCCTCCATAAGGAAATGACCTTCCCACCGGCGGCGTGGCCCAAAGAAGAAGCCGGCGGGATTATCGCCGGCTTCCGGCCTCAGTTCGTTGTGTTTTCGCCGGGGGCTACTTCTTCTCGGCGGGCGGCTTGAGGGTGATTGGCGGCTGGATGTCGCCGACCACTTCACCGGCCTGGGTGAGAAGGTCGCGGGCCTTCAGGATCGAGGATTCCAGCTTCATGACCTCGGGGTCCGAGGAGCTCTTGCCCGACTTCAGCAACTGGGCTCGCTGGGCGATCATCTCTTCCATCCGTACACGGATGTTGGCGTAGATCATGTCTTCTGCATGTGCCCGGGCATTCTCGGTGCTTTGGGCCGCCGCGTCGGGCTTGCCGCCTGTCGTGGGCGTTGTCGGCTCAGAAGTCTTCTGCACTGTGGGGGCCGCCGGGTGGCTGGGTTGAGCCGCTTGCGCGGGCTTGACCGGTTGAGCGGCAGCGGCGGCTGGCGGCGGAGGCTTCGGTGTTTCCTTGGCCTTGTCGCACGGTTTGTCACAGGGTTTGTCGCAGGGCTGGCCGGTGTTCTCTGCGCACCCCACCAGGCCCACGATCAGAAAGGCTACCGCTACCAGGGCAGCCTGCGCTCGAAGCAGATTCGTCCAATTTCTCATTGTTCGTTACTCCCTACTCTTGTCTTACCTATTGTCGTTGGCGGGTTGCTCAGGCCGATCTTCCACTCGCTCGGCGGCTGGCGCACCCGGTTTATCGGCATCAACTTTGGCGGGCGGGGCCGTCTCTTCGGCAGCCGCCTGCGAATCCGCCGGCTTGGCTTCCGGCTCCTTTTCCAGAACCTGCCCGGTACTCTTCCAGTCGGATCCTTCCGGCCGCGTCACCATGACCTTGGTGGCGACCAGCTTCTGGTCTTCGCCCTCCCCCTCGCGGTAGCCGAAGCCGACAACTTTGTCGCCCGGCTGGACATGTTCGAGCTTGGCAGCGCGGCCGTTGATTTCGACCTCGGTATCCTCGCGGAAAGTCCCTTCCAGGATGCGCTCGCCACCCTTTCCGTCTTGGACGCGCATGGAGAACACATTGTTCTGCAGGTCGATCTTCTCAACAACCCCCTCGAGCCGTCGGTGCTTGGGCTTGCCGGCTCCGCGATTGGAGCAGCCCTCTACCCCGACAAGGGCGATCACGACCATAATCGCAATCCCGGTCCACGCCGTCCGCGATAATCCACTCATGTTCACGGCAGCACCACCCCTGTTTCAACAGGCCTTGTCTTTTCCCCCGCGAGCCCGTGGGCGGTTGGGGAGGCCAACTTCAGCCTTCCACGGCGGCAGTTGGACGCCCAGGGGGGCCGGTTGACCTACACGGCCTCCGCCCGCTTCGCTGGGTAGCAGCCCACAAAGGGAGTAATCTAGTCAGGCTTCGCGGGGAAAGCAACCATGAGCCGTCATGTCTTGTGGGACCGCGAATCCCAGGGAAACCGATACCCCCAAAACACCCCAATCCTCGGTTTGGAGGGGCAACCGCTTGATCCGGGCAGGGACGGTCAATATGGTGTGTACCCAAGATGGCCACGGATGACACACCAACACCACCGGCAGAACTCGCCTCGCCACCTTGGGAACCGGAGCAGGCAGAGCGGTGGCTGGTTGCCCGGCTGGTCTCCCTGGGCCTGTTGGCCGCCTTCGGCTTCCTGCTGGCACGGCTGATCTGGCTGCCGTTTTACTTTGGACTTTTCTTTTTTCTTATGGCGGGTCTCCTGGCCGGGGCCTTGTCATTCCGGATTGCCCGGCAGGCACGACCCATTCCCCAAGGCAAGATCTTCAGGGGGATCGCCTGGCTGAGCGTGCTCGCGATGCTCGCGGCGTTGTACTGGGAATACCGGCATGTGGCCGCGACGATCGGGGATCAACCGAAGTTCCCGGAGGCGCGTAACGCCGCGGTCAAGGAGGGGCGGCCCGCAGCCCATGTGAAGGATGCCGCCGGCGAGGAGTTTCGCCTGGCGCTGCGCGCGGCCTATCCGCCCGGGGGGCTGATCGGATATGTGCGATGGGCGGTCTCCTCCGGGGAGATGGAACTAGAGGTGGAGAACTGTAAGGATACGGCCTCAATCGGCCACACGGGGGTGACTTGGCTGGTCCGTTCGCTGGCGGGGTTGCTGCTGCTGGCGGCCGGCCTATACGCCAGTTTTGAATCCCTGCGTTCGCC
>CAYYBO010000019.1:10361-23399 GCA_964470125.1 uncultured Planctomycetaceae bacterium | reverse complement strand
CAGTGCTGATATCGGCCATCGAGGAGGTTATGGGATAGGCTCTAAATAGAACGCGTTACCCCTGATACGCCGGCACCGCTCTTTTGGCCCGATCCCGGGCTGTGACGGGCTTGACATTGATGATGGAGAGAGCCGGGAGACCGCCGCGGGAAGTCGGCGGCCTCATCCAAGGCGAAGGGAGAGAGGCATGAACATGAACTCTGCGAAGACTCGAACAGCGGCAGCGATCAGCGCAGCCGTGATCCTGGCGGCGGGAACCACGTCGTACGGCCAGATCTACAGCGAGAACTTCAACGACTGGTCGGCCAGCGACTGGAACAACGGCTACTGCGAGGTCAGGTGGTGCTACGCCACCGATCTCACATCGGCCGTCTCGTGCAGCCCATCGGTCAGCATGCGGCTGCTCAACTCTACCAGCGACGTGATCATCTGGGTACGTTTCGGCAACAAGGGCTGCACGGGAGTGCGAATCGACTTCAACTATGCCCAGTGGCAACCCACCAGCCAACCCCTGCCGGATACGTCGGACGCCGCCCTCAAGTACGCCACCAGCACGAGCGAGACGCTCTCCTGCACCACCAGCGTCAACGGCAGCGCCGCCCTTCTCAATCGCACGTACCCAAATGCCGGCAGCCCGCAGTGCTTCGCCGCAAGCCACACCATCACCCTGCAATCGAGCCACCGCTCCGTCTACTGGAAATTCGACAAGGGCACCTACCCCTCGGCCCTATACATCGACGATGTCGTCGTGACGCTGATCGGCTGTCAGTGCGGCCCCGGCGCTTGCGTGACGGACCTGACCCAGAACTTCGGCACCTACTTTCAGTCCGGTCCTGTCTGCACCCTGTTCCCCGGCACGTTCGAGGCCTGCGCCGGCGCCGGCCCATACATCTCCACAGGCACGGCCTGCGGCGGAACCGGCGACTGCGCCATGACCTTCGGCACCGGCTACCCCTATTCCGAGGCCACGCTGCGCTGCCTGAACCTCGCCGGCCTCGCCCAAGCCTCGCTCCGCTTCAACTACACCAAGGCCACCGGAACGCTCGGGCCATACGTGTACGCCAGCCTCGATCAATCCAACTGGACGACGGTGTGGAGCGCCCCCTTCACCTTCGACGGCGGCTGCGTCCCGGCCTGCATCGACTTGGCGGCGTACGTGGGCCAGGCCCAGGTGTGGGTCAAGTTCTCCTCGGGGACTTCCAGCACCTCGCAGGCCCACGGCATCGACGATATCCAACTGGTCCGCGGCGATGCCTGCCCGTGCGCGGAGCCCGCGGCGAATGCCGGCCCGGACAAGGCGATCTGCGGCGGCCCGACCGTCGTTCTCGACGGCAGCGCCTCCGGTGGCAGCGGCGGCCTCTGCCCCGGCAACTACTCCCCGACGTGGGCCGGCCCCGGCATTGTCTCCGGCGGTAACACGTTCGCGCCCACGGTCAACGCCCCCGGCCTCTATACGCTGACGGTGTCGTGCGACACCTGCCAAGCGCAGGACTCAGTCGAAGTCTTCTCGGGACAAAGCCTGGGCGACGTCAACGGAGACGGTCAAATCAACGGCCTGGACATCCAGGCCTTCATCAATGTGCTGTTGGGCAGCGACACCCACCCCGCTCACCGATGCGCCGCCGATATCGACGGCCTGAACGGGCCAGGTCTTGAGGATGTACCCGGCCTGGTCTCGTTGCTGCTGCAAACGCCCTGACTCTTTCCTCGGAGATGACCTGAGCCTCGCTTCCAAGGAAGCCGTCTGCGGAACCGTAAAGAACATCGCACGGCACACAGCAACCACTATCTCGCGGTTGCGGCCCACTTCAAATAGGGCATTTCACAGTTGTCTGTAGCGTCGGCCCCCTGTGGCCGACGGGAATACCAAGGGCGCCCACCAAAGCGGTTCCCGAATCAGTGGACCACAGGCGGCAGTCTCTACCAGCCTGAAGCGTCAGCGACGACGTGACGGCCGTTCGTCGCGCCTGCTGGCGGCGCTCATCCATCGAATCGGGAACCGCTCTAGCAGGATCGCCCGCCGCTTCGGTGACGCTGGATGCCACATGCAATCGTGAAATGCTCTAGCAGGACGCTGCATAAACCCAGCGTGGCCGTTTCCGTCCTCGTCTTCAGTATCGTTACGCGGGGCAAAACACGCGTTCAATGCCTTTTGCAGCGTCCTGCTAGCCGCTTGCGCGTGATCTGGTGAGGAAGGCGGGTTGGAAGCGAGCCGCAAAACGGCCGAGCTTGGGCGCGATGATGGCGATCTGAAAAGAGCAGGCTTATTCCGCCGCCTTCGCTGGTGATGTTTGCGAGCGGGTGTGCGCCCGGTGCTCGAAAGCGAAGGTCAGCAGAAGCACGCCCACCCCTATGACCAGCAGGGCGTCGGCGATATTGAACACCCACGGCCACAGTGTGTATCCGCCGATTTTGGCCTCGATCTTGATGAAGTCCCGAACCACGGGCTGAACCCCCGAAGCCTTGTCGGTGGGTCTCGGCCAGACGCGCCGGTTTCCGCCGTGTGGAAAATCTTCCAGAACGACGTGGGTGTCGGTCAACTGCATCAGTTTGCCGACATCCCGGCCGCCGTGGGGAACGTTGGCCACGTAGGCCTCCTGCATGGTTCGGTCATAGAGGTTGCCCAAGGCGCCGGCCAGGACCAGCCCGAGGGCGATCTGCGCCCACCATCGTGAGGCGGGCATATTCGCGAACAGGTAGAACACGAACAAGAGGGCGAGAACCGAGGCACCCACGAAGATCGGCGCCAGGCCGGCGCCCAAGCCGAACAACGCCCCCGGGTTCAGCGAAAGGTGCAGACTGCAAAGGTCCTCTATCAGCACGAGAGAGTCGCTCGGCTTCAGCTCGCGAAAAGCCCATTCCTTGGTCCACAAGTCCGCGGCCAGCCCGACGGCGGTGAACACCCACAGACGCAAGTGGCTCGCCGGATGGGCGAGGGCCCGCCCCTCGTGCGGTTGCACGGGCGCCGTCTCAGCGGATTGTCTCGGCCGATTGCTGCTGCTCATAGACGTCTGATGGCATCAACGAGTGAGACTGCTCACCGGCGACGGTCGCGTCGGGCTTCCTCTGCACGCTCGTGGGCCACGCAGTAGCGCGCCCAGGGCATCACTTTCAACCTCGCCTTCCCGATCGGCTTTTGCGTCGCCTGGCATATCCCGTAAGTGCCGT
Source organism: uncultured Planctomycetaceae bacterium (assembly GCA_964470125.1). Taxonomy (GTDB): domain Bacteria; phylum Planctomycetota; class Phycisphaerae; order UBA1845; family UTPLA1; genus DATKKX01. The sequence continues at coordinate 20,231 of CAYYBO010000019.1, read as the reverse complement.
TTTGAATCCGCTCCAGGGCCGCGTCGATCTCCCGAAGCGTCTCCGTGGAGTTCTCAATCAAACCGATGGTGAATTCCTGCTCGTAGGCATCCGTGCCGATATCGGCCATGTGAATCGGCATGAGCGAGAGGTCGCCGGCCGCGTCGGTGCGGTTCTTCCTCATCGCCTCCTTCTCCATGTTGTCAACGACGCCCGCGAGCCGATGTCGAATCTCCAGCAGCAGGCGGCGGAAGGAGTCCATCTCGGCGGTACTCAACCGCGACTTGGCGGCCTCTGCAGCCGGCCGGGCCTCGATGCCGGGCCACGCTGGGCCGCGGGCGGACCCGTCCCCTCCGTTGCCCTGTCCGGCGCCCGAACCGTCGACCGGCTCATCCCGATTGCCTTGCGATTCTCTCACGTGCCTCACCAGTCCTTACTCCCCAACGAACATCCCCGAGCGCCTGGCGCAAGGGCTGGGCCGTCTCCACGGTTCCCCTCCGGAACCTCTCGACAAGGGGCCTTGGCATCCCGTCATCGAGAACCCCTTATCATATCAATTCAAAACGATCTTGTCAAGCTCACTCCCGCAGGCTCCAATGCCCGCTTCGGGCCCTCCGTCCGGCGCTCCGCGCGGTTTCGCCCCTCGCGGGCTGACGGATCCGGCGGAGTGTCATCGCGCTGTCAGCAAGGCCGTCAATCCTGACCGGCCCCGGCCTCGGTCCATCCGTGCGGGAAGTCGTTCGCGTGTACCCTCTGACCTTTGAAACGCTGAAGCATGACTCCGAGACCAACGCCCGCCTCGGCCGCATGCACACGGCCCACGGCGCGGTCGACACCCCCGTGTTCATGCCCGTGGGAACGCGCGGCACGGTCAAGGGCCTCATCCCGACCCAACTCCGCGATGCCGGAACCACCATCCTCCTGGCAAACACCTATCACCTCGCTCTCCGACCGGGCGCCGATGTCGTCGCCCGGCTCGGCGGGCTTCACCGCTTCATGGCATGGGACGGCCCCATCCTGACCGACAGCGGCGGCTTCCAGGTCTTCAGCCTGGCCACGCTCAACAAGATCGACGACGACGGCGTGACCTTTCGGTCGCACATCGACGGCGAGATCGTCCGTCTCAGCCCCGAGAGGGCTGTTCGCGTCCAGGAGCAGCTCGGGGCCGACATCGCCATGATCCTGGATCAGTGTCCTCCCCTGCCGGCGGAGCCCTCCATCCTCGTCCAGGCCGTGCAGCGAACCATCTGCTGGGCCGAGCGATGCAAACAAGCTCACCAGCATCCGGGCCAGGCCCTCTTTGCCATCGTCCAAGGCGGCCTTGATCTCCAACTCCGCGGCCGCTGCCTGGACGCCTTGACGGCGATCGATTTTCCGGGCTACGCCCTCGGAGGCCTCTCCGTCGGCGAACCGCCGGAGCAAACAACCGCCTTCCTCAACAAGTTCGCCGCCCGGCTCCCGGCCGATCGACCGAGATACTTGATGGGCGTCGGCAGACCGATTGACATCATCGAGGCCGTGGCTGCAGGAATGGATATGTTCGACTGCGTGATGCCCACGCGCAACGGCCGCAATTCCTTCGCCTTCACCGACGCCGGCTCCCTGCGATTACGCAATGCCTGCTACAAGACCGACGACCGTCCCATGGAAGAAGACTGCGGCTGCCCGGCCTGCGCCCGCTTCTCCAGGGGATACCTGCGGCATCTCTTCCTCGCCGACGAGATGCTCGGACCCATACTGGTTTCCCTCCACAACATCGCGTACTATCACCGCTGGATGAAACGGATTCGCGAGGCGATCGCCGCCGGGACCTTCGGCCGACTCCTGGCCGAATGCCGCTCGGCCCGCGAATCCTATGACGAGAAGGAACAACCATGCTCGGACTCGTGACTTGCGTCGCCCAGGCCTCGCAGCCGGCCGCCGGCGATCCCGCGCCTTCACCGTTCGGTTCGTTCTTGATGCCGCTGCTCCTCATGGGGCTGGTCTTCTATTTCCTGCTCATCCGCCCGCAGAGCAAGGAGAAGAAGAAACGAACCGCCATGCTCGCCGCCGTCAAGAAGAACGACCGCGTAGTGACCATCGGAGGCATCGTCGGCACGGTGCTCTCGGTGCGCGACGAGGATGTGACGCTGAAGGTCGACGAGTCCAGCAACACCAAGATCACCTTCCTGCGATCCGCGATTCAAACGGTCACCGCCGCCGGCGAAGGACTGGACGCCGGGGCCTCCGCGGGAAAGTCCTGATGATCGAGCGGTGCCGCGGCTGGCCGTTGAACGCGCGGCGGCTTCAGAGGATCTTGCAGCGTCGCCCTTCCGCCCGCTCTCGACATTCGCCGTGGCGGACGTCAGAGGGCGCTCGCCCATTTCCGCGGGAATCCCCTCCCGCATCCCTCGCGCCGGCTCCTTGGTTTGCCTCCGAATTGACCCGCGAGACGATCATGCCCTCCCGGCACGTGGTTGACCGCCGGCCGAACCGCCGCTAAACTGACCGTCCTGGATTGTCGATAGGTTTGAGTCCGGACTTTCAAACAAGCCGGACCATGTGCCAGGCCTTCCCTGACCGAACCGTCGGCTTGTCGAAGCGTCTGTGCAAAGTGCAAGGGCGTGTGTCCGAGCGGCCAAAGGAGACGGGCTGTAAACCCGTTGGCTTATGCCTACCCAGGTTCGAATCCTGGCGCGCCCAGTCCGAAATCCTGCAATGCGCTGCAAGCCATAGCAACACCCTGCAAACATTGGCTCTTTTCACTCTCGCCGGTTTCGTCTTGCCGCTCGTTTCCGGGTGGTTCCGCTCCTGACCGCGCCGCATTTTGCGACGCCTTCTCGACAGGTGGTTGCTTGCTCCGCCCTCGCCGGAGCGCGAAGAAACGCAGTCTCGCAGCAAGCGCCGCCGGGCCGCTCGGCTGCGTCTTTGGCTGGCCATGCTCCGCGGAGAACCATGCAGCCCCTCGCGTCACCTTCCTGCCAGTCCACAATGGTCTCTACGATTCCCGTCATTCTGACCACCCCTCGAGGTGCGAGCCCCGGCTACATTCTTGATTCTCCCCCTCAGTTCCGGCCTGGGGGTGAAACACTGAGCAACTACTATTGGATGACGCCGGGCCTCGCGCCCGCGACGCGTACCACTGCCCTTGAGCGGGTGTCTTCGCGACGAGGACACCGGCGTGCCCGGGGTGCAACGTGTAGCGCCCCGCCCGCAGCGCCCGTTCCGCGCCTCCGCGCGACCGGCTTTCATGTAGATTCAAGGAGTCTCAAGTTAAGCTCAACGTTGAAAGGACGAATTCACCACCAGCCATCCACACCTGGCCCCCTAAGCCGCGCCCCGTGCATTCGCCGGTTGCGCGCCGCGACTCTCGGCCTCTGGACTTCCGGCCTCATCTCCCGCAGCCTCCAGGTTTCGGCTTTTCTCGAGTATTCTCACTTGGCCGGGGCACCCAGCGGTGCAACTCCCGCCCCCGTCCGCCTGCAGGCCCCCTCGTTCGGCGCCTCAGGCTGGTCGGGTGATTCCTCGCTCGCCCCCCGGCGGGTATGATCCCCGGGATTCGGTATGCGAATAAACGTCCCCAACAGGATCACGCTCGGCCGCTTCCTTCTGGCTGTGGCGTGTCTCTGCACGCTCGCCTGGTTTGACTTCAGTCGCCGGGCGCACACGCTCTGGGCCCTCGACGCCGCTTTCATCCTGTTCGTCATGTCGGCTGGTACCGACTGGCTGGACGGCTACCTGGCCCGCAGGCACAACCAGGTCACTTCCTTCGGCCGCATCCTCGACCCCTTCGTAGACAAGATCCTGCTCATCGGCTCGCTGGTCCTGTTGCTTGGCCAGGGCTTCCGCGACGCCCGAGGCCAAACCATCACCGGCCTGCAACCCTGGATGGTCGTGCTGATCATCTCCAGAGAGCTGCTGGTCTCCGGCCTCCGCGGATTCAGCGAGGCCCAGGGCAAGGCCTACGCGGCCAACTGGTGGGGCAAGACCAAGATGCTGGTGCAGTGCATCGCCGTCGGCTGGATCATCTTGAGCGTCGGCCGCCTCAACAACGTTGACTGGGTTCTGACCGGCCGGCCGATCGTCATCTGGCTCATGGTTCTCTTCACCGCCGCAAGCGTCGTGGCCTACCTCGTCGCCTCCCGAGAGGCCCTGGCGGAGCAATCGCGTGACTGATCTTGTCCGCGCCATCATTCTCGGCATCATCGAGGGGTTGACCGAGTTCCTTCCGGTGTCGAGCACCGGTCACCTGATCATTGCCATGCCCTCGCTGGGCATCGACGGAAGACAGCCCCCCTGGCCGGTCTTTCTGTACTTCATACAGACCGGCGCGATCCTCGCCGTGATCCTCTATTTCTGGCGTCGCCTATGGCGACAAGTGTTTACCCGTCCGGTCGGCGGCTGGACCTCGCATATTCTGCCCAAACTCTTTGTGGCCATGCTGCCGGGGGCGCTCGCGGGGCTCCTCCTGGACGACGTGATGGAGCGCTACCTGGAGAAACCGGTACCCGTCGCTGCGGCGTTGATTCTCGGCGCCGGGGCCATGATCCTCATCGAGCGGAAATACAGCCGGCGAATCCCGATGAACATGGACCAGGTCTCCATGCGACAGGCCTTCTTGGTGGGCCTGGCTCAGTGCGTTGCCGTCATTCCCGGCACCAGCCGCTCGATGGCCACCATCATGGGAGGCCTTCTCGTCGGCCTTCCACCCGCAGTTGCCGCCGAGTTCTCCTTCTACCTCGCCATCCCGACACTCTGCGGGGCAGGCATTCTGCGGATCTTCAAGCACCGCGAGGAGATCACAACCTCGCAGCTCGCCTTGCTCGGCGTCGGCTTCTGGGTCTCGTTCGTCGTCGCCCTGCTAGTGGTCGCCGCCTTCATGAAGTACATCCAGACCCACCCTCTCCGCCCTTTCGCGTGGTACCGCATCCTGTTGGGCGTGGCCGTGCTTGCCTGGTGGTACTCACATCGCTAAGCTAAGCTGTCCTAAGATGTTGCATTGCTGACCCAAGGCTTGCTCGGTCGCCGGTGATGCCTCGAACCGGCCGGTATCGCCCTGCGAAGGCCAAAAACGGCGGTTCCCGCCTAACCAACAAGCTGCGGTTGTGTCTTTACGAGCAACAGTGAGGGGCCCTGCGTGGGCCGCTGATAACGAGGAAAAGCCCAGGCAAGAAATAGGGAGATAGCCATGACGCTCAACGGACTACGACTTGGACTCGGACTCGTGGCCGTCGTCGCCGTAATCGGCTTCGCCGGCGCGCAGGAGGCGAAGGCCCAATACACATCCGTGTACGTACAAAGCGGCTGCCCGGGCGATTATTACGGCGGCGGGTACTACGGCGGCCATTACACCCGCTATCACTCCAGGTACGCCGTCCACCGAGTTCGCCACGTGCGCTACGTCGAGCCGGTGGTTGTCTATCGCCCGGTGCCGGTCACTCCGTGCTACAGGTACGCAAGACCGGCCCCCAGGCCCGGCTTCGGCTTCCACATGAGCATCAACCACCGCGACCATCACCGGGATCGTGATCGGCACGGTCACCATCGTTCGCACGACCGGTCCCGCGGGCGGCATCGGTAATCGAAACGGGAAGGCGGTGCGGCAACCTGCCCGTCCTCGACGGGTTAAGTCGGAGGAACGCCGGCGGCAGAGGCGAGCCGAGAATCGACGCAGAATACTCAGGCGGTGGTGCCTTAACGCCAAGGGGCCGAGCGTGTGCTCGGCCCCTCTGCGTTTGTGCCTTCCGACCCTCTCGGAAGGAGTCGTGTGGATCATGGGAGGGCGAAACCGCTGTTGAGCCGATGGACTTGCTCGTTCAAGCCCATCAAATGCCCGTCACCCCCCCAACCCTGGGAAAATCGCCTGCAGAACCTGCATGATCGCATCCCAGAAACCCTGGAAGATCGACTGAATGAGCCCGGTGACGAAGTTGACCAAATCCGACGGCATTGGGAAACCTCCCTGCGAGGTGTGCACTACTGTTGAGCCCGGCCCCCTGCCGAGCCCTCCGCCACGACAACTGCAAAGGCCGTGCCAATGCCGCGCCCTAGAATGGCGGCATTGGCGAGCGGGAAAAGCGGCTGCCGCCATTGTGATGGGGATTATTGCCGAATCTGGGAGGAATCAGCGTGGAGTATCGCCCAGTGGTGACGCGGTATCGTCACTTCCCGTGTCTCGTGTCGCCGGCGTGCTGAACACAGAGAAGCCGCAGATGTGGTCGATGGGGCGGCATCCCCACGCCGTCGCAGCCAATTCGGCGAGGCTCTGTTGAACGAAGGCAACGCCTATCGACGGAAGGTCGATCTCGATCTCCCCATCACGAACATCCACGGTGACCAAAGTACTTCTCGCAAGGTAGGCGGCGCCCAGGAGGATCAGCTTGCTGTTGTCGCCATCCTCCGTAACGCCAAGCCAGGGCGAAGCCGGCGCCACGTGGGACCGGTGCCAGGTAGCGATGGTCTTCATGCTGTCCAATCGCTTCCCCGCCCTGACGCGCTGGTCAGGCAGGCGGAACTGGGCCAGCATCATTCCGCCGCATTGAATCGCGAACCAGCAGGCCAACAGTGCTGCCAGACCGACACGAACGGCCCCCTTCCGTCGGGCCCTCCGCCAGCAGATCAGTCCCGCCCACAACGGATAGGCGACAAGGACCGGAATTACCGGTGCCAGCAGACGTACGCCCTCGTCGAAGGGCCACAGTGATACGAGCAGCAGCGAGCCCAAGACGTAGATCTCGACGGGAGACCGGCGGACGGCCAGCCGCACGACCGTCGCGACGACAAATAGCCCCCCGATCAACCAATTCGTCGCAGCATCGAAGGGCGGGTTGAAGGCTCGCCACGCAAGCTGTTTGGGCAGCACGACTTCCTTGAGGTCCTGCAGACGCATCGGACCGTATCGAGCGAACCGCTTCACTTGCAGCGACACGCCTGTTGCACTTGTCGACTCCACCGAGCGCGGCTGGGTCCATGACTGGGCGTAAGTCGCCCCCCGGGAGTACTCGCTCTGCCGCCACGACCATAGCCCGGCGGGCCCAAGGCTGCACAACAGGAACACGCCGAGGCTTAATGCCCGCCGCGAGCGACCATCCGAGTGCCGAACCGCCAGCGCATATGCCCCGGCGAGGACCAAGACCCATCCCATCGAACGGACCATGACCGCTGCGGATATCAACAGACCGCCGGCTGCTGCGGCCCACCAGATCCTCGCTCGCCCTTTCCACCAGGAAGAGATCAAGAGCAGTGCCGGCGTCAGCAAGGCGACATACGGCATCTCCGAGAGCGGCATCAGCGAGAGTTGCAGAAACACCGGACTCGTCGCCAGCAGCAGCCCGGCTGCCCAGGCAAGCCGATCGCCCAGCTCCTCGCGGTAAAGCATGTAGGCCATCGTCGCCGAAATCGCCCAGCACGCCGCGAGCATCACCCGTAATGCCGGCATCGGCAGGTCGCCCCCCAGAAGAAACGGCACGAGCAACAGAGGGAAGCCCGGTGGAGCCATGAGCCGTTCCGGTGGAAAGGAACCGGTCTCCAGCAGATGCCGTGCGGTACCCAGATACCGGAAGCTGTCCGGGCTGAACAGACACCAGCTCCCCCAGCTCGGCAGGACCATCAGGAATGGCGCGATGAAAAGAGCCGCCACTGCCCAGAGGCGCCGCGTCCTGGAGTGTGTCACAGCCGGAGGCATATGAGCGCGCGTGTGGAAACCGCTTGAGTCACGGGGGCAATTGCCTGTGGCAATGCCGAATGCACAATGCTGCTGCGGAGTGGGGCTTGGGGCCCTTAACCGGGCGACCGCCCTGCCCATCCGGTTTTGTGGACGATTCTCTTGCACTCACTCTGAGTTCATCGACACCCCGGCAGCGATTCCTCAACGTGACAAAAGGGGACGGACGCCTCGCGGAACGCCGTTCCCGGTAGCGCCGGTGCCCTTCGGCTCGGAGCCAGTCCTCTTTTGCCACGGACTGCTAGCGCCGCGCTGCGTTCACCGAAATGCTCGCCACGCTCCTCCGGCAAGCCGGCCGCAAGGAAGAGGCCCTGGCGGAACTGGAGGCCGAACGGTCGATGGCCGCCCAAGAGTACGGCCCCGTCGCCAAGCTGGTCCTTTACGACCAGGGGATGCTCTATTCCGAGTTGCACCGTTACGAAGATGCCAGGGCGGCATTCACCCATCACCTGGCTTCCACCGCGAACCTCGGCGACAAGCGGACCAAAGCGGCCCGGCAAGCCGCAATCCAGGCCATGACAGCCTTGCCCGATCCCACTTCCATCGGCCCTCCCGGCCGATAGCCCCACTCCGACTCCTCGCTGCAACCTTGCCGCGCCGCGTCGTTACAAGGCAGGAGACGGCGGCCGTTCCCGCCGGCCAGGAGCACGAACTACGACTCAGGACACAACCGCCGGCCAACGATGAGCAGGAGTCTCCATATCACAATTCTGCTTGTTCTGCTGTCGGCAGCGCCGGCCGTGGCGGAGGACTCCTGGCTGATAGTCGACGCGAATCTCCTCGCCGACGGCGATCCGTTGTGGCTCTCGTTTGTAACCGGACAGGTCTTTCCCATCGGCGACGCTCCGACTGACGCCGGCTTGATCGCTGATTTCGTCGACCTCTCCGGGGGGCGGGTAACACCGATCTCGGGTTATGCTCGACAGGATCGAGGCTTGTCAGTGCGCCGGCCCATCTCGGGCATCGGGACGCACGTCATTGGGTGCGCCCTGCAACCGCAAACCATCGACATCGCCCCTGATGAGTTTGACGATTACCTTCGCCGCGAGCGCGCCGATGCCGCGCTGCTTTTCCGCTCCCAAGAAGAGCCCAGCCCGCAGGGCGTCTGCGAAACGTACACGAAATTCTCCAAAACCATCATCGAGGTACACCCTGCGGACAACGAGACCGGCGCTTTCGCAGTGCCGCTGGGACATCGCTTGGAGATCATCCCGGGATCCAATCCCTGCCATTGGCGAATCGGGATGACGGTGAGCGTCACCGTTCTCCTGGACGGGCATCCCTGGCCTAATGTCGCCGTCTGCGCCGGTCACGAGGGTCTTGACCATCCGGGCTACGTGATGCAAACAACAACCACCGCCAGCGGCGCCGCCGAGCTAGTGCTGGAACGCGCCGGTCACTGGTTCGTGAAAGCCCACTTGATCCGCCCTGCCACCGATCTGGGACGCCCGAGGTGGGAGAGCTTCTGGGCCACGCTGACCTTCCGGGTCGCCGGCCCTGTGTCTGTCAATGAGACGATGCGCTCTCTACGAATAGCCGGGCGCAGACTCAGACCGCGGCTGGCCGCGTCCTACGAGCGGACGCGGCTAGTGCTACAGGGCTTGCTCAACGATATCTTTGTGATTCCCCCCGACAACCGGCTGGCTGTCGCCCCCGCTCCTGCACCCGCCCCGCTCAACCTCGCTCCCCCCACCTCCCGCTGATCTATCCGCGTGCGTTCCTCATCATTGCCGCCTTTGTTGTTTCAAGGAACCCCCCTCTTGGTTCTTTCAAGGCGGGCCTCGAGAGTGGGGCACCGCAGTCGTCGCGGTCGTGGTCAACTCCACCGAACTTGTTGGAACACCCACCTTCGCATCTGCGCCGGTGCCCAGGTTCAACCGCAGTCCGTTGACCGGCTCGGCCTGCGGCCTTGGTTCCAACAGGGCCGGCCCCGGCGAATTATATTCGACGGCGGCGACCCTTGAACTAACTTGCGGCGAAGCGTCATCCTCCTTGACGACGCTCTGCCGCTCGGCCGTTTGTGAAGCCTGCTGAACGCCTGCGTTGTCCGCGGTCCGGCCGGCAGGCTCGCCGGACTCCCACGACAGGGCGGCAAACGCCCCCCCCGCGGCGAGGGCGGCGCTGAGCCGTCCGTACCAACGCAGACGTTGCCATCTAGCATCCGGGTGTCGGTGCGATGTCATGTCGTA
>CAYYBO010000019.1:9573-10351 GCA_964470125.1 uncultured Planctomycetaceae bacterium | reverse complement strand
CGACTTGAGGGTCCTTGCGACCATTCCTGCGGCATCGCGCCCCGTCTTCCCGCGGGGTCGGTTTCCCGTAAACTAAATCCCCAAAGAATAATGGGGTAAAAAATCAGTTTGGAAAACCAATACAACATGCCCAAAAATATTGGGGGGTTTCACCCGAGCGCCCAAAAGCGATTAGAGAAATTCCGCGATCTTGTGCTAAAGCCCCCCGCCCCGGGCAAGGACCGGTTGGCAGCCCCCTTTTTCGCGGACGCGATTATCAACCTCGAAAACGCGGCCGGCCGCGATATCAGCCTTGCAGAACGCGGATCACCTGAGGCAGGTTCGCCAGGTGGCCCAGGAAGGCGTGATGATCGCGATGTTTGCCGCAAAAAGTGATTAGAGCTTCCTCGCGACCTTCTTCGCCGGGCTTGAAGACCAACTCCCCCTCGTGCTGGTGCTCTTCGAGAATTGATTGGATGCGCAGTCGCGACTTTCCTTCATCGGGATCGTACACGATTCGAAGGGTTACATGGCGGCACGATCCGCTTGCCAGACCATCTATGGCTCCGGCCCCGGCTAGAGTGACAAAGATCAACAGTGAAAACACCAAGCCCGCCGCTATGTATCCCAACCCCAGCACGACTCCCACGGCCGCAGTCGCCCAGATGACCGCCCCGGTCGTAACGCCGATCAACAAACCTCCTTCGTGAATTATCACGCCGGCGCCCAGGAAACCGATCCCCGAGACGACCTGCGCCGCTATCCTCGCTCGATCAGCGTTGCCGTCGCCGGAGACCAG
>CAYYBO010000019.1:0-9563 GCA_964470125.1 uncultured Planctomycetaceae bacterium | reverse complement strand
TGGTTCTCGGCGATCCAGCTTTCGGCGTAGCGCCCTGAGCGAATATCGCCGAGCCCAGACAGATCAAGATCAGCGTCCGCAGCCCGGCGGGCTTGCGCGCCCGCCGGCGTTCCCAGCCGATCAATCCGCCGCTGAACACGGCAGCCACGGTGACAATCACCCCCGCCCAATGCTGCGGCGCGACTTCATGGATGTCGCCGAACCAACTCCATACTTGCTCAGGCATGGCACGATCCCCAGAGACCGCCCACGGCATCCGCCGGCCATGAAAGGGGCGGCGGAGCGACTCGCGGTGCAGTCTCAATCGTCGGCAAAACCACGGCGTGAAGCTGAACGGCATCTGGTAAGGCCGGCTTGCCACTGATGAGAGGCCGGTTTCTAATGCCGCCGCCGGCAGGCCCGCCCCAGCGGCGTTGTCTTGACGCGGCAAGGGCCAGCTGGAATCGCGTCCCAACGCGGGGCGTTACAGGCCAAACCGGCACTGCAACACTCGGGCATTGAGGAGATTGAACGTGGACATCGCAAAACTTGAGAAGAAGATACGTGACAAGAAGGCCCTGGTCGGCGTGCTCGGCATGGGCTACGTGGGCCTGCCCCTCATCCAAACCTTTGGGAAGGCCGGCTTCCCCACCCTCGGCTTTGACATCGACAAGGCCAAGGTCCGCTCGTTAAACGCCGGTAAGAGTTACATCAAGCACATCCCTGATTCGACCATCCGTGACCTGCTGGCCACCCAGCGGTTCTCCGGTACCAGCGACCCGCGAGACCTGCGCAAGGCGGACGCCCTGCTCATCTGCGTGCCCACCCCGCTGACCAAGACTCGCGACCCGGACATGTCCTACGTCGTCTCCACCACCCAGACGATCGCGAATCACCTCCGCCCCGGCCAGCTCGTCGTCCTCGAGTCGACCACCTACCCCGGCACGACCCGCGACCTCTGCCGACCCATCCTGGAAAAGACCAGCGGACTGAAGGCCGAGAGAGACTTCTTCCTGGCCTTCAGCCCGGAGCGTGAAGACCCGGGGCGGAAGGACTACTCAACTTCGACGATCCCCAAGGTCGTCGGCGGTCTGGGTCCGAGGAGCAAGCGGTTGGCGGTCGCTCTCTACGACGGGGCCATTGCCAATGTTGTTCCTGTTGCAAACTGCGAGGTGGCGGAGTCCGCCAAGATCCTCGAAAACGTCTATCGCTGCATCAACATCGCCTTGGTCAACGAACTGAAGATGCTCTTCGACAAGATGGGCATCGACGTCTGGGAGGTCATCCGCGCCGCCAGCACCAAGCCCTTCGGCTTCTCGCCCTTCTACCCCGGCCCGGGCCTCGGCGGGCACTGCATCCCCATCGACCCGTTCTATCTCACCTGGAAGGCACGGCAGTTCAACGAATCCACCCGCTTCATCGAGCTCGCCGGCGAGATCAACAGCCGAATGCCGGAGTACGTCATCAACCGGCTTGCGGAGGCGCTCAACGAACGGATGAAGCCGCTCCGTGGATCGAAGGTGCTCGTGCTCGGCCTGTCGTACAAGAAGGACATCGACGACCTCCGCGAGAGCCCCAGCCTGGAGTTGATCGAACTCTTGCGCAAGCACGGGGCCAAGGTCGATTACAACGACCCGCTGACGCCCAGGACGCCCCGCACCCGTGAGCACGATCTGCGGATGAAGTCCGTCCCGCTGACCGCCGCGAACCTGGCCCGCTACGACGCCGTGCTGATCGCCACGGACCATACCGCCTACGACTACAAGGCCATCGTCAAGCACGCCAAGCTGGTGGTCGACAGCCGCAACGCCACGGCCAACGTCCGCTCGGGTCGGAATAAGATCGTCAAGGCGTAGGTTCGTTGCAGAATGACGGCCTGCGCAAGGAGGACCCTATCATGCAAGAACTGGTCCAGTGCCTGCGGAGCCTGCAATCCAAGCTCGACCGCCACCGCAAGGAAGCGATCAAGGAGACGCCCACCAGGAGAATCTTCATCGATCCCGTACTTGAAGCCCTCGGCTGGGACGTGTGCGACATGGACGAGGTCGAGTTGGAGTACCCAATCGTCGCGGGCAAGTCGGTCGATTACGCCCTCAAGCTGAATCGAAAGGTGGTCCTCCTGATCGAGGCGAAGGCTTTGCGTGACCCGCTCGACGTGAAAGCGATCGCCCAGATCATAGGGTACGCGGCAACATCGGGCATCGTTTGGTGCATCCTCACCAACGGCGTCTGCTGGAAGGTATACCGCAGCATCGAGGAGTGCGAGGCGCCAGACAAGCTGATGTTCGAGGTCTCGCTCGACCCGCGGGAGAACGAGGGCGTGCCCGTTGACCAGGTTGCCGAGCGCCTCCGCCGATTCAGCCGAGACGAAATGGCCAAAGGCACGCTCGACGCCATCGGCGAGCAGGTTTTCACCGACGGCAAGGTTCGCAAGGCTCTTGATCGCCTGATGCGTGATCCCCCGCGCAAGTTCACCAACCTGCTGCGTGAGATTGCCGCGGACCGAACCCTGAGGTCGCAGCAGATCGGCGAGAGCCTGAAACGCCTGTGTTCCAGCCATGTGGCCGGTGCCGCCGAGACCTCTCCGCGCCTGACTATGCAGGTCGGTTTAGCCTCGCTTCCGGCCACGTCGGCAGCTCGCTCCGAGGGGGCAACGAAAGTATGGCGGACCCGACGCTCGGCAAGAGAAACCCCGTATGGCGAAGAGCGTCACACCGCAGGCATCCCGCGCGAAGTGCTTGGGCTATACCAGAGCATCGACCGATTCTGCCTGCAAATCGCCCCTGCCGGCGAAGTGAGCAGACACTACCTTGCGAAGTACATCTCGTATCGATGCGGCGGGCGCACCTTCTGTTCACTGCACCTGGACAAGACCAAGGCTCGCGTCTGGCTGCCGCTCAAGTTCTCCCATATTCCCGAACCTCCGCCGTTTGCCCGCGACGTGAGCAACGTCGGACATTGGGGCACCGGCGATACGGAGCTGGCCGTGTCGTCGCCCCAGCATGTCGAGGCCGCGATGGCCTTGATTCGGCTGGCCTTTGAGCAAACAAGCCGAAGATAAGGCTTGTTGCCCCGGAGGGTCGGCCACCGGCAGCGGTCTGTTCTCCCGTATCGGGCCATGCGCGGAGGGTGATTCGTCCACTTCGGACCGGTCTTTTGGGGGCCGGCGCCTCCCTGGCGGCCGCCTGTTGAAGCGTTCAAACCTGCGCCGCAGTCCTTGCACCTGCAAGCCGTTGTTCATATTATTCTAAGGAGGGACGGCCCAGCGTTGATGGGACGGGATGGAGGGCATTATCCGACCCTCGGGCCACCCCTCAGTCGGGAACTCCTCCGCCCCATATCCAACGCCGATGGAGCAGACGTAGGGCGGCTGGCATGATCGCTCAACCATCAGCTTTGACCTGCAACGTTCTGGTGTTGAACCGGAACTACCTCGCCGTGCGCGTGGTGGACGTTCGCCGGGCGTTCAGCCTGCTCTTCCGCGAGTTGGCCGAGGTGGTACACATCGAGAGCGGCAGGTACACCTCTTACGACTTCTCCGAATGGTGCGAGTTAAGCCAGTTGGCCCGCCAATTCGAGCCGAACGCCCACGAGTGGATTCGAACGGTTCGGTTCCATATCGCCGTGCCGCGGATCATCCGCCTGGCGATATACGACCGGCTGCCCCAGCAAACGGTAAAGCTCAATCGGCGGAACATCTACGCCCGCGACGGCAGCCACTGTCAGTACTGCGGGAAGAAGTTCCCCACGACGGAGCTGTCACTGGACCATGTCGTCCCTCGGAGCCTGGGCGGCAAAACTACGTGGGAAAACGTCGTCTGCGCCTGCCTGAACTGCAACATCCGCAAGGGTGGACGGACGCCCGAGCAGGCGGGGCTGACGCTCATCACCCCCCCCAAGAAGCCGCGCCGCAATCCGGTCATCACCGTGAAGCTCGCCGACGGGCGATACGCGAGCTGGAAGGCGTTCCTTGACAACGCCTACTGGTCGGTTGAGCTCAAGTAGCCGCACCGCCTCCGTTACCCGCAGATTCTCAAGTCGGCGACGATTCCAAAGGCTCATCGCGGCCGCGAGCGAAGCCGGCCAAATGCAGACTGTCAATCTCGCGGCGAGGAACGCTCAGGCTTCGCGGGGGCGAGCTTCTGGGCCTCGCCTGATTCCATCTGGTAGCAGTGCCCGGCCTCGGGATAGGCCCGGGCGCGGATGTCGGCCACGTAAGTCTCAACCGCCTTCAGGATGTCCGCCCGGGTGTCGGCGTACCGCTTCACGAAACGGGGCAAACAACCGGTTGAAAGGCCCAGCATGTCGTGCAGGACCACGACGTGTCCGTCGCAGTGCGGCCCGGCGCCGCAGCCGATGACCGGCAAAGCGGTGGACTCGGCGATGATCTTGGCCGGCTCCGGCGGTACGGCTTCCAGCAATAGGGCGCAGGCCCCCGCGGCTTCCAAGGCTTTGGCGTCCTGGATGAGGTTCTGAGCCGACCGGGCGTCGCGGCCTTGGGCTCGGTAGCCGCCGTATTGATGCACGGCCTGTGGCCGGAGTCCGAGGTGAACCATCACCGGAATCGTCGCGGCGGTCATCGCCCGAACAGTGGCGGCGATGCCGGCGTCGCCCTCGACCTTGACGCAGTCACAGCCGGCCTCGGCCATGAAGCGGCCGGCGTTTCGGATGGCCTCTTCGGGGTTGATCTGATAGGAGAGGTAGGGCATGTCGCCGATCAAGAAAACGGAAGGAGCGCCTCGGCGCACCGCGGCGGTGATGGCGACCAGGAAATCCATGGTCGCGGGGAGAGTGGAGCCGTAGCCCAGGACGACCTGGGCGGCGGAGTCGCCGACCAGTATGCAATCGATGCCCGCGGCCTCCTCGATCTGAGCCGTGGGGTAGTCATAGGCGGTCAGAACGGCGATGGGTGTCTTGGAGCGTTTCAGCGCCAGCAGGCTGGATAGAGTGGTCTTGGGGTGCTTCTGCATAGCAGCATCGCGGGAAGCGAGGGGTTCTTGTTGAACCTGGCGGGTCTCCAAACATCAACCTTTGCTCGAGCCGCCTCATGCCTGCGAGCGTCGGGCGAAAGTCAAGGCACGCCTCGCGGCTCGGGCGGGTCCCGTCCGCTCGGGCAGACCAACAGTAGGACCACGCTCCCGCCTGAGCATCCGGTTCTATTCCCGCGCGGCGGCGTCAGCCCTAGCGGTGCGCCTGGCAGCCGCCGCCAGGATCCGGTCAAGCAGCCGCTCTTCCATGTCTTGGTCGCGACCGAGCAACACCCATTGCTTGCGGGTCCGGGGGTCTCTGGATGTCTGACCCTGGGTCGTGGGCAGCACACCGCTGAATGCCTGGATCGCGGATGAGGCGGTGGTGACTTGCGACTCGGGCCTGCTCAGGCGGAAGACATCCACCTGAACCTCCAGTTGCCAATCCGGCTCGCTGCGGACGAAGCGCACGGTCGCCTGACGCTGAATGGCGTGCAGGTTCGCCTCGGCCATGGAGTACGAGTCGGTGGGGTCAACATCCTGTCGCCAGAACTCGCCGTACTGCCGGCTGGTCGCTGGCCTGGTGGTGATGATGCCCATGGCCCGATCCTGCCGCTGCGGGAGGAAGTCATGCTTCAACAAGACGGACAGCGTGGCCTCCCAAAGCTGCTCCAATTCCTCCGAGTAAATCGGGGCAGCGGTGAGACGCTCGGGTTGGACGGGTTTCTCGCAGCCGACCTGCAGAGCGAGTAAGGCGGGGGCGAGAAGCAAGGGTCGTGTCCAGCTTGGAGTCATGGCATGATCATACTCGCCCCGCCGACCGCGTCAATGGCGTCCGGTCGGCGGCGAATGCCGCCGGCAGGGCAATCTCCTGTCGGGGCTGCGTGTAAGAATAGCACACGGCCGCGTTGTTTCTGGGCGAAGCCTTGAGCGCCCGCACGCCACGGCGGATCCCCAGGCCGGTGAGAGACCGTCGCGGACAGAACAACAAGCAGACTGATCGGCAGGTCTCGAGGTCGCAGCCTCGCGGGAACGATCCGCCAGGACTAAGATAGTGTTCAGGCAAGCCTTCTAACTCAAGACGGGAGACGGCATGAGACATCTGGGAATTCACCGCTTTGGCCGAATTGGCTGGGCCGCAGTGCTGGCATTGGTCGCGGGTTTGCTGATCGCCGCTGAGCCGCGCACGGCGGTCGCGAGAACATTGGATGAGCCGCCCGCCGACGGGGCGCAAGGGCGATCGCCCGCGTCGCCGCCACGGCTCCCGGCGGCGGAGGAGCATTGGTACATCGTCAAGCTCCAGGACCAGAAGTGCGGCTACATGCACGTGGAGATCAAGCCCGTCGGAGACAAGGTTCTCACGCGATCCACGATGAGCATGCAAATCAGCCGCGGGCCGACGAAGCTCAAGATCGCCGTCGATCAGCAGTACACCGAGACGCAGGAGGGCCGGCCGCTGGGTTTCCGGCAGGTCATGCAGCTTGGCGAGCAGCCCATGACCACTGAAGGCACGATCCGCGACGGCCGACTCCGGCTGGTGCGCGACCAGTTCAACAGGAAGCAGGAGGACACCTACGATTTCGATCCCGAGATCAAGTTTGCCTGGGGACTCTATCTGGAACAGGTCAAACACGGACTGAAGCCGGGGACCACTTTTCGGGTCAAGTCCTACGACCCGAGCATCAGCGTGGACGCTCCCTTCGAGATGGAATTGACGGTTCACGGGAAAGAGGCGGTGGTTCTGCCGGATGGCAAGGAGCGCCGACTCACCAAGGTGACCTCCACGATGATGCTGCAGATGCCTGTGAGCACCGTCTCCTGGTTGGACGGGGAGGCCAATCCCGTGGTGATGGATTTCGGCATCGGCGGGTTCACGGTCCGCGTGCTGGCGGCAACCAAGGAACAGGCCCTGGAGGGCGATGCAGCCCCTGAGTTGTTCATCAACACTTTCGTCAACGTGAAACAGAGAATCCCTGATGCTGCCAGGAACGTAGCATTGCGATTGCGGCTTCCCGAGCCGAAACGGGAGGAACCGAGAGACGGCCTGAAGATGCCCCCGCTGCCGGATACGGCCGCCCAGTCCGTTCGGAGAGTCAACGATTACGAGGCGGTAGTCACCGTGCGCCGACTTGACTGGGAGGCGTTGCGGAGGGCGCCGGAAAGCCCGCTCGCCGATGCCACGTTGAAGAACTACCTCCGGGCTTCTCCGATCGTGGACATCAATGACGCCCGGATCAAGCGACATGCACGGAAAGCGATCCAAGGGGCCAAGACGCCCGCCGAGAAGGCCGACGCCCTGCGGCGGTACGTCACCGAGTATGTCGCGATGAAGGACCTCGACGTCGGATTTGCCACGGCGTCGGAGGTCATCCGCAACCGCAGGGGCGATTGCAGCGAGCACGCGGTGCTACTGGCGGCGTTGGCCCGGTCCGCCGGGCTGCCTGCCCGGGGGGTCGCCGGATTGGTGCAGGTTCCGGCGGGGATCTTGCCGCCGGGCAAAGGGAGCGCTTTCGGCTATCACATGTGGACACAGGTGCACATCGACGGTCAGTGGGTAGACATCGATGCGGCAATGCGGCAGACCGACTGCGACGTAACCCACGTGGCCCTGACAATTATGCCGCTGAACGACGAGGGATTGGTCGACTCGATGGTCTCGATGCTGCCGCTGCTGGGAAGGTTGGAGATCGAGGTCATCCGTTGTGAGGAGTGACCCCGTCGGTCGGGACCGCAGCCGGCGAGAAGCCCATCCACTCAAAGGGCGGAGGCGTCGGCAACCTTTGCTGTCGGTCTGCCGGCCGGCGGCGATTGAGCCGCACCATCCCCCGGTTGAGACGCAGCGGATCTCGCAATCGGGCGAGGGGCTGGATCGTC
This sequence comes from uncultured Planctomycetaceae bacterium, assembly GCA_964470125.1. Lineage (GTDB taxonomy): Bacteria > Planctomycetota > Phycisphaerae > UBA1845 > UTPLA1 > DATKKX01. Next base: position 1,743 of record CAYYBO010000019.1, on the reverse strand, counting down.
AGGGCGTTGGGACGATTGTGTGGCGGCGGGCTTGTCCTGCCCAGGCATCGGCGGACCGATGTCCTTGCGGGCGCCCCCGGCCTTGCATTTGGGGCAGTGGATTTGCCCGCGAGAACGGAGCATCCGTGTGACGTCTTTCATGGCCATCGTGAACACATGCCCGCATTGGTCACAAGTGAATGACTGGCGCAGGGATCCGACTCGAGGGTCGACCTCGGGCGACCCGAGGCCCACGAACCACCACAGGTAACCGCTGACGCAGATGAGTACCACCAGGACAGCAACCAACATCACCGCCGTCCTCGAGAGATTCATGGTGTGCAACTCCTCGTGACCATCCTGACGCCAAGGCCTCAGTGGCGCAGGAGATCATAAGGTATTGCCGCCCGGGAGCAATCCGGGAACACGGCCCCCGCTGTTCGTGCCTGGGGCAGCCCCGAGGGACCGCCAGCAATCTGGAAAGAATGAGCAAAGGCAGTCGGTGTCGGCCTGGGTGACCTGCGGGGGAAGGCGGCAGTCACGGCTCGGGAATGGGTTCGTCGGGGAAGCAGTCGAATTGACCCCAAGTCCCTCTCACGTCCAAGTTTCTGAATCTTGGGTTCTTGGGGTAATATGTTCCGTCACCCATGTCCGCCACGGCGACGTGGCCGTCCACATAGGCCAAGTTGAAGAAGCCCAGCCGCTGGTGGCACCCGCTAAGCTCGCCGGATACGAGCTGTCCCCAAACGTCGTTGGTCCACTGGGTCTGAAACGCCCTTGCTTCCATGAAGCCGACTACCCTGGAGGTGTCCGGTACCCTGGTCGCAGGTCGCCCGTAAATGCCCAGGGATGAAGGCCTGGAGGATGAGGAACCGCCCCCGCCCAGCGAATCGGGCTCCTGAGCAACTCGCGGGACGCCCTGGTTGTCGGAAAGGTTATTCATGCGAAACGCGGTACCGTTGGCGAAAAAGTATGATCGCTCCGTCTCCTGCGGCTGACTGCCCATGCTGGGCCATTCCTGCCAGCCAAAATCATCTCCGGGACATTGGAAGTGCGGATAGTAGCGACGGTCGCCGGCGGTGGTGTATGCAACCAGGGCGTCGACTCCGCCGTAGATGCTCCAGTTGAACGGCCTGGTCCGCGGGTCAAAATCCTCATTCCATCCCTGGTATTTCATGTCACCAGGACCGCCGCCATAGGCGGCATACCCTTCGAGAATGTAGCTGGACGATTTCGGGTGGATTGGCCCAAGAATATCGTGAGGATCGTCCTGGGAGTACATGTTGGCCTGGCGGGCGATCTCGAACATGTTCGCCAGACACTGCCCCCTCCAACTCTGCACCTTTGCCGCGGAAAGGGCCGGCATGAGGACACTGACGGCGACCGCGATGATTGCGATGACGACCAGCAACTCAATCAGCGTGAAGCCGCATGACGTGCGCCGTTTGCCAGACATCGCCTTGACCCTCTCGCCTCGCCCATACCGCCGACCGCCCGCGCCTCGCACACTGGCGCAGCGTCGGTGCGATTCACATCCAGCGAGCCACGGATGGCGACCGCTACGGACCCCCCCATGTTAGCATGGGCAAGGGCGCTCGTACAGCCATGCCTCCTCCCGGCGGGCACGCCCCGCCCCCTCTAAGTTTTAACGGTCACATCCTCGGCGCATTTCCCGAAATGCGCAGATACACCGCTACCGCCAGCGTGGATTCCCTTACTTATTCTAGGCCCTCCAGCCCTCTCTTGACAAATCGGCCGGCTACC
>CAYYBO010000018.1:0-23864 GCA_964470125.1 uncultured Planctomycetaceae bacterium | reverse complement strand
TAGATCATGCCGACAACGAGGAAGAGAGCGCCGGTGCTGAGGCCGTGGTTGACCATGTAGAAGAGCGAGCCGGTGAGTCCCGCGGTCTTCAGGCTGAACATGCCCAACAGGCAGAAGCCGAGGTGCGAAACGGAAGAGTAGGCGACGAGCTTCTTGATGTCGCTTTGAGCCCAGGCGGCGAGGGCGCCGTAGATGATGCCGACCACGGCGAGGGCGCCGAGGGCGGGGGCTAGGGCGATCGTCGCCTCGGGAAACATCGGGAGGCTGAGCCGGAGGAAACCGTAAGTACCCAGTTTGAGGAGGACGGCGGCGAGCAGGACCGAACCGGCGGTCGGCGCCTCCGTATGGGCGAGGGGCAGCCAGGTATGCAAGGGGAACAGCGGCACTTTGATGGCGAATCCGGCGAAGAAGGCCAGGAAGAGCCACCATTGCACGTCGAAGGACAAGTGGCCCTGGGCGGCAAGTTCATAGAGCCGCTCGAATTCCAGGCTGAACATCCGTCGGCCTTCCGGGCCGAAGGGGTGCAGCGACGCCTGCCAGCCGAGATATAGAACGGCGGCAAAGGTCAACATGCTGCCGGCGAGGGTGTAGATGAAGAACATGTCGGCGGCCTTCTGCCGTTGGGGGCCGCCCCAGATGCCGATCAGGAAGTAGAGTGGGACGAGGGTGAACTCGAAGAAGACGTAGAAGAGGAGCAAGTCGCGGGCGCAGAACACGCCGAGCATCGCCCCGTGGAGCAGCAGCATCAGCGAGTAGTATTCGCGTCGGCGATCCTGGATGCCGTTGAAGCTGCCCCAGATGGCCAAGGGCGTCAGAAAGGCCGTCATCAGCAGAAGCGGTAGACTGACGCCGTCGAGGCCGACGTAGTATTGGATTTGCAGGGGGACGGCGTCGCCGGCGGCGCCGACGATCCAGTCATGGCGTTCGGTCAGGGCAAAACCGCCGGTGGCGGCTTGCGGGCCGCGGGCGAAAAACATGCAAGCCGCGGCGACGGCCACTAGCAGGGTCAGCAGGGAGATGCCCAGCGCCCAACGGCGGATGGTCGGCGGGTCCCATCTCGTGGCGGCAAACAGCACCGCCGCCCCCGCGATGGGCAGGAAGATGAGGAGCGTTAGGATGTGCTCAGCGAGAAACACGAACACACGTAACCCTGTCTTCGTCGGAGCCTGTTCCGGTCGCCTCGGCGTGTCTGGGCTGCGCTCGTCTGCTGAGCGCCGCCCGGACTGAAGTCCGGGGCTCATCGGGGGACATCACGCTCCGCTCCGAATCAGTAACCAAAGCATGATGAACAGCAAGCCGACCGCCATGCCCAGGGCGTATCCCTGCAACGCGCCCTGCTGCCAGCTCTTCAGACCAAAACCGATCGCCCGCGGAACCGCCGCGACGAACCAGAGAACGCCGTTGATGAAGTACCGATCCACCGCATAACAGAACGCCGCGAGACGCCGCAAAGGCCGCACGAACGCGACGTCGTAGATTTCATCCACATAGTACTTGTTGTGCAGGAGCCGATAGATCGACGGCGCCGCCAGGGCCAGGCCCATCGGGATCATCGAGCGACGCCCATAGAGCAGGCCGGCGGAAACGATCCCCAGGATGGCCAGGGCCGCGGACAAAACCATCAACCCATGCCCGCCGTGCGCCTCGCCCGCCTCGCCGAGCAGCGACTTCGCCGGCTCGAAGGCCGACGCGAGGAACCCGTGAAAAGCGCCGTGCGGCTCAAAGATGCCCGCAAAACCGCCCGCGTGGGGCGTGACGCCGACGTAGCCTGCGACGGCGGCCCCGACCGCGAGCAGAATGAGCGGGACGGTCATCCAAGGCGGCGATTCGTGGGCATGATCCACGCCGCTCGGCAGTCGTTGCTTGCCGTGGAACGCCAGGAAGATCATGCGGAACGTGTAGAAGGCAGTCAGCAGGGCGGTGACCAGGCCGAGGACGCCAAGCCACGGCATGTTGCTGCCCAGGGCGGCATGGATAATCTCGTCCTTGCTCCAGAAGCCGGAGAGGAAGGGGAAGCCGGCAAGGGCCAAGCCCCCGATCCAGAACGTCGTCGCGGTGACCTTCATTCCGCTGGCGAGACCGCCGAAACGGCGAACGTCGATGACGCCGCTCATGGCGTGCATGACGCTGCCGGCTCCGAGGAAGAGCAGAGCCTTGAAGAAAGCGTGGGTGTACAGGTGGAAGATCGCCGAGTCGAAGGCCCCCACGCCCAGGCCGAGGAACATGTAGCCGAGCTGGCTGATTGTCGAGTAGGCCAGGATGCGCTTCATGTCGAACTGCGTCAGGGCGATGGTCGCGGCGAAGAAGGCGGTGGCGGCGCCGATGTAAGCGACGATCCACATGGCGTGAGGCGAGGCGGCGAAGATGACCCCGCAGCGGGCCACCATGTAAACGCCGGCGGTGACCATCGTCGCCGCATGGATGAGCGCGCTGACCGGCGTGGGGCCTTCCATCGCGTCGGGCAGCCAGACGTGGAGCGGCAACTGGGCGCTCTTGCCGACCGCGCCGCAGAAGAGCAGCAGTGCGATGAGCGTAGTGCGGCCCTGAATCAGGGCGATGAGCTGGGCCGTGTCGGTCCCCCCCGGCAGGCTCAACGCGGCGATCAGGCCGGAATGGTCTTGTCGGGCTGCGGCGAGCGTGGCTTCAAATACGGCCTTGTAGTCCAGCGTGTCGAAGGTCAGGTAGATGAGCAGGACGCCGAGGCCGAAGCCGAAGTCGCCGATGCGGTTGACCAGAAACGCCTTCTTGGCGGCGGCGGCGGCCGAGGGACGCTGGTAGTAGAAGCCGATCAGCAGATAGCTGCACAGGCCGACCAGTTCCCAGCCGAGGTAAAGCAGCAGGAAGTTACCGGCCAGCACCAGCGTACACATCGAGAACACGAACAGCCCCAGGAAAGCGAAGAAGCGTTCGTAGCCGCGCTCGGCGTGGCCGTGGTGATCGCGCATGTAGCCGACGGAGTAGGCGACGATGATCAGGGAGACGCCGAGGACGGTCAGGAGCATGACGCAGGCCAGCGGATCGACGCGGAAGGTGACGTTGACCCAAGAGGACGCGCCGAGGCTGATCCACTGATAGACGATCAAGGAATGGGAGAGGGCCTGCACGCCGATATCGCCGGGCCGCTCGATCAAGAGACGGACCTCGGCGAGCAGCTTGACGGCTGCGAGCAGGGACAGAGCGACGCCTGCGAGGACCAGCCAGTGCGAACGGCTCCGCAGCCCGCGCAAGCCGACGATGCCTACCAGAGCCGCCGCCGCGAGCGGAAGGAGGGGGATGAGGATCGCGAGCGTTTTGAGGTCCAACGTCATGCCGCTAGCTCGGTGAGAAGGATGAACCGTTCCGCGCGGATTGAGTGGTTTGCTGCAAGACCACCCTCCCTTTGGAAGGGCAAGTCTGGTCCTTCATTCATCCTTCATCCTTTGTCCTTCATCCCTTCAATTCCGTCCACGCCTCCGCGTCCAGCGTGCCGCGCCGGCGGTAGAGCATCACCACGATTGCCAGGCCCAGCCCCGCCTCGACGCCGGCGATGGCCAGCACGAAGATGCCGAACGCCTGGCCCTGCACGTTCATCAGGCCTTGCAGATTCGTCCAAGTGAGGCCCATGCCGACAAGGTTGAGGAGGACGCCTTGGAACATCACTTCCGTACACAGGAACATGATGATGAGGTTCCGACGCGTCAGGAAGCCGACGACGCCAAGCCCGAACAGAATCGCCCCGATGAGCATGAGTGCTGTTGCATTCGTCACGGTCTTGCCTTACTCGTCCTTTGATCTTCACTGTCAGGCCGCCTAGAACGGCTTGACACGCTTGCCAACCTCGCCGGGCGGCAACGAGCCCTTCGGCTCCTCAGTCGGCGGCAGCCGTCTTCTCGCAAGCGCGATCGCGCCGACCATCGCCACCATCAAGAGAACGCCCGCCAATTGCACGCTGACGGCGAAGCCGGTCTCACCGAACAGCACCCTGCCCACGGCCAGTGTATTGCCTTCCGTGGGCAGACTCGCCGTCGCAGCGGTCGTCGTGGGCCATTGATGACCGGCAAGCACGCCTCCGACCGAGGCCATCAAGACGAAGCCGGCGAGCACGGCGGCGCCAGGCTCACGAGCCTCGCGGTCGTAATCCACGGCCCTGGCGAGGCCGCCGGCCGTGCCAGGCGTTGATTGCTGGGCCATCATAATGACGAAGACGTAGGTGACCAGGATCGCACCGGCGTAGACGATGACCAGGGCGGCGGCCAGGAACTCGGCCCCGGCCGGCACTATCAGACCCGCCGTAGCCAGAACGACTACGCCGAAGTAAAGGGCCGAATAGACCGGCCGCGGATGCGTGACCACGCGCATGGCGGCGAAGACCGTCAGGAGACCCAGCAGGAGTAGGTATATCTTGTTGCCGGCATCACCAAGCAGACGGCCAAGCAGCAGTACGAGCGCGCCGAGGGCGAGGGCCGACAGCAGGACCGCCGGGGTTGGGCGCGAGGCCCGACCTTCCTTGGGCAGCATGTAGTGAACGGCTAGGGCGATGGCGCCCGTCGCCGCGTACACACTGTAGATCAGCGCTCGCTCCAACGCTTTGCTCCGATCTGCACTGCAAACGGTCCAGTTCTTCTCGTCGCGAGCAGACTCTGTGGCGCGGGCGTCTCGTCGGTGGGGCCACGGGCGAGACGCCCGTTCCGCAGTTTTGGCCGCAGGCCAAGCCCGCGCTTTGGTTCAGTAGCCTGTGATCGGCGGATTCTTCCGCGGCTTCGCGTCCTTCGTCCGGTCGTACACCATGAGGAGCTTCTCTTTGTCGAGGATCATCTCCTCACGGGAACGGCCGACCAGATGATACTCGGGAGTCAACTCAATCGCATCCACCGGGCAGGCCTCCTCGCACATGCCGCAGTAAATGCAGCGCAGCTCGTCGATGTCGAACCGGACGGGGTACTTCTCCCGATCCGGCCAGGGTGATTCCGCCCCTTCAATGTGGATGCAATGGGCCGGGCAGGCGGTGGAGCACATGAAGCAGGCAACGCAGGCGACTCGGCCTTGATCGTCCCGATTCAAACGATGCACACCGCGGTGGATCTCCTCCCGAAGCGGCCGCTTCTGCTCGGGATACTGCACCACCCGCTCGTCCCGCAGCCGTCTCCTGAACAGGTGCCGCAGGGTGGTCTTGATACCATTCAACACCTGCGGCAGGTACAGCCGCTCGGCCATGCTCAGGTCGGGCTGATCCACGCAGATGATGTCGGTGTCTTTCCAGTCGGCCATGTTCGCCTGTCTCACCTTGCTGCCGCCGGCGATCCTCGGAGGCAACCCCCAACCGCGTTCGCACCTCAACCGGCAAATTCACCTCTCATCAGACTCTGCTCTCGTCCGGTGATCGGCGTCTTCCGCCACGCACCGACCACGGCTCCGATCAGTAGGACCGCCGCGTTGCCCGCCAGCGACCACCCCTGTTTGCAGTCGAGGTAAGTGATCAATCCCTGTACGCACACCAGCCCAAGCCCCATCGGAACCAACGACTTCCATGCCAGCCGCATCAGTTGGTCGAATCGCAGGCGTAGCAGAGTCCAGCGAACGACCATGTAGAGGCAGATGACGAGGAATATCTTTCCGCCGAAAACGAGCAAGCGGGCGCCCATCGCCCAGGGCGAGAGGTCTTCGTTGAGCCAACGCCAGCCGGGAACCAGATAGCCGCCGAAGAACATGGCGACCATGAGGGCGCTCGCCGTGATCATGTGGGCGTATTCCGCGAGGAAGAAGAGGGCGAGCTTCATGGCGCTGTATTCGGTGTGGTAGCCGCCGACCAGTTCCTGCTCGGACTCCGCCAGGTCAAACGGCAGGCGGTTCGACTCTGCCAGGGCGGCGACGAAGAAAAGCAACGCCGCCAGCGGGTGATAGAGAACGAGCCATGCCGCTCCATGAACAGGCCCAACAGCGGCCATTTGGGCTTCGACCATCCTCTCCAGCCGAAGTTGGCCGGTCGTCATGACAATCACAAGGATGGCCAGGCCCATCGGCACCTCGTAGGAGAGCATTTGAGCGGCCGCCCGCATCCCGCCGTAAAAGGAATACTTGTTGTTGCTGGCCCACCCGCCGAGGACGACACCATAGACGCCCAGCGAGCTCACGGCAATGATGTAAAGTAGGCCAATGTCGATGCTGGCCACTTGGGCCAGCAGAGGCGCCGCCGCTTGGTCCATCCACGGCCAGCGGAATTCGCCGCCCCAGGGAATCACGGCGAACCCGACCATCGCCACCACGAAGATCAGCCCGGGGGCCAGGAGGAAAAGCAGCCGGTCGACGTTGCCGGGGATGATGTCCTCCTTGAGCAGAAACTTGAGGCCGTCGGCGATAGGTTGGAGCAACCCCCAGGGACCAACGCGGTTGGGCCCGTATCGATCCTGAATCCACGCGGAGATCTTCCGCTCCAACAGGATGCAATACGCCACCGCCCCCATGATGACGCCGATCAGCACGAACATCAGCGACACGCTGAAGCCGAACTGCTCTGAGAGGACGGAGATCTTGAGAAACTCCCACATAGATCAAGGCCCGAAATCGTTGAAAGGATGAAAAAGACGCTTCGTTATCGCGTGCCTTTGCCCATCCTCTATCCTCTATCCTCTAGCGTTCATCCTTCCTAGTGTGCATTCTCCGCCGTCTCCGGCGGCACGTGCAGCCTTCCAAACGCCGCGATCTCCTTGGCCAACGCTTCGCGAATCACAGCCGCATTGTACAAGCCCTTCCCATCGATCAAGGCGTACAAGTACTGGCCATCCCGTTGACAGCCTTCGAGCGGCGGCAACGCCGCCTCGAACGGCTGAATCTTCCCGTCATGGTTCACGAAGCACCCTGACCGCTCGGCCCATGAACAGCTTGGTATCACCACCGTGGCGGCGTTGGTCACGGCGTTGGCGAAGACGTCCTGGGCGAAGACCAGTTCGATCTTGGCCAGCGCCGCGGGAAGTTCCTTCGTCACCCAGTCCGACGGATAGCCCCCGACGATCCACGCCGCCGAGAAGGCCCCTTCGGCGGCCTTCCTGGTGAACTCCTCGAACGCCGCCAAGTTGCCGCCCATCGCGGCCAGGACCATCTCTACTCCGCGGCGGTTGGGGCACTTTTCCGCCCGGATGGTGAACCTCACCTCGCATCCGCCACTGTGGCACAGGTGTCCCGCCTGTGATCCGGAGGCCAACGCCGAGACGGCGGTGCCACGGCCATCCTTGGGGAACTTCTCATCCTCTCCCACAAACGGCGCCGGCCCCATCACCAGCGTCGCCTCCGGGGCCACGCCGCGGATGAATTTCGCCAGCAGCCACGCCTCCTCGCAGGCCATGAACGGCGAAAGCACCGCGGCCACCATCTTCGCCCCGTCCCGCTGCACGACTTGCGTCAGACGCACCCGAGCGATCTCCGGGAGCGTGTCCCACTCCGGCGATTCAACGGTCATGCCGCGGCGGACCGTCAGACGGTCCAACCGCTTCGGGTCGTGGGTGTACTTCCAGCCAAACCGGCCGGCGTCGCACATCCACCAGTCATTGACGCCGGGGTTGTATCTGGGCTTGAGCCGCCAGACGCGGCCTTCGTTGTGGTCGATGCGGATCGCGCAACCGGCCGAGCACAGGGGGCAGATGCTGTCAGTCCCGCGAAGCTCCCAGACCCGTTGCTTCATCAGGAAGTCTTTGTCGAGCAGCGCCCCCACCGGGCAGATATCGACGACGTTGCCCTGCAGCGGGTTCTCCAGTGGGTTGCCGGGGAATACGTCTATCTCCTCCCTACTGCCGCGGTTGATCACGCACAACTCGCCAGTGCCGGAGATTTCCTCACAGAACCGCACGCAGCGGGTACACATGACGCAGCGGTCGGCGTAGAGCAGCGTCTTGCTGCCGATGTCTTTCTTGGGATTCTTGTACTTGGGGTCGACCATCCGGCTCGCGGCGTCGCCGAACTTCAGGCTGTAGTCCTGGAGGTAGCACTCGCCGGCCTGATCGCACACCGGACAGTCCAGCGGATGGTTCAGCAGGAAATACTCCATGCAGCGCTGCTGGTTGTCCTTTACGCGAGGCGAGGCGAAGCAGACCTCCATGCCATCCTTCACCGGCGTCTGGCAACTCGGAGCCAGCTTTGACGACCAATCCATCTCCTTGGTTTTGGGATTGGGCATCTTCATTTCCATCAGGCAGAGCCGACAGGAAGCGACGATGCTCAGGCCCGGATGGTAGCAGTAGTGGGGGATATCCCAACCGGCCTCCAAAGCCGCTTGCAGGACGGAGACCTTGTCCCGGCACTCTATCGTTTGACCGTCAATGATGATCTTGGGCATTGAAATCGCCGAAGACTGAGAGCGTCCAACACGATTCTTGTATGGCATGGGCCAACGGCCCGCACCGCACCGGCTGTTAGCCGGCGCCACACTGTCTGCTAGGGACTCCCGCCGTCTCTCACACTGCTCAGCAGCAGGCACGTTTCTCCAGTTCAGATGGCCGCCCGGGCCGAAGGCCGGGGCTCTTCAGGGCCAGAACGAAGCCCGATGACGGGCATTCGGTATACCGCCGGGTTGATTGTTCGCAAAGCTTCATCCAAGCGCCCGGGGGGTTGCCGACGAATGTGCTCCTCGAACTCCGCCCTGTACTTCTCGATAATCGTGCGGATCGGATAGGCCGCCCCATCCGCCAAGCCGCAGATGCTCATGCCCGGCATCATGCCCATGCTGCGGGCGACCTCAAGCATGATGTCCAGATCGGCGATGCGGCCGGCGCCGTCGGCGATCCGCCGGGCCATCTTGTGCATCCAACTCGTCCCCTCGCGGCACTGCGTACACTGGCCGCAACTCTCCATCGCGTAGAAGCGGGTCACGTTGGCCAGGACCTGTCGAATATCCGCGTCATCCGGGACGACGATAGCCCCGGCGGTACCCAGACCCAGGAGTCCGTACTTCTGCAGGTCGTCGAAATCCAGCTTCGCGTCGAGTTCCGCCTCCGTCAGGATGCCCACGCTCAGCCCGCCGGGGATGCAACCCTTGACTCGCTTGCCCTCGGCCATGCCCTGGGCGAACTCATCGCCAAAGATCAGTTCTCGGCAAGGCAGCCCCAAGGGGGCCTCGTAGCAACCCGGCCGTTTGACCGGCCCGCTGATGGTATAGAGCTTCGGTCCCGCCGAGCCGGGCGTGCCGATGGACTTGAACCAGTCCGCGCCGCGTTCGACGATGTGCGGCAGGCAGCAAAGCGTCTCGACGTTGTTGACCACCGTCGGCCGGCGGAACAGGCCCTCGATCGCCGGAAACGGCGGCTTGATCCGCGGCCAACCGCGCTTGCCCTCGAGGCTCTCGATCAGCCCCGTCTCCTCGCCGCACACGTAAGCCCCGGCACCACGATGGATGTAACACTCCAGGGAGTAGTCCTCGCCAAAGAGACCCTTGCCGAAAAGCCCCGCGGCGTAGGCTTCGTCCAGCGCCTTCTGGAGGATGTGAAACTGCTCGTGGAATTCGCCGCGGATGTAGATGTAGGCCCTCGTCGCCCGCGTCGCGTAGCCCGCGATGATGATGCCTTCGAGCAACTGGTGCGGGTCCGCCTCCATCAGCACGCGGTTGTTGAATGTGCCGGGCTCGGACTCGTCCGCGTTGACACAGAGATAGGTGATCTCGCGATCCGGCGGGAGGAAGGACCACTTCATGCCCGCAGGAAAACCGGCCCCGCCGCGGCCGCGGAGATTGCTGGCCTTGACCAGCTCGACGATTTCAGCCGGCGTCCACCTCGTGATCGCCCTCTTGGCTGCCTCGTAACCGCCGCGCGAACGAGCGACCCGAAGCGTGCGAGCGCCCTCGACGCCAAGGTTGCGGAGCAGGATGGGCTCAAACTTTGCCATTGTTCAACGCGGAGATCGCCTTGTACCTTGGCGGAATATCCTTTGCTGGTCCGTCGGGCACGACGGCCTGGAAGTATAGCAGGCTCCAAGCGGTAAAGCCCAGCGTGAGCCAAGTCCGCCATCGTCCACGAGTGGCCGGGGCGACGACCGCCAGCCAGATCGGCAGAAAGTCCAGGGCGAAGCGGCTGTACCCGTGTTCCATGTAGCCGGGACTATGATAGCAGAGCAGCCCGAAGATAACGGGGGCGGTGCCCATCATAAGGATGCGCCGCGGTTTGTCTCGCCACCAAAACCGAGCGGAGATGAACACGAAGAGGGCCAGCGGCGTGGTGATCCACAGGCTGGTTCCGTTTTGATTGCTGTCGGCGATCTTGAAGTAAGTCAACGACCATTCGATCGACGGAGGAGCGACATGCATGTAGTAAGCGTTCTCTGGAATGAAGTGTGCGGAGAAGGTCCCGTGGGTCAGGCAACGCTCGCCCATGTAGCTGGTCTCGCCGCCGACGTAGATATAGCGATAGCCGAAATCGAGCGGGTTATTGAACTTCAACCAGTTCAAGGTCAGCAGCGGAGCGCCGACGAGGACGAGGCCGGCCACGCATGCCGCCAGGCGTCCGCGTCGCCAGGCAACCCAGAGGAGCGGCAGGCCGTAGAGGAAGGTGATCTGCCGCGTGTAGGTTGAGATGGCCAGGCCGATCAGCCCGGGCCAGATTCGCTGCTTGCCGAGAATATCAGCGGCAAGGATCAACAATCCGACCTGCGAGACCGCATGGTTGATCTGGCCGAGAAGGCCTGTCTGCGCCTCGTGCAGGTTCGGCAGGACGGCCGTGCCGCCCATCCACGCCAAAGTGAGCAACGCCGCCCAGGCAGAGTCGCCCGCCTGCCGACGAAAGACAACGAAGCCGATGATCGGCAACGGCCAGAAGATCAGCGCCGTGTAGGGCCAAGGCAGCCAGAAACCTTCCGGCATCCCCAGCCAAGCGTGCAAGGGATGCAGCACGACCGTCAGCATTGCCATCAGCGGCGGAAAGACGTTGTACACCTTGCCGTTGTAGTAGGCCGTGTCGTGCATGCGATCATGGAGAAGGTCCGCACCTTCCTTGTGCTCGATGTCCAGGCGTCCCTTCAGCCATGCCTCGCCTTCCGCGACGGCGGCGTTTGACTCTGCGTCCACTTCCCACTGCGACAGCCGCAGTTTCGGCCCGAGAACCAACTGTATCGCCGCCAGCAAGAGGACGAAGCAGGCCGCCACCCGCCAACGCGGTTCATTCAGCGCGAGAGGGACCTGGCCCTCCGGGAGAGGCCTGGTTGCGATTACCTGTTCCGCGTCAGAAGACATGGTTCACTCACACATACGCCCGCCACAGAATGTGAAAATACAGTGCGCTCCACGCCAGGCAGGCCAAGGTGAACGAGCGCCTCCAGCCCTTGGTTGCCCATGCGGCGATGGCCACCAGCCATACCGGAGCGAAATCCGACGCGTACCTGAAGCAGCCGCTGGTCGAACCTCCTTGAGAATGGTACATAAGGAACGCTCCGATCACGAGCACCGACGCCGCCATCATGGCCCTGGCGGCCCTGTTCTTCCCCCAACTTCGAAGGCCCAGGAACGCCCCCAGCAGAAGGGGCGAGGTGAACCAGACGGCCACGCCGTCTTCATCGTTCTCCGGTACCACGCCTCGCGAGGTCAAACGAAACTGCGGCGGCGCCAGGTTCATGCAGTAGGCGTTCTCCTTGATGAACTGGGGCGACATGATGCCGTGGGCCGACGCCCGCCGGGCGAGCTGACTGTTCGGCCGGTAGTCGTAGATGTACCGGTAGCCGGTCTCGAAGGGGCTGTCGAACTTGATCCAGTTGAGCGTCATCATCGTGCCCACCGACACCGCGAGTGCGCTTCCGATGATGACGAGGTTCCGCCGCCGCGACTCCTTGAAAGACCAAGCGATCCACAAGGCCCCCAAACCCAGGAAGACCAGGTGCGGGCGGCTCCAGAGGGCGATGACCAAGCCTCCGGCTGCCGGCCACATCCGGCGTTTTCCGAGGAGATCGCCCATGATGAGCATCAAGCCGGTACCTGAGAGCACGTGGTTGAGCGGGTTGATGGCGCCGTCGCCGCAGAGGATAAGTTGCGGCAGCAGCGGCGTGCCGGCCATCCAGTAGAACGTCAGGACCGCCGCCCAGGCTGCATTCCGCAGCACCTGCTGAAACGCCCAGAAGCCCACAAACGGCAGCGGAAGGGCAACGACCAGTACGTACCAGGGGGTGTAGAACTCGCCCTGCGGCAGGTGCGGGTACCACTTCGCCAGCGCCAGCGCCGCGTAGCTCAACAACACGAACCACGGGGGGTGAACGCTGTAGACCTTGCCGTCGTACAAGGCCGTATCCGCCGGACGCCCCTCCAGCGTCATCCGCCCGGCTTGCCACGCTTGAGCCTCAAGAAAAGCCGGGTTCATCCCCCCTTCGACGTGCCACTTCGTGAGTCGCAGCGCCGGGCTGATCGTCAGGTGCAGTCCGATCAGAAGCAGCAGGAGGCAGCCCGTCACGTATGCGGGTGATTCGCCCCGTTCGATCCGAGGGGCGCAGGTCGCAAGGGACGCCGCCTGTTCGCCTCCGGGTCCAGGTTGATCAAACGCGGTGGACAAGTCACGACTCCTGCGCCGGCAACGCGGTCGTCTCCGTCGGTCGGTCAAACAGGTCCGAGCGTTCGACGTCGAGGCGATCATTCGCCGGATCCGCCAGCAGACGCTTCACGTCCTCGGGACGGACCCGCTTGTGCAGCTTCTCGTTGACCAGCATGCAAGGGCCGTGCTCGCAAGCCGCCAGGCACTCCTCGGTAACCAAGCTATATCGCCCGTCGGGCGTGGTTCCATGCTCGTCAATGCCAAGCTCGTCCTTGATCGCGTTCAAGACCGTCTCCGAGCCCATCAATTGACATGACAGACTCCGGCACACGACGATCACCTTCCGCCCCTTGGGATGCTGCCAGAAGTGTGTGTAGAAGCTAATCGTGTCCAGCACCGATGCAGGCGTTATCTCCAACAACCCGGCGATCTCCTTGATCGCCTGCGGGCCGATGTGGCCCAGGGCGTCCTGGACGACGTGCAAGGCCGGCAACAAGGCCGCCCGCTTGGTCTCGTACCGCGGGAAGAACGAACGTATCTTCTCCCGCACCCCCTCGCTCAGGACCGGCGGGGCCTTCTCATCAACCACCGCCGTGCGTCGATCCAGGGCCTTCCACGCCATCAGCGAGACTCCCATTCGTTGAACACGCGCGACAACGGCTCAACCCGCTCACTGCGTCACCACTCGAGTTCCTCGTCCCTCGGCACCGGCAGCCAATTCGATCTCAACGTGTGCTTCAACCTCTCAAGGATCGCCACGCACTTTTGTTCGGCCGACCAGTCCCCTTGACGCTGCGCCCAAAGCACAAACACCGGGTTGCCACGGGCCAACTCGAATCCTTTCGCCAACGAGCCGGACACCAACGCTCCCACCTTGCGAGCCTGCTCCTCGGTCAGGTCCGGTCTTTTCTTCCTGGCGACGCCGGCCCCGACATCGATCGCGCACTCTACGGCCAGATCGTGCGAAGGAGCCGCCACCGCCCACTCAACACTCGGCAACTCCAAACCCATCTCCCGCAGCTTGCTCGCCGACAACGGTATGGTAGCACCCCGGACCATCGCCGCCTCCGGCACTCCATCCTTCGCCATCTTCGCCCGAAGCTCCTCGCTACTCTTCGGGTGCCGCGGCGGCACTGGCATCAGCACGGGATCGCGTTCGAGCGCCAACGTCTGCTCCAGCGTACTGGCCACCGGCTCGTCCGTCGGGTCCATCACAATGACCACGCCCTTGCCCAGTTCCCGCTTGTGCTTTCGCTTGACGTAACCCCTGACCTCCTTAAGCCATTGATCCGCTTCGCCGGCCTTCTCCTCGGACCTCGCATAGATGTACCCGCGAGGCGTGTGGTAGAGCCGTCGCTCGCCGAACACCGTGGGATACCCCTTCGGCGATTCCGCCAGCAACTCCGGTTTCCCCGGCCCACACCCAACGCCACAGAGCGCGACCAGCGTCGTGATCGTCGGCATCGCAAGACGCTTCGCGAACCCAGGCATCCGCCATCCTCCGTCGCTCTCAGTAGAACCGCAAAGTCGCTCGCTCATTGCGGCAGCAGCGTCTCGCCGGTGTTCACGGGCGGGACACCCGTGCCATGGTCACGGAGAGATTCCGCAGCTCTACTTAGCCCGAAACAACCGGCGACCAGTGATCCACCATCACGAAATACGCCACACTCCAGGCGGTGCAAGGCAGCGTCACCCAACGCCTCCATCCGCTCGCCAGCCACGGCGCCGCCGCCACCAGCCACACCGGCGCGAAGTCGAGCGAGAACCGCCAGTAGCCGTATTGCCGTTGACCGGTCCCATGATACAGCAACAACGCCGCGATGACCGGCAGCGTGCAGAGCATCATCGCCCTGGCGGCCGGTTCCCTCCACCACGTCCGCACGCCCACCAGCGCCAAGGCGAGCAGAGGCGTGCCGATCCACAGGCTGGTGCCGTATTCCGCGGGCCGCCAGGCAAGCAGTCCGTCCTCGGCCCGTCCAATCGGCAAGGCGGCGTTCATGTAGTAGGCGTTTCGAGTCAGGAAGGTCGGCGAGAACAGGCCGTGGGCACGAACGTCCTTGGCAAGACCATGGTCGCGGCCGACATAGATCAACTCATATCCCCCGCTGAATGGCCGGCCGACCTTCGCCCAATTCAGCGCTGCCGGGACGGCAACGATGACCGCCAGGCCGGCGAATGCCAGTGATAACCGAGTGAGCAGCAGGTTCCCATGAGTATCACGGGGCATTTGAACCCGTCGTTCTCGCTCTGGGCTCGGATAGGAGGCGGCAACCAACACTGCGAAGGCATAGATGATGGTCAATTGCCGGCTCCAGGCGGCGATGGCCAAGCCGATGAGCGTAAGCCACAGGCGCCTCCGGCCCAGCAACTCCCCGGCCAGCAGGAGCAGACCGATCTGTGAAAGCAGGTGGTTGATGTGATGAACGCCGTCGTTGCGGGCCTCGTTGATGCAGGGGCGGACCGCTGTGCCCAGCAGCCACGCCACGGTCAGGACCACGCCCCAGAGATTACTCCGCGTCCGACGGCGGAAGACCCAGTAGCCCGCGATAGGCAGCGGCAGTCCAAAGACCAGCAGAGGAAACAGCCGCGTCTCTGGAAATGGCGCGTCATCGCCGCTGAGCCTCGCCAAACCGACAGCGGCAAGACCAAGCAGGGATTGCAACGGCGGGAAAACGTTGTAGACCTTCTCGGCGGACTCGAGGTAGGCCGTATCCCACAGGCGGTGCGGAAGGGAAAGTTGGCCGTGCGACCATGCCAAACCTTCCAGGAATGCCGGGTTCCACGCCGTGGTCTGCTTCCATCGCAGCCAGGCATCGCTGAAGCCTGATACCGCCCAGGCCAGCAGAAGCACCGCGGTGAAACCCGCGATCATCCGTGTCCGCCGCGCGGAGGAGGATTGGAGGATGCACTGCCGTGGGTGGCCCTCTGAGTGGATGGACGGTGGTGGGCTGTCGGCGTTTCGGCGTTTCGGCGTTTCGGCTTTCCTCACCGATCCAGCTCCGCCGCGATGATGTTCAGGCTGCCCAGCACCGCCACTACGTCGCTGATCACGTGACCCACGACCAGCTTCTCGAAGCACTGATAGTTGATGAAACTCGGCGGCCGGCAGCGGGCCCTGTACGGGCTGTTGCCGCCGTCCGAGGCAAGGTAGAAGCCGAGCTCGCCGTTGGCGGTTTCGTTGGCGGCATAGGCCTCTCCCACCGGCGGCTTAAACCCGCGATTGGTCATCACCTGCTCAAAATGGTGGATCAAGCCCTCAATGGAAAAGTACACCTCGTGCTTGTCCGGCAGGGTCAGCTTCTCATCCGGCATGACGTTGACCGGCCCCGCCGGCACATTGTCGATCAACTGCTCGATGATTGCTTTCGACTGCCGCATCTCCTCCAGCCGAACAAGGTATCGGTCATACACGTCGCCGTTAGTGGTGATGGGCACTTTGAAGGAGACCGCCAGCGAGCCTCGGCCATCCCAGTTGTCCGCGTAACACAGGTACGGCTCGTCCTTCCGCAAATCCCGTTTGACCCCGCTGGCCCTGGCGATCGGCCCCGTCCATCCCCACGCAATGGCCTCGTCTCGGCCCAGCACGCCAATCCCCTTGGTCCGCTCGATGAAGATGCGGTTCCGCGTCAGCAACGACTCGAAATCGTCCAAGGCCCGCGGCAGGCGCCTCAGAAAAGCCTTGACGTGCTCTGGCCACTCGGGCGGCATATCATACATGAGGCCGCCCACTCGAGTGTAACTGGTCGTGAACCTCGCCCCGCAGATTTCCTCGAAGAGGTCGTTGATGTACTCCCGCTCGTTGAACACGTAGAGAAAGGCGGTGAAGGCGCCGAGGTCCAGCCCCGCCACTCCGGTACATAACAGATGATCCTGAATGCGGGCCAGCTCCGCGATGATCGTGCGGATCGCCTTGCACCGCGGCGTGATCTCGATCCCGAACAACTTCTCGCAGGCCGAGTGCCAGGCGATGTTGTTGGCCATCGGGCAGATGTAGTTCATCCGATCCGTGACCACGACGTACTGGTTGTAGTTCAGGTGCTCGCCCAGCTTCTCGAACCCACTGTGCAGGTAGCCGATGTGCGGCGTGCAGGCGACCACCACCTCCCCGTCGAGCTCCAACACCAGCCGCAGCGTCGTATGCGTCGCCGGGTGCTGCGGCCCGAGGTTGAGCGTCCAAATATCCCCCCCGAGGTCGTCACGAACCAGCCGCGTAGACAATCCCGTGGGCATCACCGCCATACTACTGACTCCGCAACTCGCCGTTGCCCGCATCCTACCGACGGCGACTCTCCGCCGCCATCGACCATTCGGGCCAATTGAGGTCGCTCCGCCGTGCGCGATCGCGCTCCAAAGCCTCACGAAACTCGCCTTCGATCAGCCACCGCACCAAGCCGTCCCCGAACAACACCCACCGACCGTGCTTCGGAAACAACCGCATCTCCGTCGCCGTCCAAGGCTCTCTCTCAAACGCAAACACGATCTCCGGGTCCGCCCTCCACGGCCCGACGCCCGGATTGTAGGCAAACGAAGAGTACGGCGGATCAGTGTCTTCCCAAGACCAGATCGCCGGATCGTCGAGTGAGAGAAGTTGCTTGCCAACCGTATGGTTGGCAGCCTTCAGATCGCCCAGGCACGGGGCATGCTCGCCCTCGTCCTCGTGATAGAGCTTCAGGGCCATCCCAATACCCATCAGGTTTGCCTGCGTGACGGTCGCTTTGCTTGCCGCTCGCGCGCGCCCCAAGGTCATTTGCATCAGGCAACCCTGCCCAAACAGAACCAGCAGGCAGAACAGGAATGAGTTCCACCATTCGCGCTTGCCGGCCTTCGAGACCACCGGCGGCGGATCGGCCTGCGTTCGTGGCACAGGAAGGAAGCAGGTCAAAGCCAGGAAGGCCAGGAACAGCCCGACCATGGGGCTGAACAAGAAGACCTGCCCACTGAAGAAGAAAGACCCAATCGCCGGTGCCACAGCGATCACAGCCAGCCGGCGGGCTCGCCTGAGGCGAGATGCAGCCGCTCCACAAGATGCCTCCCGAAGCTGCTCGCCAGTCTGTGGAGGCTCTCCTTGATCGGTCATGTCTCGCTTCTCCGTAAGTGACCGTCGATGCCCCCTTTATGCTAGAGGCCCCGACAGAAGTCGCAACTCCGCCGCTCGACCCCAGTAGCGACGTTGACCGGGCGTCGCGAGTCGACCTATACTCGCCGCGACTCCCTAATAGAGCCAAGCAGGTAATCGACCGCAATGTCGCGAATCAAGAAGCTCGATCCCTCCCTCGTCAACAAGATCGCCGCGGGCGAGGTCATCGAGCGTCCGGCCTCCGTCGTCAAGGAGCTTCTTGAGAACGCCATTGACGCCGGCGCCACGCGAATCGACGTCGCCCTTGAGGACGGCGGGATCAAGCTCATCCGCGTCACCGATAACGGCTGCGGCATGGCCCCGGACGACCTCCCCCTCGCCGTCGCCCCCCACGCCACCAGCAAGATCGCCCTCATCGACGACCTCTTCCACGTTCGCAGCCTCGGCTTTCGCGGCGAGGCCCTCGCCTCCATCGCCGCCGTCAGCCACCTCCGCATCTGCAGCCGCCCCGCCGAGCAGCTCGAAGCCTATGAACTCCTCGCCGACGACGGCCGCCTCGACGGCCCTCGGGCCTGCGCCGCCCCGGTCGGCACCACCATAGAAGTCCGCAACCTCTTCCACAACGTCCCTGCCCGCCGCAAGTTCCTCCGTCAGGCCGCCACCGAGTTGGCCAACGTCACCGAGCAGCTTGCCCGACTCGCCCTGGCCCACCCCTCGGTCGCCTTCACCCTGACCAACAACGGCCGCCCGGCCCGCAATCTCCCCGCCACCACCGACCGCCGCACGCGGATCGCCGACTTCTACGGAAGCGACCTCGCCGACTGTCTCTTCGCCGCCCATCGCGACGAACGCGACTGCCGGATCGACGCCCTGCTGGCCCCGCCCGCCCAGGCCAGGGCCTCCTCCAAGTGGCAATACCTCTTCCTCAACGGCCGCTACATCGTCGACCGCCGCGTCAACTTCGCCGTCCGCGAGGCATTCCGCGGCCTGATCGAGCACGACCGCTACCCGGTCGTCTTCATCTTCCTCGCAGTCGATCCCGCCCAGTTCGACGTGAACGTCCACCCCACCAAGATCGAAGTCCGCTGGCGCGACGCCGGCATGATCCAATCGCAGGTCCTCTCGCTCCTGCGCGAGACGCTGCTCAGCCACGATCTGACGCCCGCCCTGCGAATGCCTTCGAGCGGCTTCGGTGCTGGCAGCCCTCCGCGCGACGACTTCGACCGCCAGCAGCGTACCCGCGAGGCCCTGGTCGATTACCTCAAGGCCGTCGACCCCGCCCAGGCCCGCCTGCGTTTCCAGCCGCCGCCCTTCCCGGCGGAGGGCGTCCGCCCATCCATCACGTCGATGTTTCGTCGCGAAGAGGCCGTCCGGTCGCCCGTCTCGCCGCTGGAACCTCCGGACGCCGGCGCTGCAGCCACGGCATTGCCGGGATCGGAATCTCGAAGCGAGGGAGATGCCGAAGCGGGCCCCGCGACGATGGAGCCTCAGGAGGAGGCTCTCGGCGGCGTGATTCAGGTCCACAACACGTACCTTGTGGCCCAGGCTGAGGAAGGGATCATCATCGTCGACCAGCACGCCTTGCACGAGCGGATCCTCTACGAGCGATTCCGCGAGCAACTGCTGGCCGGTCCTCTGGAGTCTCAACGACTGCTGATGCCGCAGGCCATTGAAGTGTCTCCACGGCAAGAGCAGGCGGCTCACGAGCATCGCGAGCTGCTTGCCCGGCTGGGGATTGAGGTTGCCGCGTTCGGACCAGGGACCGTGGCCGTGCAGTCGTTCCCGGCGATGCTGCCGCACGTCGACATCCACGCCTTCGTCGCTGACTTGTTGGACAAGCTGGCCGAGAGCGAGGAGCCGCCATCCGAAGAGGCCCACGTGCATCAGGCGTTGGACATGATGGCCTGCAAGGCGGCGGTCAAGGCCGGTGATCCCCTCTCCGTGGAGGAGATGAGGGCCTTGCTGTCACAGCGTCATCTCGTGCAGAGGTCGTCAAACTGTCCGCACGGTCGGCCGACGACGCTGCAACTGAGCACGCGCGATCTGGAGCGTCAGTTTCGTCGTGTGTGACCCCGGATATTCACGCCGGCCCCCCAAAACGGACCACGCACGCCGCCAGTGACTCTTCCTCGACCTCAATCGGTACAGAGATGAATCTGTGGATCACCGCGATGTTCGTGCTCGCGTGCAGGGTCAACGGCAGGCTGCGAAATGAACCGCCGCCTGCGATCGCCAGCGGCAGCAGGAGCTGGTCAGCCAGGTGCTCCCCCACGGGCACATCAGCCGCAAGATATCGCCCGACTTCTTCAGCCAAGCCCGAGGCCACGTCCTCCGCGCGGACGCCCCGAGAGCCGAAGGCAGTGAACGTCTCGGTCAGATGTTCCCATTCCACCTCGACGCTTAGCGTGTTCCCGGGGCCAATCGGGGCGATGACCTCCTCGATGGAGCAGCAGTCGTCGGGCCAGCCAAGTGTTTGCCGAAGGCTGCTTATTTCACGCTCGGCGATGTGCTTCGGCAGACCAGCAATGGTCGCCACCGCCCGGTACCCGCGGAGTGACCCTCGCTGCCGAATGTGCAACGGTGCCAGCCCCGGCGAGGGCGAAATCTCCGCAGTGAAGCGGCCTCCGCCCGCTGGATAGAAGCCGGGACGTTCGAGCACCGCCCTGACGTTTGGCCCCATGCGGTTGACCAGCGGTAGGAAACTACTGCGGATGAAGTCAAACGGCGGCGCAAGGGGGTTGTGCGTGCCTCCTTCCAGCGACAACCGTGACGGTCCGGACGCAGTCAACAGCGCCGGTAGAACCGTCTGCAAGACAAGCGTGGCGCTTCCCGCAGAGCCCACGGAAAACCGGTACTCCCCGGGAACCACGTCCTCAGGCTCGAAGGTGAGTTCCAGCGAGCCGATCTGGTCTCCTCGCACTTTAGAGCGGCCCACCTGCGCCGCTGCCCGCACTGCGGCGAGGTGTTGTCTCATCAAACCCGGCTTCCGTCTGCGGGCACGGATTCTCTCGATCCTAAAGGGCGTCTGCGTGACAAGCGAAAGAGCCAGGGCAGTACGGAGCACCTGGCCGCCGCCTTCGCCTTGAGAACCGTCGATTGCCAGCATGTCCGGCGTCCTGGAAAAGGGCGAATCAGGCAGTCCGCCCGCCATTGCGGTTTTATCAGCACTGAAAACGCAGCCAGAGCCTATGCCGCTGACTCGCCGCGGAACACACACCCGCTGGTGTGTGGGCAGCATATCGCGTGATGCCTTCCATGTGTTATGGTATCTCGCGGCCGCATCGAGTGGCGGGAGGCGCCTCCGCCAGTAGCGGTCGGGCCGGCGATCTTCCAGCAGCAGGACCGCAGCCATGCGCGTGATTGCGGGTTTATATCGAGGCCGTCGTTTGGCCGCCCCCGAGGGCGTGCGTACGCGGCCGATTCTCGACCGGGTGAAGGTCGCACTGTTCGACCGGCTTGGGGTGATGCTCGCCGAACCCGGGCGCCTGCCGCCGGTGGCGGTGCTGGATCTCTTCGCCGGCGGCGGCAGCCTGGGGATCGAAGCCCTCTCGCGCGGGGCCGCGTCTTGCGTCTTCGTGGAGACTGATCCGCAGGCACTGCGCTGTCTGCGGCGGA
Organism: uncultured Planctomycetaceae bacterium; assembly: GCA_964470125.1. Lineage (GTDB taxonomy): Bacteria > Planctomycetota > Phycisphaerae > UBA1845 > UTPLA1 > DATKKX01. The sequence continues at coordinate 2,705 of CAYYBO010000018.1, read as the reverse complement.
ACATCGAGACCCTGGACCTCGGTTCCAAGGCCGATGTCATTGCAGCGCCTGTGGGGGCACTGCGAAAGGAATCGTTGGCCAGCCAGACCGAGGGCGGCTTCGGTCTCGTATTCCTTGATCCACCTTATCCCATGAGCATCGATCTCTCGAGCGATTCGCCGATGATGCACGCGCTGGCCAACCTTGCCGAGGCGGTTCCGCTCGCTTCCGCCTCGCTGTTGGTCTGGCGGCACCCGACGGAGGCGCCGGTCCCGAGCGGGCTCGTGGGGGGCTGGGTATCGTTGGATCGGCGGACCTGGGGTAGGATGGCTGTCACCATGTTCCAACATGGGTCGTAACACATCCGCCGAGCGAACGATTGTAGCGTCGGCCCGTGTGGCCGACGGGAAACGAGAGCCGGGGTTGACCTGCGCTCTACGTCGCCGCCAAGGGGGCGACGCTACATCAAGCGGCGGACCTGGGGTAGGATGCCTGTCAGCATGTACAAACATCACCCACGGGACGAGCCGTGAATCGTCGGCGACATACCCAACGGCCCAGACTGACCATGCGCCAAGCGGCGGTCGCAGTTGTACGGCGGCTGCGCGCGGCCGGGTTCGACGCCTTGTTCGCCGGCGGCTGCGTCCGCGACATGCTGATGGGTAAGCGGCCCCATGACTACGACGTGGCCACCTCGGCAAAGCCGAAAGAGGTGCTCGATCTGTTTCGCCGCACGCAGAAGGTCGGGGCGAAGTTCGGCGTCGTGCTCGTGCGCGTCGGCCCATTCTCCATCGAGGTGGCCACCTTCCGAACCGACATGGAGTACGAGGATGGACGCCATCCGACCAAGGTCCGTTTCACCGACGCTCGTGAAGACGCCCTCCGGCGTGATTTCACGATCAATGGAATGTTTTATGAGCCAGTCAAGCGAGAGATCGTTGATTATGTCGGCGGCCAGGTGGATCTGAAGGCCGGCGTTATCCGCGCGATCGGCGATCCTCGTCGGCGTTTCGCCGAAGACCATCTCCGGATCCTCCGGGCGGTTCGGTTTGCAGCCAAGCTCGGGTTCACCATCGAGCCCGCCACCTTCGCGGCGATGAGCGAGCAGGCTCCTCTGATCGCCCGCATCAGCCCCGAACGCATCAGGGTGGAGTTGGAGCAGATGCTTTCGCACCCCGGCCGAGCCGGGGCCTTTGACGATCTCCGTCGCAGCGGCGCAATTGCACACCTGTGGCCTGGCGCTGATCAGGTTTTGCACGCCGCGAATCAGGCGGCGGCAATTCTCCGGGCACTGCCGTCTGAATCCGGCTTCGAATTGGCGCTGGCGTCGCTGATGCACGGGCTTTCGCCCAGGCAAGTCGAAACCGCCTGCGACGCCTTGCGATGCAGCAATCACACTAAGCACGCGGTGAGCTGGCTGGTCGCCCATCGGCACGCGCTCCACGACCCGAGCCTCCTGAGCCTGGCCGATCTGAAACTGCTGATGGTCCATCCCGCTTTTGGACAACTCCTAGACTTGGATGCTGCCTTGCTTCGAGCGGAAAACCAGCCGCTGACATCACACCGGCAGATTCTCTCGCGGGTTCGCGCCATCACGCGCGACGAGATTGCACCGCCGCCCCTGATTGACGGGAGGGCCTTGGCCAGGCTCGGTTTGCCGGCAGGTCCCGAGTACAAGAGGATTCTGGAGCGCGTTTACTATGATCAGCTTAACGGCGACCTCCCCGACAAGGATTCCGCCATCAAGCTGGCCTCGCGATTGATCGAGGAGAGCTCGCGCCCGAAGCGGGACCCATAACCAAGGTGCATACCAGTCGAGGTGGCGGGGAGGCACCCTGGTTCTCCTCCTTATGCTGAAGCGTCCAAGCCAAGCGTTAGGCCGCTGCGTCGTTAAGGTCCGAGTATCCCCCATTTCGCGTCGCGAGGACGCCGGTCTCAGGGTCCCCAAACGCTCGGGGTGACGCATCTCTCAAGGTCCCTTCACATTCAGTGGCATCCGTATATTCAGTCCGCTTCCCTGCAACCCGATAAATGTCCCGGCTGGACCGGCGAAAGGCCGGCCCGATATGGAAGTCGTTTTATCGCTCGACGTATAGGGACATGCGACATGAACGGAGGACCCGCGGTTAAGAAACGCAGAGAACCTCGCAGGCGGCAAAGGTCCCTCTTGCCGACGACCCGGCAGCGGTCACGGACCGCGTGGTTCGGTTTCATCGTCGTCAGCCTGGCGGCCTTGGGCGCCGGAGGCTGCTCAACCAGCGATCATGAATTAAGTGTGTTTCTGCACGAGTGGGAAGCATCGGTCTCGGCGACGGAATACCGCGTACACCCCCCCGACGTTTTGGAGATTAGCTCCTCTCAGGGCGCTGAAGTCAACGGCGAGATACAGCCTGTGGGTCCGGATGGCAAGATCACCCTCCGACTATTGGGCGAAATCGAAGTGGCCGGCCTCTCGACGGCCGAGATCAATCAGAAGCTCGAATCCCTGCTGCGGAAGTATTACGAGGATCCCAAGGTCAACGTTCGAGTGCGCAGCTCCAACAGCAAGCGCTATTACGTGTTTGGCCAGGTGGCTCGACCGGGGGCCTACCTATACACAGGGCGGGATACCCTCCTCCACGTTCTATCGCAGTCGCAACCTATATACACGGCATGTAATAGCCAGGTTAAGTTTAACCAACCAACCCAAAACATGTAAATCCGCCAGGTTTTTCCCGTAACGGGGT